>NZ_JBYOJS010000011.1:0-128372 GCF_057798895.1 Cupriavidus sp. 22TCCZM04-2
TTCCAGCCCAGTTCCTGCATGGTGTTGTCGATCTTCGGCACGCGGTGCTGCACGTCCTGGTAGCCCTTGCCGTAGAAGTCACCCGACGAGGTCTCGACGATCTGCGTCTTGCGCGCCTCTTCGGCGTACTCGGGGTAGTCGGCGGCCATCTTCAGCATCATCTCGGCCAGCTCGCGCACCGAGTGGATGTTGGACGGATTGCCGATGTTGAAGATCTTGCCGCTGGCGACGCCGTCCTTGTTCTCGATGATGTGCATCAGCGCCGAAATACCGTCGGAGATATCGGCAAACGCGCGCTGCTGCGCACCGCCGTCAACGAGCTTGATCGGCTCGCCGCGCACGATATGGCCCAGGAACTGCGTGACCACGCGCGAGGAGCCTTCCTTCGATTCGAAGATCGAATCGAGCCCGGCGCCGATCCAGTTGAACGGGCGGAACAGCGTGTAGTTCAGGCCCTGCTCCATGCCATAGGCGTGGATGACGCGGTCCATCAGCTGCTTGGAGCAGGCGTAGATCCAGCGCGGCTTGTTGATCGGGCCGTAGATCAGCGGCGAGGCTTCCGGATCGAACTCCTCGTCCGCGCACATGCCGTAGACCTCGGAGGTCGACGGGAACACCAGGTGCTTGCCGTACTTGACGGCGCTGCGCACGATCGGCAGGTTGGCTTCGAAGTCGAGCTCGAACACGCGCAGCGGGTTGCGCACGTAGGTGGCCGGCGTGGCGATGGCCACCAGCGGCAGGATCACGTCGCACTTGCGGATGTTGTACTCGATCCACTCCTTGTTGATGGTGATGTCACCCTCGAAGAAGTGCATGCGCGGATGGTTGACCAGGTCGCCCAGGCGGTCGGACGACATGTCCATGCCGTAGACCTCCCACGACGTGGTTTCCAGGATGCGGCGCGTCAGGTGGTGGCCGATGAAGCCGTTGACGCCAAGGATGAGGACTTTCTTGCCTTGCATGGGAGTGGTCTGTTGCATGGGTTAAGCGTAAGGATGGGCCGGGCGCGGGGGCCAGCCTAGCGTTGTGGTGCCGGTGCATTCACGGCAAAGTTGGTTACGGCCACGCGGCGCCAGTCGCGTGCGACCACGTACATGGGGGCGCGCTGGCTCAGTTCGGCGAAGGTATCGGGCGACATGATCGCCATGGCGGGCTGGCCGTCCTGCCATGCGGCCAGGAACGACGCGGTGGTCGGCTGCCACTTGCGCGGTTCCTGGGTCACGCCGAATTCGAGTTCGTCGGGCCGCTCCACCATGACCAGCGTGTGGCGCAGGTAGAACGGCAGCGTGTGGTCCAGCACGCGCACGCTATAGAGCTTCATCTCGGGCCGCAGCACGCGCGCCACGGGCGCGATCATGTCGATGCCGGACGCCGAGCGGCCGATCACTTCATGCCCAAGCAGCGCACCGGAGAATGCCGTGCACATGCCGATCGCATAGACCGTGATGCTTGCCATCAGTCCGCGTCGCGGCAGCAGCCAGCGCGCCGCGAGCGTGCTCGCGATCATCAGGCCGAATGCTACGGCCACCCAGATGGCATAGGCGCGATACAGCGTATTGGGCGTGTTGTTCGAATTGAGCGTGGCGACGATGGGGCTCGCCAGCAGCCCGATGATGCCGATCGCCAGGCCGCCCACGAGCTGGCGGCGCCAGGAGCGCTCGTTGATCGAATCCAGCGCCACGCCGCCGAGGATGCCCAGCGCCGGGAAGACCGGCAGGATATAGCCGGGCAGCTTCGAGTGCGACAGGCTGAAGAAGACAAAGATGGCGATGGCCCAGATGGCGGCGAGCAGCGCGGGCTGGAATGGACGCGGGACGTCGCCGGCCGTCACGCCGGCGCGCTCGCGCACCGCGCGCCACATGCGCGGCACCAGGCCCAGCCACGGCAGGAACCCGCCGATCACGAGCGGCACGAAGTAGAGCAGCGGGCCTTTGCGCGAATGCACGTTCGACGTGTAGCGCTCCCAGTGCTCGTGGATAAAGAAGAAGCGCAGGAATTCCGGATTGCGTTCGGATACCAGCCAGAACCACGGCGCCGCGACCAGCAGCATCAGCGCGATGCCGCTCACCAGATGCAGGCGCCGCCACAGGCCGAGGTCGCGGGTCACGAAGGTGTAGATCACGAGCACCAGCCCGGGCAGCGCGATGCCGACCAGTCCCTTGGTCAGGATGGCGACGCCCATGGCGAGCCAGCACGCCAGCATCCAGTTGCGGCGGGTGGCCGGCGTGGCGTCGGGGTGCTGCGCCAGGAGCATGAACGCCAGCACGCAGGCCATGGCCCCGGACAGCGTCATGTCTAGCGTATTGAAGTGCGCCGCCACGCTCCACATCGGCGCGGCGACCATCACCAGGCCGGTGAGCAGCGCGGCGCGGGCGCCGAACCACCGGTGCGCAGCCAGCATGGAGGCCAGCAGGCCGAAAGCGCCGGCCAGGGCCACGCACAGGCGCGCCTGCCAGTCGCCGATGCCGAACAGCACATAGGACAGCGCCGTCACCCACATGTGGAACGGCGGCTTTTCAAAGTACTTGAGCGCGTTGTAGCGGATTGTCACCCAGTCGCCGCTGACGAACATTTCGCGGGCGATTTCGGCATAGCGGCCTTCATCGGGCCCGATCAGGTGGCGGAACTCCAGCGTACCGAACCAGAGCAGCGCGATCAGCGCGCAGACGCCGGCCAGCACCATCATGGGCACACCGCCGAAGCGGCGCCGGTGCCACGGCAGGGCAGCTTGCGAGGCAAGCGCGTCGGGCTCGCTCGTCAGGCGGTCGGAACCTTGATGCATGAAGGAAGGGAGGGCGTGGCGGATATCGGGCCGGAAACCGGGCAAATGCCGTGTGGCAACGGTTGTCGGATAGCGATCGGACAAGCGGCCGGCTCAGGGCAACATGGGAGGATAAGTGACGAACCTTAATGGCAGATTAAGGAAATTTGGGCAGAATGGCGGCTGCGTGACTTGCCGCGGCTTTATCGCCCTGTATTGGCCTATAACGCAAAAAAGCTGGCCTGGAAAATGAGAATTCTTATTGTTGAAGACGACCCCATGCTGGGCGACGGCTTGCTGCACGGGCTGCAACTGATGGGATACATCGTCGACTGGTTCACCACGGGCGCCGAGGCGGATCATGCGCTGGGCGTGGTGCAGTACGACGCCGTGGTGCTGGACCTCGGGCTGCCCGGCGACGACGGCATGTCGTGGCTCAGGCGCTGGCGCGAGCGCGGGTGCCAGATACCGGTCCTGGTGCTGACGGCCCGCGACGCAATCGAGAGCCGCATCAGCGGCCTGGACAGCGGCGCGGACGATTACCTGGTCAAGCCGATTTCCCTCGATGAACTGGCCGCCCGGCTGCGCGCCATGACGCGCCGCGCCGCCGGCAACTCGGCGCCGGTCTGGCGGCATGGGGCGCTGGAGTTCCACCCGGCGGCAAAGCAGGCCTTCTGGCACGGCAAGCCGGTGGACCTGACCAGCCGCGAGGCCATGCTGCTGGAGTTGCTGCTGGCGCATCCGAACCGGCTGCTGACGCGCGAGGTCCTGCGCGACAAGCTCTATGACTGGCAGGCCGGGCTGGAGAGCAACACGCTCGAAGTGCATATCCACCATCTGCGCCGCAAGATCCATCCGAAGATCGTTCGCACCTTTCGCGGCGCCGGCTATACCCTGGGCGCCGCCGAGGATTGCGCATGACGCTGCAGCGGCGCCTGATCCTGGCCGTGCTGATCGCGACCCCGGTGGTGTGGCTGCTGACCATCGCCATGACGTACGTGCGGGCGCGCCACGAGATCAACGAGCTTTACGACACCGCCATGGTCCGCATGGCGATGCAGATGCATTCGCTGGTGCCGCTGGTCGACATCACGGCAGCGCCGTCGCGCGCGCGGCTGCCGGCGCTTGCGGCGGGTGACCAGGGCGATGCGGGCCTTGGCGACCTCGCCATTGCCGCGTGGCTGCCGGACGGCACGCCCATGCATATCGATCCGGACGGGGACCGGCTGCCGCGGGCGCCGGCCGCCACGGGTTTCACCGACCGGCGCATCGACGGTCATCGCTGGCGGCTGTATTACCTGGACGATGCCATGACCGGGTGGCGAGTCTGTATCGGGCAGAAGCTGGGCGAGCGCAACGAGCTGATCCTGTCCTATATCGCCGCGCAGGTGCTGCCGTGGATTGTTGGCCTGCCTGTGCTGATCGGACTGCTGATCTGGTTCATGCGGCGTGCCATGGCGCCGGTCCGTGAACTGTCGGCCGATATCGAGCGCCGCTCCCCGCACGACCCTGCGCCACTCAGCCTGGCCGCCGTGCCGGGCGAACTGGTGCCGCTGGTCAACGCCATGAACCGGCTGCTGGTGCGCGTTTCGGACTCGATCGAGCACGAGCGGCGCCTGACCGCGGACGCCGCGCACGAAATGCGCACGCCGCTGGCGGCGCTGAAGGCCCAATGGGAAATCGCGCAGCGTTCGCCCGATGAAAGCGAGCGGGCCCGGGCACGCGCCAACGTCGAGTCCGGCATCGACCGCATGAGCCGGCTGGTGTCGCAGTTGCTGACCATGAGCCGGCTGGAGGATGCCTCGGCGCTGGCCATGCTGGAGGACGCGAACTGGCGGCCGATCGCGCAGCAGGCACTGTCGGATTGCCTGGTGCTGGCCCAGCGCAGGAAGGTGGATGTGGAACTGATCTGGCCGCCCGAGGACGTCGCGCCATTGCCGCTGGCCGGCGACCCGAACCTGCTGGGGCTGATGCTGCGCAACCTGCTGGACAACGCGATCCGCTATAGCCCGGCGGGCGCGATGGTCACCATGGATTTCCGAGCCGATGCGATCGTGATCTGCGATGAAGGGCCCGGGGCGGCGCCCGAGGTGCTGGCGCGGCTCGGGGACCGGTTCTTCCGCGCGGGTGGCCAGCGGGAGCAGGGGCATGGGCTCGGCATCTCGATCGCGCAGCACGTGGCGAGGCTGCATGGGTTGGGCATTGCGTTTGCCAACCGCACCGACCGATCCGGGCTGACGGTACGCATCTGCCGCTGCGGCGAGCAGTAAAAAAACGCCCCGTGCGGTCAATGACCCACGGGGCGCTTTTTTCGCGGACGCGGAATCCGTCAACTCATCGCTTGAGCTTGGCAAATGCCGCCGCCATGGCGCCGCCCGACTCCACCTCGCGGCGAGCGCCGCCGTTGCCGAAGCCCTTGCCACCCGGGCGCTGGCCGCCGCGGTCACCCGACGGGCGCGCCGAAGTCTGGCCCGGCTCGTCATCGAGCCGCATGCTCAGGCCGATACGGTTGCGCTTGACGTCGACCTCCATGACCTTGACCTTGACGATCTGGCCGGCCTTGACCACTTCATGCGCGTCCTTGACGAACTTGTTCGACAGGGCGGAGATATGCACGAGACCATCCTGGTGGACGCCGATGTCGACGAACGCGCCGAATGCCGCCACGTTGGTGACCACGCCTTCCAGGATCATGCCCGGCTGCAGGTCCTTCACGTCTTCGACGCCTTCCTGGAAGGTGGCGGTCTTGAACTCGGGCCGCGGGTCGCGGCCGGGCTTTTCCAGTTCGGTCAGGATGTCGCGCACGGTCGGCAGGCCGAACGACTCGTCGGTGAACTGCGCCGGCGACAGGCCGCGCAGCGCTTCACGGTTGCCCATGACGTCCGACAGCCCCTTCTTGATATGGTCCAGGATGCGCTTGACCACCGGATAGGCCTCCGGGTGCACCGACGAGCGGTCCAGCGGATTGTCGCCGGTATTGACGCGCAGGAAGCCGGCCGCCTGCTCGAAGGTCTTGTCGCCCAGGCGCGGCACCTTCTTCAGCGCGTCGCGGTTCGGGAACGCGCCGTTGGCATCGCGGTACTCGACGATATTGCGCGCCAGCACCGTGTTGAGGCCCGACACGCGCGCCAGCAGCGGCGCCGACGCTGTGTTCACATCCACGCCCACGGCATTCACGCAGTCCTCGACCACGGCATCGAGCGTGCGAGCCAGCTCGCGCTGGTTCACGTCGTGCTGGTACTGGCCCACGCCGATCGACTTCGGGTCGATCTTCACCAGCTCGGCCAGAGGATCCTGCAGGCGGCGCGCGATCGACACCGCGCCGCGCAGCGACACGTCCAGTTCCGGGAATTCCTTGGCGGCCAGCTCCGATGCCGAGTACACCGATGCGCCGGCTTCGCTCACGACGATCTTGGTGAGCGTCAGGTCGGGCGCCAGGCGCATCAGGTCCTGCACCAGCTTGTCGGTTTCGCGGCTCGCGGTGCCATTGCCGATCGACACCAGTGCAACGCCATGCTGCTTGGCCATGCGCGCCAGCGTGGCGAGCGAGCCGTTCCAGTCGCGGCGCGGCTCATGCGGGTAGATCGTCGCAGTTTCCAGCAGCTTGCCGGTGGCATCGACCACGGCTACCTTGCAGCCGGTACGGATGCCCGGATCGACGCCCATCACGGCCTTGGGGCCGGCGGGCGCGGCCAGCAGCAGCTCGTGCAGGTTGCGGCCGAACACCTTGATGGCCTCGCTTTCCGCGGTTTCGCGCAGTTGCGTCAGCAGCTCGGTTTCCAGGTGCGGCTGCACCTTCACCCGCCAGCACCAGCGGCAGACATCGGCCAGCCACTTGTCGGCGGGGCGGCCCAGGTTCTGGATGCCGACGTGGCGCGCGATCATGCCTTCGCACGGATGCGGCACCATGGCATCCTGCTCTTCGCCCAGGCCCAGCTTGACCATCAGCACGCCCGCATTGCGGCCGCGGAACAGCGCCAGCGCGCGGTGGGACGGCACCGAGCGGATGGTCTCGCTGTACTGGTAGTAGTCGCGGAACTTCTCTTCCTCGGCGGTTTCCTTGCCGTCCATCACCGTGGAACTGACCACGCCGTTGCTCCACAGGTGCTCGCGCAGCTTGCCGAGCAGTTCGGCGGTTTCGCCGAATTGCTCGGACAGGATGTCGCGCGCGCCGTCCAGCGCCGCCTTGACGTCCGGCACGCCGCCATCGGCGGTCGGGTTGCCGTTCACGTATTTGGCCGCTTCAGCCTGCGGGTCCAGCGTCGGATCGGCGAGCAATGCCTGGGCCAGCGGCTCCAGGCCGCATTCGCGCGCGATCTGGGCGCGTGTGCGGCGCTTGGGCTTGTAGGGCAGGTAGAGGTCTTCCAGCGCCTGCTTGGTTTCGGCGCCCTCGATGGCCGTGCGCAGCTCCGGCGTGAGCTTGCCTTGCTCCTCGATCGAGGCAAGGATCGCCAGGCGACGCTCTTCCATGTCGCGCAGGTACAGCAGGCGCTCTTCCAGCGTACGCAGCTGCGTGTCGTCCAGGTTGTCGGTCACTTCCTTGCGGTAGCGGGCAATGAACGGAACGGTCGCGCCTTCGTCGAGCAGGGCCACGGCAGCCGCCACCTGGCGGGGTTGAACGGTCAGTTCAGCCGCGATGAGCGACACAATCTTTTGCGAAACGGATGCGGGCAGATTGGACATCGGGAATTCGGTCTGTCGAAGCGGTCAGTCGAAAGCGGGGCATTTTGCCACAAGCGGGGCGGCTTTCCGTCACAGAAGAGGGACTGTTTGCGGGCGTGTATCTTGCTGCACGCCGCCCGGCAGCGCCCTCAGGCGCGTGGCGGGCGGATGCTAGAATTCGGCCATGACCTTCAAGCCCCATCCGGCCGTCGCGCCCGCCACGCCCGTGGCCGTCCGCGACACGGCAACCCTTGCCCCGATCCCCGCCGCATGCCTGCCCCGTTCCGTCCCGCGCCGTGAGGGGCCAATGATGCCGTCTGCCCGCCTGTTTGCCATGGCGGTGTGGCTGACCGTCGTCGGCGCCGGCACGCTGGCGCCGCTGTCGGACGGCGCCGCGCAGGCCATCGCGCCGGCAGCGGCGCCGCGTGATTTCGCCGCCGAACGCAAGGCGATCGGCGATTCCCGCGCGTGGACCAACTATCGCTTCGCCACGGCGGAACGCGCGTGCTACGACAAGTTCTTCGTCACCCACTGCATCGACCAGGCGAAGGAAGTCCAGCGCGGGGAATTGCAGGTATTGCGCCAGCGCGAGCTGGAAGTGGGTGAAGCCGAGCGCGCCCAGCGTGCGGCCGACCGCGATCGCGAACAGGCGTTGCGCCGGGCCGAGTTCGAAGCTGGCCAGCCCAAGCGCAGCGCGAACGAACAGGCCAGCCGGGAGTCGTTCGAAAAGAAGCAGCAGGCGCAGCAACTGCGGGACGCGCAGCACCAGGCCGACGCACCGAAGCGCTCGGCCAACGCACAGTCCTACCAGCAGAAGCAGGCCGACTACGACGCCCGCATGCGCGAGGCGCAGAGCAAGGGGGCGGAACAGGCACGGCAACGCGAAGAGAACGTCAAGGCGTACGAGGCCAAGCAGCGCGAGGCCGAACAGCGCCAAAAAGATCAGGACGAGCGGCGCGCCAAGGCGAAAGAGCAGCAGGGGCAGGCGTCGGCGCCGCGGCCCTTTGGCTTCTGAGCCGGGGCCATGCCAGCCTGTTTTGGGCAGATGCGGCGGGGAAATGCAAATGGACGATAACCTGAACACCCTCGAACGGCAGATCATGGACCTGCAGATCGAGCACCGCGACCTGGACTACCTGATCGACCGGCTGGCGGACGACCCGACCCACGACGAACTCCAGTTGCGGCGGCTGAAGAAGCGCCGTCTCAAGCTGAAGGACGCCATCACCCTGCTGCAGCTCCAGCTCGAACCCGACGTGCCGGCCTGAGCGCAGCGCACGCGACACTGACAGCGCCACATGGCGCGAACTCCTGAGCCTTGCCCGCCTTGACCATCCTGACCGATCCGACCGACCTGCCAGAGCCGGGCGCAGACACCGAAAGCCCCGCGCCAGCGCAGGCCGACCTGGTTCCCGCGTCCGCCGTCCCCGCCAACCACGCCAGCGAACTGGCCACGATCTTTGCCGAAACCGGCACGCTGGCGCAGGGCATTCCGGGCTATCGTCCGCGCCACGCGCAACAGCAGATGGCGCAGGCCGTGGCAGGAGCCATCGAGCGCAGCGACACGGTGATCGTCGAGGCCGGGACGGGCACGGGCAAGACCTTTGCCTACCTGGTCCCCGCCATGCTGTGGGGCGGCAAGGTGGTGCTTTCGACCGGCACCAAGAACCTGCAGGACCAGCTTTTCCTGCGCGATATCCCGACCGTGCGGCGCGCGCTGAATGTGCCGATCTCGGTATCGCTGCTCAAGGGCCGGGCCAACTATCTCTGCCACTATCACCTTGAACGCGCGCAGGCCAACGGCCGGCTCGCGTCCAAGCAGGACGCGGCATGGCTGCGCGACATCGCGCGCTTCGCCAAGACCACCACGTCGGGCGACAAGGCTGAACTGGCCGAAGTGCCCGAAAATGCGCCGGTGTGGCAACTGGTAACCTCCACGCGGGACAACTGCCTGGGTTCGGAGTGCCCGAACTACAAGGACTGCTTCGTCATGCGGGCCCGCAAGGAAGCCCAGCAGGCCGACGTGGTGGTGGTGAACCACCATCTATTCTTTGCCGATGTGGTGCTGCGCGACACCGGCATGGCCGAACTGCTGCCGGCCGCGAACACGATCATCTTCGACGAGGCGCACCAGCTTCCCGACACGGCCACGCTGTTCTTTGGCGAGACGCTGTCGACCAGCCAGCTGCTGGAGATCTGCCGCGACACGGTGGCCGAAGGGCTGTCGCACGCGCGCGATGCGGTCGACTGGGTTGCCATCGCGGCGCCGCTTGAACGCGCCACGCGCGACCTGCGCCTGGCTTTCGGCAAGGAGAATGCGCGCCTGGCGCTGGGCCAGATCGAGGCCGACCGGCGTATCGGCGAGCCGTTCTTCGACACGCTGGATACGCTCGAAGAGGCGCTGTCGATCTTCGTCGAGCATCTCGAAAGCCAGGCCGAGCGGGCGGAGACGCTGCAGCAATGCCACCGGCGCGCCGTCGAGTTGCAGCAGCGGCTGGAAGCGTGGCGGGACGAAGGCAAGGCGTTCGCCGTACCCGCCCCGCAAGCGGCGGACACGGCGGACGAAGCCGCGCAGGCGCCCGCTGCAACGCCGCCGGCCGCGCCGGCGCAGTTCGGCCCCGAGACGGTGCGCTGGGTCGAGGTGTTCTCGCACACCGTCCAGCTGCACCGTACCCCGCTATCGATCGCGCCGATCTTTACGCGGCAGCGCGAAGGGCATCCGCGCGCATGGGTGTTTACATCGGCGACGCTGTCGGTGAAAGGCAACTTCACGCACTATGCCGCGCAACTGGGGCTCAACAAGGACAATTCGCTGACCTTGCCGAGCCCGTTCGACTACGGCAAACAAGGCCTGCTTTACGTCCCGCGGGACATGCCGCCGCCCAATTCGCCGCAGTTCACCGATGCGGTGGTGGCGGCGGCGCTGCCGCTGATCGAGGCCGCCGGCGGGCGCACGTTCCTGCTGTGTACGACGCTGCGCGCCGTGCAGCGCGCCTCGGACCTGCTCTACGATGCCTTTGCCGAGCGCGGACTCGAACTGCCGCTGCTGGTGCAGGGGCAGGCCAGCCGCACGGAACTGCTGGACCGGTTCCGCGAACTGGGCAATGCCGTGCTCGTGGGCAGCCAGAGCTTCTGGGAAGGCGTGGATGTGCGCGGCGAGGCGTTGTCGCTGGTCATTATCGACAAGCTGCCGTTCGCGCCGCCCGATGACCCGGTGCTCGCCGCGCGCATGGAGGTGCTGCAGAAGAAGGGCCTGAGCCCGTTTGCGGTACACCAGCTGCCGCATGCGGTGATCACGCTGAAGCAGGGCGCCGGGCGGCTGATCCGCTCGGAATCCGATCGCGGCGTGCTGGCCATCTGCGATACGCGGCTGGTCGAGAAGCCCTATGGCCGCCAGATCTGGCAAAGCCTGCCGCCGTTCACGCGAACGCGCGAGGCTCAGACCGTGGTGCGCTTCCTCGAATCCCTGCGGGACAGGGGGAAGGGAGAGGGCGAGAGCGACAGCCGAAGCAACGACGAGGACGCGGGCCTGGACATGGACGGCGCACAGCAGGACTGAGCCGCGTCGCCCGTGCCGTCATCGAACAAAAAAACGGGACAATCCTTGCGGATTTGTCCCGTTCCTGTGTGCGTCGCAGGGTCAGTGCGCTGCGTCGCCGCCGCTCAGAACACTTCCCACCACGATTTGTCCTTGCGGCGCTCGCCGTACTTGATGTAGTCGCTGTTGGGGAAGTTGCGTTCCATCACGCGTGCCGTATCGTCGCGCAGGTCCTTCATGCCGAGCGAGTCGTACGAGCGGATCATGATGTACAGCGCTTCCTCGTTGGCCGGGGCACCGTCGTAGTCCTTGAGCGACTGCTGGGCCCGGTTGACCGCGGCGAGGTAGGCGCCGCGCTTGTAGTAGTAGCGGGCGGCGTGGACCTCGTGCTGGGCCAGCGAGTTGACGATGTACTGCATGCGCGCGGTGGCGTCAGGCGTGTACTTGCTGTCCGGGTACTTGGTGACGAGCGTATTGAAGGCGTCGTAGGCCGCGCGGGCCGCCTTCGGGTCGCGCTCGCTCAGGTCCTGGCCGGAAAAACGGCCAAGCCACCCCAGGTTGTCGTTGAAGTTGATCAGGCCCTTGAGGTAGTAGGCGTAATCGATGTTCGGGTGGCTCGGGTGCAGCTGGATGAAGCGATCCACCGCGGCCAGTGCCGCCGCCGTCTCGCCATCCTTGTAGCTGGCGTAGGCGGTATCGATCTGGGCTTGCTGCGCGTAGCGGCCGAACGGATAGCGGCCCTCGAGCTTTTCGTAGAGCTTGACGGCGCGTGTGTAGTCGCCGCCGTCCAGGGCGTCCTTGGCTTCCGAATATAATTTGTTGGCCGACCAGCCGGCAGTCTCGTCGGGCTGGTCAGCGAGCAGGCCGCATGCCGACAGCATGACGCAGCCGCCTGCGAGCAGAATCGCTCCAAATCCCGCGCGCCAATTTGCGCGCTTCATGCTCAGCAATTGCATGGGCAACGTATCCCGGATGAAGAAAAATAGCGTCAAGCATTATAGCCCAAGCCCCCAGCCAGAATCCGGCCCGGGAACACAGTCACCCGGTCAGGTGCGCGTCCAGGCATCCCTGGCCGACAACGATGAGGTCGAAGACTTCGCCGACGAGGCGCCCCCGGCACCCGCGGCAGATCTTGCCATACCGCTGATCCTGGAAGTCGACAGTGCCGCACATGGCGAGCGGCTGGACAAGCTCCTGGCTCGGCATTTCAGCGAATTCTCGCGTAGCCGGCTGCAACAGTGGATCGAAAGCGGCGCCGTGCGCGTCGACGGCGAAGTGCGCCGGCCGCGCGACGCGGTGCAGATGGGCAGCCGCATCGAGATACAACCGCAGGCCGCGCCGGAATCGCAGGCGTTCGCCGCGGAAGACGTGCCGCTGGACATCGTGTACGAGGATGAAACGCTGCTCGTCGTCAACAAGCCGGCCGGGCTGGTCGTGCATCCCGCCGCGGGCAACTGGAGCGGCACGGTGCTCAACGGGTTGCTGCACCGTTACCCTGGCGCGGCGGCCTTGCCGCGCGCGGGCATCGTGCATCGGCTCGACAAGGAAACCACGGGGCTGATGGTCGTGGCGCGCACGCTGACGGCGCAGACCGACCTCGTCCGCCAGCTGCAGGCGCGTACGGTCAAGCGCACGTATCTCGCGCTGGTGTGGGGGCGAACGTACGACGAAGGCACCATCGATGCGCCGATCGGCCGCGATCCGCGCGAGCGCACGCGCATGGCCATTGTCCATACCAGCAGCGGCAAGCCGTCGCGCACGCATTTCCGCACGCTGGCGACGGTGCCGCTCGGGCGCAGCTTCGTGTCGATGGTGCGGTGCCAGCTCGAAACCGGGCGCACGCACCAGATCCGCGTGCATTTCGAATCGATCGGCCATCCGCTCGTGGGGGATCCCGTCTACTTTCGCGCCACGCAACGCGGCCAGCGGCCGGCCGTGCGCGTGCAGCTGCCGGTGCCTTTCGAGCGGCAGGCGCTGCATGCGTTTAAGCTGGGTCTGGTGCACCCGGCCACGGGCAAGGCGGTGAAGTGGACCGCGCAGCCGCCGGAAGACCTCCAGGCCCTGATCGATGCACTCGACTTTTCTGCCGGTGAAGCCGAAAGCGATGCCGATGAGGAGGACTGGGACGAAGATTGGGAAGACGGTCCCGAGATCATTTGGGCCGATGGGGACGACGATGACGACTGATCCCGCGTGGCTCCAGCCGGACTGGCCCGCGCCCGCCTCGGTGCGTGCGTTGTCCACCACGCGGGCGGGCGGCGTGAGCCGTGGCGTGTATGGGCGGGACGGCGGTGAACCGGGCGGTCTTAACCTCGGTACGCATGTCGGGGATGATCCCGCGCATGTCGCCGAAAACCGTGCGCGTCTAGCCGCGCAGTTGCCCGCCATGCCGCTGTGGCTGGAGCAGGTCCATGGCTGTGCCGTGGCCACGGTGGATCATCTCGCAAAGTCGGACGCGGCGGCTCCGCGCGCCGATGCGAGTGTGGCGGTCGCGCCCGGGGAGGTGTGCGCGATCATGACTGCGGACTGCCTGCCCGTGCTGTTGTGCGATGCCGAGGGGACCGTGGTGGGTGCCGCGCACGCGGGATGGCGCGGCCTGTGCAGCGGCGTGATCGAGGCCACGCTGTCGCGCATGCAGGCCGCGCGCGGCAAATCTTCATCGCGCTGGCTTGCCTGGCTGGGACCCGCGATCGGACCCGGCTCCTTCGAAGTCGGTGCCGAAGTGCGTGACGCCTTTCTGGCGCAGGCCCGGGCAGGCGAGCATGCGGCCGTGGACACTGCCTTCCGGCCTGGCGCTGAAGGCAAGTACATGGCCGACATCTACGCACTGGCCCGCACGCGCCTGGCCCGTGCGGGTTGCACGGACGTCTACGGTGGCGATGCCTGCACGGTATCCGACCCGCAGCGCTTCTATTCCTATCGGCGCGACGGCGTGACGGGCCGCATGGCCAGCCTCGTCTGGCTCTCAAGCTGAACCGGTGGCGGGCCGCTTACTGCGGCCCGCTTTCGCCGGACCCGGCGCTTTCCTCTTCGCGTGCGCGTTCGGCGCGCGCTTCCTCCGCCTTGCGGCGCCGCCGCCGGCCGGGCGTCCCCATGATGTAGAGCACCAGCGCCACCGGTGCGGCGCCATAGAGCAGGAACGTGGCGACGCCGGCAACGATGCTGTGCTCGGTGATCGCCATCATCAGAGCCACGTAGAGCCATCCGATGGCTACGATGTACATGAAACTTTCATCCTTTGCAGATAGGCTTGCGCGCTGCTCCCCGAACCCGCGTCTGCCTACCGGCAGGTAGGTTTTCCGGGTGTTTGGGCCGACGCAGTTTTCCGCATTGACAGCGCGTACATTGCAAGGCAACAATGACCTCGAATGTTGCGGAATCCCGCGTAGTTTCCTTGTTTTTGCCGGCAAGCATACCGCATGGCGCTGCCATGCCGGAGTGCGGTGCAAGCCGGGCAGGGGACGTTATCCAGATCGAAGGGATAGCTGCATGTGGAAGTCCTGGGTGCCCTGGTCGCGGGTGCATTGACCAGGTCTATCCGGATTGCGTCTCCAGATGCATAAGTGCCGGCCAGGGCAATGTCCCGGGAGCCGGTCTGACATAGTGACGGCAGAGAGACATTAACATCATGGCGACCGGCAAAGGTGCGGCAGCTTCCACAGCGGAAGACAAGTCCCAACCGTTCAAGTTTCCGCCGGGGCCATTGGATCCAGCAACGTGGCTGGAGTGGTCCCGTCAGTGGCAAGGCCCTCAGGGCAACGGCACGGGGCTTCCCCCGGGCTTTTCCGGCTTCCCCGGATTCGAGGCGTTCGGTGCCAGCCCGCTGGCGGGCGTCAAGATCGACCCGGCCCTGCTCGCGGAAATCCAGCAGCGCTACATGCGCGACTTTGCCGACCTGTGGCGTGCCCTGGCTGAAGGCGATACCGAATCCGGCGCCAAGCTGCACGACCGTCGCTTCGCCAGCGAAGCCTGGCACAAGAACGCGCCGTATCGGTACACCGCCGCTTTCTACCTGCTCAATGCGCGCGTGCTGACGGAGATGGCCGAGGCCGTCGAGGCGGATCCCAAGACGCGCCAGCGTATCCGCTTCGCCGTGTCGCAATGGGTCGACGCCATGTCGCCCGCCAATTTCCTGGCCACCAATCCCGATGCGCAGCACCGGCTGATCGAGTCCGGCGGCGAGTCGCTGCGGGCCGGCGTGCGCAACATGCTGGAAGACCTGGGCCGCGGCAAGATTTCGCAGACCGACGAGAGCGCGTTTGAAGTGGGCCGCAACGTAGCGGTCACCGAAGGGTCGGTCGTCTACGAAAACGAATTCTTCCAGTTGCTGCAATACAAGCCGCTGACCGACAAGGTCTATGCGCGCCCGCTGCTGCTGGTGCCGCCTTGCATCAACAAGTTCTACATCCTCGACCTGCAGCCGGAAAGCTCGCTGGTGCGGTACGCGGTGGAGCAGGGCCATACGGTGTTCCTGGTGTCGTGGCGCAATCCCGATGCCAGCATGGCCGACCGCACGTGGGACGACTACATCGAGCATGCGGCCATCCGCGCGATCGAAGTGGCGCGCGATATCAGCGGCCAGGACCAGATCAACGCGCTGGGCTTCTGCGTGGGCGGGACCATCATTTCCACTGCACTGGCGGTGCTGGCGGCGCGCGGCGAACGACCGGTGGCGAGCCTGACGCTGCTGACCACGCTGCTTGACTTCAGCGATACCGGCATCCTTGACGTATTCGTCGACGAAGCTCACGTCAAGCTGCGCGAAGCCACGCTTGGCGGCGCGTCCGGGACGCCATGCGGCCTGTTGCGCGGTGTGGAACTGGCCAATACGTTCTCGTTCCTGCGCCCGAACGACCTGGTCTGGAACTACGTGGTCGACAACTACCTGAAGGGCAAGACGCCGGTGCCGTTCGACCTGCTGTTCTGGAACGGCGACGCCACCAACCTGCCGGGCGCGTGGTACTGCTGGTACCTGCGCCATACGTACCTGCAGGACGAGCTGAAGGTGCCGGGCAAGCTGACCGTCTGCGACGCGCCGGTCGACCTGAGCGCCATCGATGTGCCGACCTATATCTACGGCTCGCGCGAAGACCACATCGTGCCGTGGGTGGCGGCGTATTCATCGACCGCGTTGCTCAAGAACAAGCTGCGCTTCGTGCTCGGCGCATCCGGCCACATTGCCGGCGTTATCAACCCGCCGGCCAAGAACAAGCGCAGCCACTGGACCAATGAGGCCCTGCCGGCTTCAGCGCAAGAATGGCTGGCTGGTGCCGAAGAACATCACGGCAGCTGGTGGCCGGACTGGATGAACTGGCTCGGCAAGCAGGCCGGCGCCAAGCGTGCCGCGCCGACCGGCTATGGCAATGCGCGCTATCCTGCTATCGAACCCGCGCCTGGCCGCTACGTCAAAGCCAAGGCATGACTCTTGCGGACGGTCCCGGTAACGGGATCATCCGCTGACCACCCCAGATACCCTTTGAGAGGACTGCAAATGACCGATATCGTCATCGTTTCCGCCGCCCGTACCGCTGTAGGCAAGTTTGGCGGTTCGCTCGCGAAGATCCCCGCGCCGGAGCTGGGCGCCATCGCTATCAAGGCAGCGCTGGAACGTGCTGGCATAAAGCCCGAACAGGTCAGCGAAGTGATCATGGGCCAGGTGCTGACGGCCGGTTCGGGCCAGAATCCGGCCCGCCAGGCGTCGATCAAGGCGGGCCTGCCGGCGTCGGTGCCGGCCATGACCATCAACAAGGTGTGCGGATCGGGCCTGAAGGCAGTGATGCTCGCCGCCAACGCGATCCTGGCCGGCGATGCGGAAATCGTCGTGGCGGGTGGCCAGGAAAACATGAGCGCCGCGCCGCACGTCCTGCCGGGCTCGCGCGACGGCTTCCGCATGGGCGACACCAAGCTGGTCGACACCATGATCGTGGACGGCCTGTGGGACGTGTACAACCAGTACCACATGGGTGTCACCGCGGAGAACGTGGCCAAGGAATACGGCATTACCCGCGAAGCGCAGGATGAATTCGCCGTGGCTTCGCAGAACAAGGCCGAGGCTGCGCAGAAGGCGGGCAAGTTCAATGATGAAATCGTCCCTGTCATGATTCCCCAGCGCAAGGGCGATCCCGTTGCCTTCGACAAGGATGAGTACGTCCGCCAGGGCGCTACGCTGGACAGCATGGCCGGCCTGAAGCCCGCCTTTGACAAGGCTGGCACGGTGACCGCCGCCAATGCTTCCGGCCTTAACGACGGTGCGGCCGCAGTGGTGGTGATGTCGGCCGCCAAGGCCAAGGAACTGGGCCTGACGCCGCTGGCCACAATCAAGGCCTACGCCAATGCCGGTGTGGACCCGAAGGTCATGGGCATGGGTCCGGTGCCGGCGTCCAAGCGTGCGCTGTCGCGCGCGGGCTGGGGCGTGCAAGACCTGGACCTGATGGAAATCAACGAGGCCTTTGCCGCGCAGGCGTTGGCCGTTCACCAGCAGATGGGCTGGGACACGTCCAAGATCAACGTGAATGGCGGCGCCATTGCGATCGGCCACCCGATCGGCGCATCGGGCTGCCGTATCCTGGTGACGCTGCTGCACGAGATGAAGCGTCGCGACGCGAAGAAGGGCCTGGCCTCGCTGTGCATCGGCGGCGGCATGGGCGTGGCGCTGGCCGTCGAACGCAAGTAATGGGGTGTGCCCTGGGCGCGCGGCGGTTCGCGCGGCCAGGGCGAAGATAACGAAGAGCCAATCAAGGAGTGGACATGACTCAGCGCATTGCATATGTGACCGGCGGTATGGGCGGCATCGGGACCGCTATCTGCCAACGTCTCGCCAAGGACGGCTTCCGCGTGGTGGCCGGTTGCGGCCCCAATTCACCGCGTCGCGAACGGTGGCTCGAACAGCAGAAGGCGCTCGGCTTCGACTTCGTTGCCTCCGAAGGCAACGTGGCCGACTGGGATTCGACCAAGGCTGCTTTCGACAAGGTGAAGGCCGAAGTCGGCGAGGTCGATGTGCTGATCAACAACGCGGGTATCACCCGTGACGTGGTATTCCGCAAGATGACCCGTGCCGACTGGGACGCGGTGATCGACACCAACCTGACGTCGCTGTTCAACGTGACCAAGCAGGTCATCGACGGCATGGTCGACCGCGGTTTTGGTCGCATCGTCAATATCTCGTCGGTGAACGGGCAGAAGGGTCAGTTCGGCCAGACCAACTATTCCACTGCCAAGGCTGGCCTGCACGGCTTCACCATGGCGCTGGCGCAGGAAGTCGCGACCAAGGGCGTGACGGTGAATACCGTTTCGCCGGGCTATATCGCTACCGACATGGTCAAGTCGATCCGCCAGGACGTGCTGGACAAGATCGTCGGCACCATCCCGGTCAAGCGCCTGGGCGAGCCGTCGGAAATCGCGTCCATCTGTGCGTGGCTGTCGTCGGAGGAATCGGGCTTCTCGACGGGCGCCGACTTCTCGCTGAACGGCGGTTTGCATATGGGCTGATCGCGCTCTGCATACTGCGCGAACGCACCGTTTTTGCGGTGCAGCCAGCGCAGCGCACAAGGCGTTGTCAAACACGAATTGCGGGCCCTTCGGGGCCCGCAATTCCTTTGTGCGTGCGGGTTTTCCTTAAGCTACCCGGCTTTTCTTAGTGCTTTGTTGGGCATAGAATCAAGGCAGCAGCACGGCTGGCACCAATGTCGTGCAACGTGCGGCCTTCGCGGGGGCGAAGGCAACGAGCCACTGGCGGCTGAATTCGCGATGACCCGCGACGAATCCGCGACGAATCCGCGAGTGCGCACATAGAAACTTTTCACGATCTTCCCGATGGCCCGGCACTCCCGGTTTGCGCACTGCACCGCATGCGGTGCAGCAGCGCCCATCAGCGACGACAAGAGGACAGAGCACCGATGGCCACGAGCAAAAAAGGCGCAGAGCGACTGATCAAGAAATATCCCAATCGCAGGCTCTACGACACTCAGACCAGCACCTACATCACCCTGGCCGACGTGAAGCAGCTCGTCATGGAGTCAGAGGACTTCAAGGTCGTGGACGCCAAGTCCGGTGACGAGCTGACGCGCAGCATCCTGCTGCAGATCATCCTGGAAGAAGAAACCGGTGGCGTGCCGATGTTCTCCAGCGCCATGCTGTCGCAGATCATCCGCTTCTATGGCCACGCCATGCAGGGCATGATGGGGACCTACCTGGAAAAGAACATCCAGGCCTTCATCGACATCCAGAACAAGCTGGCCGAGAACTCCAAGGGCCTCTATTCCGGCGAGGCCTTCAGCCCCGACATGTGGTCCCAGTTCATGAACATGCAGGGACCGATGATGCAGGGCATGATGAGCAACTACATCGAGCAGAGCAAGAACCTGTTCGTGCAGATGCAGGAGCAGATGCAGAGCCAGGCGAAGAATATGTTCGGGACGTTCCCGTTCAATCAGCCCGAAAAGAAGTAGGAAGTACCGGCGGCGGGCAGCCCGGTTCGCTGCCTTGCCTCCTGGCGCTGTTCCGGATGTTCTGCGGGGCGGTGCCCAAACAGGTAAAATGCTCCCCTCCTGAACTGGCGGCTCATTTTGCGGATTCGCCTTGCAGCGCGATATCCCGATGTCTTCCAGCTTCCACCGTTCCGAAGTGACGCCGCTTGAATCCGGCGTATCCCTGCTGGCTCCGGCCTGGCCCATGAGCCGGCTTTTCCTTGCCCCGATGGAGGGGCTCGCCGATTATGTGCTGCGCGATGTCCTGACCGGACTGGGCGGCTATGACGGGTGCGTCTCCGAGTTCGTCCGGGTGACGGGATCGCTGCTCCCCGGGCGTGTCTACGAGCGCGACACCCCGGAAATCCTGCAGGGCGGATGCACCACGGCTGGCACGCCGATGGTGATCCAGCTGCTTGGTAGCGATCCCGCATGGATGGCGCGTAATGCGGCCCATGCCGCGACCATGTCTCCCCATGGTGTTGACCTGAACTTCGGTTGCCCGGCAAAAGTCGTCAACCGGCACGGTGGCGGTGCGATGCTGCTGGCGCATCCCGAGCAGCTGCATCGCATCGTTTCCGCGGTGCGCGAGGCGGTCCCGCCACATATCCGGGTGACTGCCAAGATGCGGCTTGGCGTCTCGGATACCGCATTGGCGCTTGATTGCGCCACAGCGCTGGCAGAGGGTGGGGCCGCGTCGCTGGTGGTGCATGCCCGGACGCGCGACCACGGCTACCGGCCGCCGGCGCACTGGGAATGGATCGCCCGCATCGCCGACACCATCGACATTCCGGTCATTGCCAACGGCGAAGTCTGGTCCGTGGCCGATTGGGAGCGTTGCCGCGCGGTCAGCGGTTGCGCCGATGTGATGATCGGGCGCGGCGCGGTATCGGACCCATTCCTGGCCCTGCGTATCAGGGGGCTCATGGATAGCACGCCGTCCGACGAGGAGTGGCCGCTGGTGCAGCATCAGATTGCAGCGTATCTGCGGAAACTGCACGACCGGATCGACGCCGGCAACGAGCATGGCCGGGTGAAGTTGTGGCTGAGCTATCTCAAGCGGACCTGGCCCCAGGCCGCGGCGCTGCACGCGGCGATCCGCCGGATCCATGACTCGGCGCACATCGCGCAAGTGCTGCAAAGTTTTCCGGACGTCACGTCCGGACAAATCCCAGAATCAGGCGATGGTTCGGCCGCCAGGCCATGTCTGGTCTGAGACGCCGGGTAAACCTCGCGAACGGTTAAAATACAAGGTTCCGTACGGCGCCTTGCGGTCGTGTCCGGCTTCGGTCGAGATTACCCGATATACTGCGCCCCGCCTGTCCTCTATTCGCATTCCCCGTGAAAAATCCTTCAGAATCAATGACCCAGAAAGACCAAAGTCCGCGCGTGGGTTTCGTTTCGCTTGGCTGTCCCAAGGCTTTGGTCGACTCGGAGCAGATCATCACCCAACTGCGCGCCGAGGGTTACGCGATCAGTGGCTCCTATGACGGCGCCGACCTGGTCGTGGTCAACACCTGCGGCTTTATCGACGAAGCCGTGCAGGAAAGCCTGGACGCCATCGGCGAGGCGCTGAACGAGAATGGCAAGGTCATCGTGACCGGCTGCCTGGGGGCCAAGAAGGATGCGGCGGGGCAAGACATTGTGTCGTCGGTCCATCCGAAGGTGCTGGCCGTGACCGGTCCGCATGCGCTGGGCGAGGTCATGCAGGCGGTGCACACGCACCTGCCCAAGCCGCATGACCCGTTCAAGGACCTGGTGCCGGCTGCAGGCATCAAGCTCACGCCGAAGCACTACGCCTACCTGAAGATTTCTGAGGGCTGCAACCACCGCTGCTCGTTCTGCATCATCCCGTCGATGCGCGGCGATCTCGTGTCGCGCCCGGTGGCCGAGGTCATGCTGGAAGCCGAGAACCTGTTCAAGTCCGGCGTCAAGGAACTGCTGGTGATCTCGCAGGACACGAGCGCCTACGGCGTGGACGTGAAATACCGTACCGGCTTCTGGGATGGCCGCCCGCTCAAGACGCGGATGACCGAACTGGTGGCCGCACTGGGCGAGCTGGCGGCCAAGTACGATGCCTGGGTGCGCCTGCACTACGTTTATCCGTACCCGCACGTCGACGAGATCATCCCGCTGATGAACGGTGGCCACGTGCTGCCGTACCTCGACGTGCCGCTGCAGCACGCCCATCCGGATGTGCTCAAGCGCATGAAGCGCCCGGCCAACGCCGAGAAAACCCTGGACCGCATCCGCGCCTGGCGCGAGGTGTGCCCGGACCTGACCATCCGCAGCACCTTTATCGCCGGCTTCCCGGGCGAGACCGAGGCCGAGTTCCAGACGCTGCTGGATTTCATCGCCGAGGCCGAACTGGACCGCGTGGGCTGCTTCGCCTATTCGCCGGTGGAGGGCGCGACCGCCAATGACCTGCCTGGCGCGCTGCCCGACGAAGTGCGCGAGGAACGCCGCGCCCGCTTTATGGAAGTCGCCGAGGAAGTCTCGGCACGCCGGCTGCAGCGCAAGGTCGGCCAGACCCTGCGCGTGCTGGTGGACGAAGTGAACCAGGAGGGCGGCATCGGCCGCTCTTCTGCCGACGCCCCGGAGATCGACGGCCTGGTCTATATCGCGCCGCCGGAGAAGGCATCGCAGCGCTATCGGGCCGGCGACTTCGTCCAGGTGACGATCACGGGCGCCGATGGACACGACCTGTGGGGTGAAGCCCAATAAAGCGGCGTTTACTGCTCATACCTTTAAGTAAAAGTACGTTCGTTCGATTTCCCCGCGATGCCGCTATACTGTGCACCGCAACATAACCTCATGGAGACGAGACATGACGCGTGAAGTCGTAGTGGTAAGTGGCGTACGTACGGCAATCGGGACGTTTGGCGGCAGCCTGAAGGACATGGCACCGGTCGATATGGGTGCGCTCGTGGTGCGTGAAGCGCTTTCGCGCGCCAAAGTGTCCGGCGATGATGTTGGCCACGTCGTGTTCGGCAATGTGATTCAGACCGAGCCGCGCGACATGTACCTGGGCCGTGTGGCGGCCGTCAACGGCGGCGTAACGACCAATGCGCCCGCGCTGACCGTGAACCGCCTGTGCGGCTCGGGCCTGCAGGCGATTGTCAGCGCCGCGCAGACCATCCTGCTCGGCGATGCCGACATCGCCATCGGTGGCGGTGCCGAAAGCATGAGCCGCGCGCCGTACCTGGCGCCTGCCGCCCGCTGGGGCTCGCGCATGGGCGATGCCACCATGGTCGACATGATGCTGGGCGCGCTGCACGACCCGTTCCATCGCATCCACATGGGTGTCACGGCGGAAAACGTGGCCAAGGAATACGACATCAGCCGCAGCCAGCAGGACGAGGCCGCGCTGGAGTCGCACCGCCGCGCCTCGGCCGCCATCAAGGCCGGCTATTTCAAGGACCAGATCGTTCCGGTGACGCTCAAGAGCCGCAAGGGCGAAGTGAGCTTCGACACGGACGAGCACGTGCGCCATGACGCCACCATCGACGACATGACCAAGCTCAAGCCGGTCTTCGTCAAGGAAAACGGCACGGTGACCGCGGGCAACGCCTCGGGCCTGAACGATGCCGCCGCCGCGGTGGTGCTGATGGAGCGTGCCGAGGCCGAGCGCCGCGGCCTGAAGCCGCTGGCCCGCCTGGTGTCCTACGGCCACGCCGGCGTGGATCCGAAGACCATGGGCATCGGCCCCGTGCCGGCCACGAAGATCGCGCTGGAGCGCGCCGGCCTGTCGGTGTCCGACCTGGACGTGATCGAAGCCAACGAAGCGTTTGCCGCGCAAGCCTGCGCGGTGACCAAGGCGCTGGGCCTGGACCCGGCCAAGGTCAATCCGAACGGCTCCGGCATTTCGCTCGGCCACCCGATCGGCGCCACCGGCGCACTGATCACGGTCAAGGCACTGTACGAGCTGCAGCGCGTGCAAGGCCGCTATGCACTGGTGACGATGTGCATCGGCGGCGGCCAGGGTATTGCCGCGATCTTCGAGCGCGTCTGAGTCTTGCCGATGCCGCATCGCCTCATGTTTCGGCGCCTTTCGCTGGCCGGCCTGGCTGGCGCGCTGGCGCTTGCGGGGGCGGGGCTGGCGCGGGCCGCGGATGACAGGGTGTTGTCGAGCGGCCCGCAAGCCAGTGCAGGGGACCTGGGCCTGAGCCAGGCCATCCGCGAAGGCGAGGCGCGCCGTGGCGCGGCGCTTTCCGCCGGCGCAGCGATGGCACCGCTCGCGCCGCGCCCGGAATACGCCAGGCTGCCCGTCTACGTCGGCAAGGTCGGCGACAAGCCGGTGCGCCTGCGCATCGGTCCCAAGCCGGACGAGCGCGACAGCCTGCGCGGCGAATACACCACCAACGGCGTGCCCGGCGTGCGCCTACTGGCTGGCGAGTGGGAGGACAGCAGCTTCCTGATGGAAGAGTCCGACGACGGCACGCGTGTCTCCGGCAACTGGGAAGGCACCATCGACGCGAGCGGCGCCGTGCGCGGCATCTGGACCGATGCCTTCAACCCGGCTGTTGTGCTTCCCTTCTTCATCCGCCCGTTCGGAAGCGTGCTGGTGATTCCCCCTTCTGACATGACACCCGGTAGCGCAGTCACCTACGCGCCTGCGCCGCCCAAATCGACGGTCCAGGGTCGCTGAGTCCGGCTTCCCGGTGGCGCTACCGGCATTTGCTGGTAAGCTCGAACGGTTGTCACGTCCGTTTCATGCCCACCGTGCAATGCGGTGCCGCATGTCAGCCATCAAGGAATCCGCCGTGTCCGATCCTACTTCCGACAAGCCCGCGTCGAGCCCTGCCTCCCATTTCATCCAGACTGTTGCGGTCCAGCCCGAACTGGATATCGCACCGGGGTTCGATTCGTTTTCTCCCGCCACGCACCGCGGTTCGACCGTGGTCTTCCAGAACCTGGCCGAGCTTCGCTCATACGGCGACCGCAGTACCACGTACTGGCGCTACGGCCTGCATGCCACGCCTACCAGCGAAGCGCTGTGCCAGCATCTGGCCTTGCTCGAAGGCGCCAGCCATACGCTGCTGCTGCCGTCCGGGCTGGCCGCGATCTCGCTGGTCTACTTCGCGCTGCTCAAGAGCGGCGATGACGTGCTGGTGCCAGACAACGTCTACGGTCCGAACCGCGATCACGGCGAATGGCTGGCCCGCGATTTCGGGGTGGCGGTGCGCTACTACGACCCGATGATCGGCAGCGGCATCGCCAGCCTGATCCGGCCCAATACGCGGCTGATCTGGATGGAGTCGCCGGGCTCGGTGACCATGGAGGTCCCGGACAGCCAGGCGATCGTCGCCGCGGCCAAGGCCCGCGGCGTGCTGACGGCCATCGACAATACGTGGTCAGCCGGCCTCTACTTCCGGCCGTTCGACATGGGGATCGATATCTCCGTGCAGGCTCTGACCAAGTACCAGTCCGGCGGCAGCGACGTCCTGATGGGCGCCGTGCTGACGCGGGACGAGGACTTGCAAGCCCGTCTGAAGCGCACGCGCATGCTGATGGGCTGGGGCGTTTCCGCCGACGACTGTCATCTGGTACTGCGTTCGCTGCCGAGCCTGCCGGTGCGGCTGGCCGCGCACGACCGTGGCGCACGCGAGGTGGCCGAGTGGCTGCACCAGCGGCCTGAGGTCGTGCGCGTGCTGCATCCCGCGCTGCCGGACTGCCCGGGCCACGCCAATTGGCGGCGCGATTTCAGCGGTGCCAGCGGCCTGTTCGCGATCATCCTGCACGACAAGTACACGCGCGAGCAGGTTGATGCCTTCGTCGAAGCGCTGCGGCTGTTCGCGATCGGCTGGTCGTGGGGCGGCGCGCACAGCCTGGCCGTGCCTTACCACGTGCCGACCATGCGCCCCGCGGGAAGCTGGCCGCCGGCGGGGTGGCAGCATGCCGGTGAACTGGTGCGCCTCTATATCGGCCTTGAAGACACGCGTGACCTCATCGCGGACCTGCGCCAGGCGCTGGAGCAGCAACTCGGCGGCTGACCGGTGCCGACCAGCTAGCTCGCGCGCAGTGCCACGTCGAGCCGGTCGACCACTTCGGCCCAGTCGGCATCGTCCGCGATCTCGTTGCGCAGCATGGCGGCCTGCGCTGGGGTCCAGAACGGCGCGTCGGCCAGTTCAACGTTGCCAGGCAGCTTCCCGTGCGTCTCGATGAACTCGGCAATGCTGGGCGGATCGCTCGGTAATCCCAACTGGGCGAACAGCTCGGAAAAACGATGAAAGGCGCTTTGCATGATGAGGGGGCTCCGCTTCCGGGTTTGTCACTCAAAGCTAGTGTAGGGCACGCGGGCGCCTGAATGGCGGCCAGTGCGCACAAGAAGAAACGGACGCCGCGGCGTCCGTTTTGCATGCTGTGCGAACCACATTAAAGCGATAGTTCGACGTCGCCCTCGCGCGCACCGTGTGTGGCACGCCGTGGGCGGCGCGCGGCCCAGACCGACTCTGCAGGACCGTTGTGCGCACGCCGCTGCGTCGCGCGTGCCAGCGCCACAAATCCGGCCGCCAGCGCCAGCGCGCCGATATCGAAGCCGGCGATGATCCAGTGTCCGCTCGGTATCGAGCGCAGCAGGTGGTCGCCAGTCAGGATGGCGTTGGCGAGCGGGATGGTCAGCGCGGCAAGCGCTGCCGTATACAGCAACTCGATCGCCGCCCGTACGGGAGGGCGCAGCAGCGCCCATGCGCAGGCGGCAAGGAAGACCGGGAAGTATGCATAGCTGACTGAGCGGCCGGGCCAGAGCAGCGCCGCCGGAAAGCACAGGGCCACGCCGATGCAGCACCCGATGCAGACACCCACCGTGGCTTGCGCGAGCAGCCGGTGCACACGCGGCTGCTCCGCCTGGCGGCTCTTGCGGCGCGATTCGATCCACAGCAGGTTGCCAGAGTAAAACAGGAACGCGCCCGCCAGCCCCGCCAGCACGTACCCGATCCGTAGCGGCAGTTCGCCATAGGTGCCGAAATGGAGGGCGAACAGCGCGCTGTAGAGGCCATGGTTGCCATCTCGGCCGCCGGCGGTCTGGTTCGCGATCAGCGTGCCGGTATCGGCTTCGCCGGCGGCCGCATGGATGCCAACGGAGCCCAGGTTGCCCAGCGCGCGGGTGCTGCTGCCACGCACTTCCACGACGGCATTGGCGTCGCCGTAGCGCTGGTAGCGGAAGGACTCGGCGGTAAATCGCTCGTCCGCCGCTTCCCGTGCAATGCGGATCAGCTCTGACGCCGGCAGCGTGGGCGCTGGACGGCCGGCGGCCGTGACTTCAGGCACGGCGGTGGTCACTCGCGGGACCACGGGGAACAGCTTGCCGTCGAAAGTCAGTGTGTTGAAGACCATGAACAGGACCAGAGACAGGCAGAATAGCGCCCCGGTGATGGCAATCATCAGGTGAAACGGCAGGCTGAACAGGCCGATCACGTTGTGCGCATCCATCCAGAAGCGCGTGAGGTTGCGCCCCGGCCGCACGGCAAACAGGTCTTTCTTCAGCCGAGGCAGGTGCAGGAGCACGCCGGAAACCAGCGCCAGTCCGTACAGCACCGAAATCGCGCCCATGAAATAGATGCCGACTTCCGGAATGCCGAGCGAGTAGTGCAGGCTGTTCAGGAACGAAGACAACTCGCCGATCACCTGGTCGCGCGAGGTGTCCTGCTGCATGGCGCGGTCGCCGGCCAGGCGTTCGTCGGTGGTCATCTGCCACGCTCCCGCCTTGTCCTGCCAATACGCGCTGATATGCGGCTCGCCCGCTGCTGGCATGTAGACGTAGGCGCTGGCGGCGGCTTCAGGATAGAGCGCGACCAGCTTCTGCATGAAGTGGTCCACGGCGGCGGGATCGGCGGCTGTCTCTGCCTGCGTGTTGCCCTTGAGCCGGTCCGGAGACTGCCAGACGTGAAGTTCGTGGTGGAACACCGTCACGGCGCCGGCAAAGAAGGCGATGAACAGCGCCCAGCCAGCCATGAGGCCGACCCAAGTGTGAAGTGTCTGGTACAGCCGGAGTGTGATGGGCTTCATGGGCGGACCTCAGGAAGCCGACAACGAGGCGAGGGCGGCCGAGGGTGCCACCTGCAGCAGGCGCAATCCCCACAGCAGCCCGAAGCACAGCAGGTTCGCGCCCCCCAGCCACAGCCATGCGGCGCGGCTGGAGCGGAACAGCAGGCTGCAGCAAAGGATGGCGACCCACAGCGGCAGGCATGTCACGACTGCAGCAACCACACCGCTTTCCCAGCCGCCGGGCAGCCTCAGGATGGCCAGCGTGCACAGCGCGACCGACAGCGGCAGCCCCAGTACGGTGCCGGCCAGCCATTTCGTGCCCATGCCGCTCATGCTCGCCCTTCGGCCGCCGGCCGCCTCGCGTTCATATACGCGCCGATAAAGGGCCAGAGGGACAGGCCCGTCGGAACGATCGCCAGGTTCGCGGCGACAGCTACGGGCCAGCCCTGGGCCTGACTCCACAGCCAGGTGCTCAGGACCGTCAACCCCAGCCCAAGCCAGCCACACAACCGGGGCACCTGCCGCCAGCCGCGGCCGTTCTGCGGCGAGTGCAGCAAGACCTGGTTGGGCGCCGCCAGGTAAAGGCAGGCGGCCGCGAGGAGTCCAAGCAGGACCGCGCAGGCTTCCATAGGCTAAATCGCAAAAGGAAAATGCAAGTATAAATGAGAATGATTAGTATTTGTAACGGCGAATTGCGCTGGGCGGAGAGGGGCATCGACGCACGCCGGCGCGATAAAGCTGTGGCAGGGGAAGTAAAGCCGGAAGCGACTGGCGGTCGCCGAAGGCGCCGCCAGTGCAGAGTGGATTCAGTGCGGGAACAGCGCCAGGAGGCCGTCCAGACCGACGTGATTGAAGGCAACGCTTGCCTGGGCGCGCACGATGGGCTTGGCGCGGAAAGCCACCGAGAGGCCAGCCACGGCCATCATCTTGAGGTCGTTGGAGCCGTCGCCCATGACGATGGCCTGGTCTGGCGTGGCGCCGATCTGCGCGCACACTTCCTGCACGGTGCGCGCCTTGACGTCGGCATTGACGATTTCGCCGACCACGTTGCCCGTGAGCTTGCCATCGACGATTTCCAGCGTGTTGGCGCGCGTCACGTCGAGCTTCAGGCGTGCCCTGAGCTTCTCGGTAAAGTGGACAAAGCCACCCGACACCAGCAGCGTGCGCAGGCCCAGCGCCTGGACGGTCTGCAGCATGCGCTCGGCGCCCGGCGACAGGCGCAGGCGCTCTTCGTAGACGCGGTCCAGTACGCTGGCGTCCAGCCCCTTGAGCAGGGCGACGCGGCGGCGCAGGCTTTCGTTGAAGTCGGTGATCTCGCCGCGCATGGCGGCTTCGGTGATGGCGGAAACCTCGGCCTTCAGCCCGCAGAAATCGGCGATCTCGTCGATGCACTCGATCGTGATCAGCGTGGAGTCCATGTCCATGGCCACCAGGCGGAAGTCCGACAGGCGGGGGCCGGCCTGCACGACGGCCCAGTCGATTGCGCGCGGACCGCAGTAGTCGTCCAGCGTGTCGCGCAGCGCCGGGGTAAGCGGGGCGCAATCTTCGGCAGCCGCCACGGTTTCGCTGCGCAGCACGGGCTCGGAGGCGCGCGCGAAGGCGCGGATGGCGGTCAGGTCGTCGGAAGCGAGCGGGCGGGTACTCTGGAGAATCAGGGGCATGACAGCAGCAGGCGGATCAGGGCGGCGCGCCGGAGGGCGGGACGGCAAAGGCGACATTGTAATCGCTGATCAGGTTCCCGCCCGCGGCCCGAAGAGAGCCGGCACTGTGCCATGGTCATGTAGGCTGCCATCGGGTTGGACAATGAGCGCACGCCATTCACAAGCGCCGGCTCGTCCACATAACAGTCGAGGGCTTCTTCAGCCCACCCGCAAGCTGTCAACGACCTTATGGAGGAATGCCTCGCACGCCGCCATCTGTTCCAGCGAGACAAACTCGTCCGGCTTGTGCGCCTGCTGGATATCGCCGGGCCCGCACACCACCGCCGGAATCCCCGCGCGCTGGAACAATCCCGCCTCGGTGCCGTAGGCCACCTTGCTGGTCTCGCGATCTCCGGTGAGCGCGCGCACGAGTTGCGTAATGGCTTCCTGCTCGGCCACATCCAGCGATGGCGCGGCGGCGATCTTGCTGATGACGAGGTCAGATGTCGCGGATGAAGCAGATCAGCCGTGCGGCGTACTCGATCGCATTGACGCCGCGCGGCGTGAGCGACGAGTGCGCGGCCTGGCCCCTGACGCAGCAGCGGTAGGCATGGATGCCCTTGTGCGCGACGATCACGCGCATGCTGGTGGGCTCGCCCACGATGCAGCCGGCCGGCCGCACGCCGCGCTCGCGCAATTCGGCGAGCAGGTAGGGCGCACCCATGCAGCCGATCTCTTCGTCGAACGACAGCGCGTAATGCACGGGCTGGCGCAGCTTCGCGTCGAGCAGCGTAGGCAGCAGCGCGAGACTGGTGCCGATGAAGCCCTTCATGTCGCAGGTGCCCCGGCCATAGAGCTTGCCGTCGCGCACCACGGGCTTGAACGGATCGGTGGACCAGTTCTGGCCGTCCACCGGCACCACGTCGGTGTGGCCGGACAGCACGATGCCGCCGTTGGTTTCGCCGCTGGCGGCGGGCACCGTGACAAACAGGTTGGCCTTGTCGCGCTGGGTGTTGTAGCTCAGGTGGGGCCGCAGTCCTTTCGCGAGGAAGTGGTCCCGCACGGATTCGATCAGTCCCAGGTTGGAATGGCGGCTGGTGGTGTCGTACGCCACCAGCCGCTGCGTCCATTCCAGCGCGCTGCCACGCGGCGCGATGGCTTCGGGGGCGGAAATCTTGCATTTGATATCGGCTTGCATGGGGCGGGGGCGGCGTGGACCGATGGGTGAAGTACCCGATGCTACACCCGCCGCGGCCGGCGGGCCAGACGCCCTGCAGCACCGACTATGCGAGCGCGCGCAGCGTCAGCTTGATGGTCTGCGCGCGGATGGCCACGTCTGGCATCTTGGCCTCGATGCGCAGCTTGTCCTGCCCGGCAAGCTTGATATGGCGGTTCTTCTGGACCAGCTCGATGATCCTGAGCGCGTCGATCGGCGGGTTCGGAACGAACTGCACGCTGATCGCCGCCTCACTCGCATCGATCTTGCGCACGCCCAGCGGCGCCGCGGCGATGCGCAGCCGGTGCGTTTCCACCAGCGCCTGTGCCTGCGGCGGCATGCGGCCGAAGCGGTCGATCAGCTCCTCCTGGATGTCGTCCACGCGGTCCGGGGCTTCGCAGTTGGCCAGGCGCTTGTACAGCGACAGGCGTTCATGCACGTCGGCGCAATAGTCGTTGGGCAACAGCGCGGGCGTGCCGAGGTTGATCTCGGTGGTCGCAGCGAGCGGCGCCATCAGGTCCGGCTCCTTGCCGGCCTTGAGCGCCTTGACGGCCGCGTTGAGCATGTCGGTGTAGAGCTGGAAGCCGATCTCGTGGATCTCGCCCGACTGCTTGTCGCCGAGCACTTCGCCGGCGCCGCGGATCTCCAGGTCATGCATGGCCAGGTAGAAGCCCGAACCCAGCTCCTCCATCTGCTGGATGGCCTCGAGCCGGCGCCCCGCCTGCTTGGTCAGGCCGTCCACGTCATGCACCAGCAGGTAGGCATAAGCCTGGTGGTGCGATCGCCCGACCCGTCCGCGCAGCTGGTGCAGCTGTGCCAGGCCAAATTTGTCGGCGCGGTGGATCAGGATGGTGTTGGCGGTCGGCACGTCGATGCCGGTCTCGATGATGGTGGTGCACAGCAGGATGTTGTCGCGCCGCGAAACGAAGTCGCGCATCACGCGCTCCAGCTCGCGCTCGTGCATCTGGCCGTGCGCTACCGCAATGCGCGCTTCCGGCACCAGTTCGGCCAGCCTGGCGCGCTTGTTCTCGATGGTCTCGACCTCGTTGTGCAGGAAGTAGACCTGCCCGCCGCGCTTGAGCTCGCGCAGGATGGCCTCGCGGATCACGCCGTCTTCCTCGCGCCGCACGAAGGTCTTGATGGCCAGCCGCTTCTGCGGAGCCGTGGCGATCACGGAAAAATCGCGCAGGCCCTCCAGCGCCATGCCCAGCGTGCGCGGGATCGGCGTGGCCGTCAGCGTCAGCACGTCGACCTCGGCGCGCAGCGTTTTCAGCGCTTCCTTCTGCCGCACGCCAAAGCGGTGTTCCTCGTCGATGATGACGAGCCCCAGCCGCTGGAACTTCACCTCGTCCGAGAGCAGCTTGTGCGTGCCGATCACGATATCGACCGCGCCCTCGTTGATCTGCTTTACCGCTGCGTCGATTTCCTTCTTGGTCTTGAAGCGCGACAGCTCGACGATGCGCACCGGCCATTCGGCAAAGCGGTCCGACAGCGTCTGGAAATGCTGTTCGGCCAGCAGCGTGGTCGGCGCCAGCATGGCCACCTGCTTGCCGCCGAGCACAGCCACGAAGGCGGCGCGCAGCGCGACCTCGGTCTTGCCGAAGCCCACGTCGCCGCACACCAGGCGGTCCATCGGCTTGCCCGAGGTCATGTCGGCGATCACGGCGGCAATGGCGGCGGCCTGGTCGGGCGTTTCCTCGAAGCCGAAACTCTCGGCGAAGGTCTCGTAGTCCTTGGGCGAGAGCGGGAAGGCAAAGCCCTCGCGGGCGGCGCGGCGCGCATACAGGTTCAGGAGTTCGGCGGCGGTGTCGCGGATCTGCTGCGCGGCCCGGCGCTTGGCCTTGTCCCACTGGCCCGAGCCCAGGTGGTGCAGCGGCGCGGTTTCCGGATCGGCGCCGGAGTAGCGCGAGATCACATGGAGCTGGTGCACCGGCACGTACAGCTTGCTGCTCTTGTCGTACTCCAGGTGCAGGAATTCCTCTTCCCCCTGGCCCAGGTCGAGCGACACCAGGCCGTGGTAGCGGCCGATGCCGTGCTCGCTGTGCACCACTGGGTCACCGATCTTCAGCTCGGCCAGGTCACGCACCATCGAATCGACGGCGGTGGCCTGCTCCTGCTTGCGGCGTCCGGCACGGCGCGCGGTGCCGGCGTAGAGCTCGGCCTCCGTCACGAAGGCCAGCTTTGCATCCGGCAGCACGAAGCCGCTGTGCAGCGGCGCCACGGCAATGCTGAAATGCGATTCGCCGGCCAGGAAGGCGGCAAAGTCGTCCACCTGCTGCGGACGCAGGCCGCTTTCGGCGAAGAGCTGCAGCAGGGTCTCGCGGCGGCCGGCGGTGTCGGCGCACATCAGCACGCGCGTGGCCTTGTCGAGCAGCAGCGATTCGAGGTTCACGAGCGGGTCTTCCGCGCGCCGGTTCACCGAGACGTCGGGCACGCTCGCGGCGAAGGCGGGCTGGTCCGCGGCGGATTCTGCCTGCAGCACCAGCCGTGCGAGCGGCTTGGCTGCGATGAAGAACTGCTCCTCGGACAGGAACAGCTCGGACGGCGGCAGCAGCGGACGCTCGCGGTCATGCCGCATGAAGTCGTAGCGCGGCGTGGTGTCGGCCCAGAAGCGGCGGATCGCTTCGTCGACCTTGCCGACGAAGGCGAGCTGGGTCTCGGCCGGCAGGTAGTCGAACAGCGTCGCGCTGGACTCGAAGAACAGCGGCAGGTAGTACTCGATGCCCGCGGAAGGCACGCCGTTGCCGATGTCCTTGTAGATCGGCGACTTGGTCGGATCGCCTTCGAACACCTCGCGCCAGCGGCCGCGGAATGCGGTGCGCGCGGCTTCGTCGAGCGGGAATTCGCGCCCCGGCAGCAGGCGCACTTCCTTGACCGGGTACAGGCTGCGCTGGGTGTCCGGATCGAACGCGCGGATGGTCTCGATCTCGTCGCCGAAGAGGTCGATACGGTACGGCAGCGCCGAGCCCATCGGGTACAGGTCGATCAGGCCGCCGCGCACGCTGTACTCGCCCGGCCGCATCACTGCGCTGACGTGCTCGTAGCCGGCCAGCGTGAACTGCGCCTTCAGCGCGGCCTCGTCCAGCCGCTCGCCCTGCTTGAAGAAGAAGGTGTAGGCCGCCAGGAAGGACGGGGGCGCGAGACGGTAGAGCGCCGTCGAGGCCGGCACCAGCATGACGTCGCACTGGCCGCCCTGGATATCGTGCAGGGTCGCCAGCCGTTCGGAGACGAGGTCCTGGTGGGGCGAGAAGCTGTCGTAGGGCAGCGTTTCCCAGTCCGGCAGCAGGCGCACGCGCAGTTCCGGCGCGAACCACGGGATTTCATCGGCCAGGCGCTGGGCGTCGACCGCGTTGGCGCAGACCACGGCCAGCATCGGCACGCGGCCGCGATGCTGGCGCGCGTAGGCGGCCATGGCCAGTGCGTCGGCGGAGCCGTGCAGGCTGGCCACATTGTGGCGCAGCCCGGGCTTGACCAGGGGCAGGGTGGCGAAGGGAAAGGCGGGAGCGGCGTCAGGCATCGGGGCAGCGGTCGGGAAGACGACAACGAACGGCAACGCCCCGCCGGCAGCGCGGGCGGGGGTATGGCGTGCGCCGCATGCCGTGGCGGCATGGCGGCAAACAAGGGCCGTATTATAGAATGCGCTCCGGTCCTGGCGCTGCCGCCGCCATGCCGTCCCCAACGCATTTCCACTTGATTCCGATCCTGTGCCAGACCGCCGCTTCGCCCTGATTCCCTGTGCCGGTACCGGCAGCCGCGCCGGTGGCCCCGTGCCCAAGCAATACCAGCCCATCGCCGGCCGGCCCATGATCTGGTACGCGCTGGCGGCGTTCTCGGCCTGTGACGCCATCAGCGCCACGGCGCTGGTGCTGGCGCCTGACGACATGCCGCTGGAGTCGCGCTTCGGCGCCGGCGTTTTTGCCGGCCTGCGCTTCGATACGGCCTTTGTCGGCGGCGATACGCGCCATGCCTCGGTGCTGGCAGGCCTGCATCACCTGGCGCAGCTTGGCGCCGTCGACACCGACTGGGTGCTGGTACACGACGCGGCCCGTCCGGGGCTGACGCCGGCGATGATCCATACGCTGGTGCGCTCGGTGGAAAGCGATGGCGACGATGATCCCGATGCCGCCATCGGCGGCATCCTGGCGGTGCCCGTGCCCGATACGCTCAAGCGCGCCGACGCCGGCACGCGCATCGGCACCACGGTGCCGCGCGACGGGCTCTGGCAGGCCCAGACGCCGCAGATGTTCCGGCTTGGCGTGCTGCGCCAGGCCCTGCAGGACGCGCTGGCCGCCGGCGCCGTGGTGACCGACGAGGCCAGCGCGATCGAACGGCTGGGCCTGCATCCACGCCTGGTCAACGGTTCGCTGCGCAATTTCAAAGTGACCTATCCCGAAGATTTCGCGCTGGCGGAGGTGCTGCTAGGCACCGCGCCGGCGCGCTCGGCCGATTCAGGAGCCTGATCGATGATGCCATTTGATATCCGCGTGGGGCAGGGCTATGACGTCCACGCGCTCGTGCCCGGCCGCAAGCTGATCCTGGGTGGCGTGCATATTCCGCATGACCGGGGATTGCTCGGGCACTCCGATGCCGATGCGCTGCTGCACGCCATAACCGACGCGCTGTTCGGCGCGGCTGGGCTCGGCGATATCGGGCGGCATTTCCCGGACACGGATGCGCAGTTCGCCGGCGCGGACAGCCGCGTGCTGCTGCGCGAAGCCGCGCGGCGTGTGCGCGAGGCCGGCTACGAGATCGGCAATGTCGATGCCTCGGTCATCGCGCAGCAGCCCAAGCTGGCACCGCATATCGCGGGCATGGTGGCGAACATTGCAGCGGATCTCGGCGTGCCGGCGGCGCGCTGCAACGTCAAGGCAAAGACCAACGAGAAGCTGGGTTTCGAAGGGCGCCAGGAAGGCATCGTGGCGCAGGCCGCGGTCCTGATCTGGCGCGGCGCGGCCACCGGCGCGCAGGACTGAGCGGGACCGGCGACCGCCGGCGTTGGCGGTCGCCGCTTATGCCTTGGCTGGCGCCGGTGCGTTCTCGGGCGTGATGCCGTAGCTGTAGTCGATCAGCCGGGCCATTGCGCCGGTGCGGGCACCGGCCTCGGTTCGCTTGGCGAATCCCATCTGCTGGCACAGGCGGTTGGCGGAGCCCATTTCCGGCATGGTTCTCACCAGCAGGGTGGGCGCGCCGATATCGCGTGCGCGCTGGATGCAGATCTGCATCAGCGTATGGCCCAGCCCCAGTCCCCGGGCCTGCGGGCTCACGGAAAGCAGCCGGGCCTCCGGCTGGGTCAGCGTGATGGTGCTGCCGTCCAGCGCCGGCAGCGTCGCGCCGGGATGGCAGAACAGCACGGCGCCCGCAATGCCGTGTTCGGTCTCGGCCACCCACCATTCCATGTCGGGGTGGCTGGCGGCAAGCACGGCCTGCATGCCGCGCTGGAAGGAGGCGCGGCAGTCCTCCATGATCTCGAGTTCGTACTGCGAATAGGCCTGCTGCGTGACCGCGGCAATATCGCCCCAGTCCTGTACGGTGGCCAGACGGTAGTGGAAGCGCGGGGAAGTCGGTGAAGGCAGGATGCTCATGGTGCGGGGGCGGATGCCTGAGTGCATTGTCCTGCCTCGATTGTAGGCCGTTCGCTGCACGAGTGGAGCGGTCAGGGCCGGCAGCGGTTGCACCGTGCAAACAGCCGGCCAACTCCCACTGGGAAGCGGCCGGCCGTTGTGGTAACGATGGCCGCCTTACTGGGCGGCGATCACGTTGGCCGCCGCGGCAATCACCGCGGCGATGCGGCCGACGTCGCGCAATTGCTGCGCGGTCATGCCTTGCTCGTTCTTGAGCAGCTGGTAGTGCGACTTCACGCAGAAATGGCACTTGCCGATGATCGAGGCGGCCAGCGCGTACATTTCGAAGCGGCGCTTGTCCACGCCGCCGTGGGTCGCGTACGCGTTCATGCGCAGGCCGGCCGGCTGGCTGGCCAGGTCCGGATCATCCGCCATTTCGATGTACGGATACCAGGTGTTGTTCATGCCCATCAGCGCGGCAGCGGTGAGCGCGCCATTGACTTCCTCGGCCGACAGCACGTTGGCGTTGCGGATCGCATCCACCAGCACCTTGCTCTGCGCGGCGAACGCGGCGGCCAGCGCCACGCCGACGGCGTCGTTGCCCTCCAGCGAAGAGCGTGCAATCGTGCCGTCGACGTTCAGGCGAATGTCCTTGGCGTAGTCGGGGATGAGATTCTTAATCGTGCTAAGGAATTCCATTTAATTCTCCTATCGATCGGGGCTCAAAAAACCCGCCTCTGCGGGTTTGGGGCGGAGGGGGGTGCCCCTCCGCGGGTCGCCGAGAATTACCGGCAACCTTGCAGCGATTACAGCGTTGCGCCGCCGACGGCACGGTTGCACGGGCACAGTTCGTCCGTTTGCAGACCGTCCAGGATACGCAGCACTTCGTCCGGGTTGCGGCCGACGTTCAGGTTGTTCACCGAAACGTGCTGGATCACGTTGTCCGGGTCGACGATGAAGGTCGCGCGCAGCGCCACGCCGGCGGCGTGGTCGCGCACGCCCAGCTGGTCGATCAGCGAACCGGTCACGTCGGCGAATTGCCACTGGTTCAGCTTGTTCAGGTCCTTGTGCTCGCGGCGCCATGCCAGCTTCACGAACTCGTTGTCGGTCGAGCCGCCCAGCACGATCGCGTCGCGGTCGGCAAAGTCGCCGTTCAGCTTGGCGAAGGCCACGATTTCGGTCGGGCACACGAACGTGAAGTCCTTCGGGTAGAAGTAGATGATCTTCCACTTGCCTTCGAACGACTTTTCGGTGATGTCTTCGAAAGCCGACTGGCCGTTTTCCTCATGGTTGTTGAAACCCGGCTTGACACCAACGACGTGGAAGGCTTCGAGCTTGTCACCAACGGTCTTCATAGACTTTCTCCTGATACGGTTGAAGAGGGAGTGTGCAAATGCGATGAACCTGCCACTGGCCGGGGCCTGAGTCTCGGTGCACCGCGACAAGGCGAGATTATGCGCCAGCCCGCACTGCAGGGCTAATTGAAAATCTCAAACAGCCCGATAGGCGCGCGGCATGGCAATCCTAATCGTCGCGCATGACAACTTGCGAAGCGGGAAGTATGCCACGGCCAGCCCATGCGGGCCGGCGTGGCAAGAAGCGGCACAGCGGTATCAGGCGGGGCGCAGGGCCGGCTGGCCGCGCTGGGCGCGGAAGATGATGAGGGTCGCAACCAGGCCGCAGGCGGCGGCGAACATCAGCCACAGGCCCGGTGCGGCCTTGTTGCCGGTGGCATGGATCAGGTACGTGGAAATGGCCGGCGTGAAGCCGCCGAACAGTGCCGTGGCCAGGCTGTAGGCGAGCGAGAAGCCCGCGGTGCGCACGGCCGGCGGCATGACTTCGGTCAGCGTGACAACCATTGCGCCGTTATAGCTGCCGTACAGGAAGGACAGCCACAGTTCCACCATCAGCAGGCGCGAGAACGAAGGCTCGGCCACCAGCCACGACACGGCAGGGTAGGCGGTCAGCAGGGTGGCGGCGGTAAAGAACACCAGCAGCGGCTTGCGCCCGATCCGGTCGGACACGGCGCCCATCAGCGGCAGCCAGATGAAGTTCGACAGGCCCACGCACATCGTGACGATGAGGTTGTCGACGTCGTCGAGCTTGAGCACCGTCTTGCCGAACGTGGGCGTGTAGGCGGTGATCATGTAGAACGACACCGTGGTCATCACGACCATCATGCAGCCGGCCACGATGATGCGCCAGTTCTCGGCCATGGAGCGGTAGATCTCGCGCATGCTCGGGCGATGCTTGCGGGTCTTGAATGCCTCGGTCTCTTCGAGCGAACGGCGGATCAGGAACAGGAACGGCACGATCAGGCAGCCAATCAGGAACGGCACGCGCCAGCCCCAGTCATCCATTTGCTGCGGCGCCAGCGTGGCGTGCAGGACCACGCCGAGCAGGCCGGCGAAGATCACCGCCACCTGCTGGCTGGCCGATTGCCAGCTCACGTAAAAGCCTTTGCGGCCCGGCTTGGCAATCTCCGACAGGTAGACCGAGACGCCGCCCAGTTCCACGCCGGCCGAGAAGCCCTGCAGCAGGCGCCCCGCGAGTACCAGCAATGGCGCAGCCACGCCGATCGAGGCATAGCCCGGCACGCAGGCGATCAGCAGCGTGCCCGCCGCCATCAGCGCCAGCGTGACGATCAGGCCCTTGCGGCGGCCGTGATGGTCGATGTAGGCGCCCAGCACGATGGCGCCCAGCGGGCGCATCAGGAAGCCGGCGCCGAAGGTCGCCAGCGACAGCATCAGCGAGGCGAACTCGTCGCCGCTGGGGAAGAATGTCCTGGCAATGGCGGCGGCATAAAAGCCGTACACCATGAAGTCGTACATTTCCAGGAAGTTGCCGCTGACCACGCGGAACACGGTCTTGAACCCGTGCTGCTGGCCGGAGGATTGGGAGGTCTCTGACATGGCTGTCTCTCTCGGACGACGCCGGTGGGTTCCGGCGCATGATTGTTCGGTGAGCCAGCCAGGCGTGGGGTAGGAGACAGCAGGCAATGCCATGGCTGGGGAGATGCGTTTGCATCGGCCCTGCTGACCGGCGCCAGTGTGCGCCGCGGCGCTGTCATTGACCTGTCAAATACCTTACGGATACCTATCAGCAGCTGTCGAAAACCTGTCAGCGGACAGGCGTATCGCTGCGGGTGTGCGGTGAGTGCCGCGTCATCAGGCGCGGCGGAAGCAGGCGCTGACGACCAGGCCGGTATCCGGCGCGGAGCGGTTGGACAGCACCAGCCTTCCGCCGTTGCGCTGCAGAATGCGGTTGACGATCGACATGCCAAGGCCTGCTCCCTTGGCTTCGCTGCGCGCGCTGTCCAGGCGGTAGAACGGCCGCGTCAGCAAGGAAAGCTGCGCCTCCGGCACGCCCTTGCCGTTGTCCGCCACGGTGAGCACGGCGTCCTTGTCGTCGAGCTTCGTCGTGATCTCGACTTCGGCGATGCCGGTTTCGTCGTCCTTGGCATAGCGGCGCGCGTTCTCGACCAGGTTGTCGAGGATGCGCTGGACCTCCATGCGATTGGCCACGGCCATGACCGGCTCGGTCGCGTGCACCGCCACGCGCACATCGTCATGCGCCGCATAGACGCCCACGGCATCGTTGACCAGCGCCGACAGGTCCACGGGCTCGACCATATCGAGGGGCGGCCGTGCGTAGTTCAGGAACTGGCCGATGATGGCGTCCATCTGCTCGATGTCGGTGATCATCGCGTCGCGCGTGGCGCTGTCCGCCGGCGACATCTCGGTTTCCAGGCGCAGGCGCGTGAGCGGCGTGCGCAGGTCGTGGGAGATGCCGGCCAGCATCACCGCGCGGTCGTCGTCGAGCTGGCGCAGGTCGCGCACCATCTGGTTGAAGCTATGGTTGGCCACAGCGACTTCACTGGCGCCATGCTCGGGCAAGTAGGGCGGGTCGCCACCCGCGCCGATATCGCGCGCGGCATTGGCCAGGCGCTTGAGCGGATAGTTGACGCGCGCGGTAATGAACGCGGCGCCGATGATCGACAGCAGCAGCGCGGCAATACTCCACCACAACCACTGGATGCCGGACACCCGTTCGAACCGTTCGGGGCTGATCGCCACCCAGTAGTCGTCGCCCTCGATCTCGAAGCTGACCCACACACCGGGAATGTCGTTGACGGTGGTGGCCAGCACCGTGTCCTCGCCCAGCCGGCTGCGGATCTCCTGCTGCACCAGCTGCGTCAGGAACGGGTTGGCGGTGGGCGCGGCGAAATCGTCATCCTTTTCGCGCGGATAGACCTTGATGCCTTCGTTCTGCACCAGGTCGAGCAGCAGGAACCGGCGCCGCGCCGGGTCCGAATAGAGCAGGGCCGCGCGCGTGAGCTTGACCACGCTGACCACCTGCATGGCGATCTGCTGCGCGCGCGGGGCGCGCTCGAACAGCCGGTAGCTCTGGAACCAGATGCCCAGCGAAATGGCCAGCAGGAGCGCGATCAGCATGAAGGTTCGCCAGAACAGCGAACCAAAGAAACGCGTGGCCGTACGGCCAATGACGGTCGGCACGATGGTGAGCGGCCGACTGTCTTACTTCACGCCATCTGGAATGAACACGTAGCCCAGGCCCCATACCGTCTGGATGAAGCGCGGGTTGCTCGGGTCGGGCTCGATCAGCTTGCGCAGGCGCGAGATCTGCACGTCCAGGCTGCGGTCGAACACTTCGTATTCGCGGCCGCGCGCCATTTCCATGAGCTTCTCGCGCGACAGCGGCTGGCGCGGATGGCGGGCAAACACCTTGAGCACGGAGAACTCGCCCGTGGTCAGGGTGATTTCCTCGTCGTTCTTGGTCAGCGTGCGGGTGGCCAGGTTCAGCACGAAATCGCCGAAGGCAAAGGTCTCGGGCGTTTCCGACGGCGCGCCAGGCACTTCGGCGGGCCCCTTGCGGCGCAGCACGGCGTGGATGCGCGCAATCAGTTCGCGCGGGTTGAACGGCTTCGGCAGGTAGTCGTCGGCGCCCATCTCCAGGCCGACGATGCGGTCTACATCCTCGCCCTTGGCGGTCAGCATGATGATCGGCGTCTGGTCGTTGGCGCCACGCAGCCGGCGGCAGATGGACAGGCCGTCTTCGCCGGGCATCATCAGGTCAAGCACCAGGAGGTCAAAGCGCTCGCGCAGCCAGAGCTTGTTCATGGCGGTGGCATTCTCCGCCACCAGTACCGTAAAACCCTGTTCGCCAAGATAGCGGCGCAGCAGATCGCGCAGGCGCGGGTCGTCGTCCACGACGAGAATCTTGTGGCTGGTATTTTCCATGGCGGTATCTTAGCGACTATCGCTTTCGCTCAAAATGGCTTAACAAAACGTTACATACTTTACCCTGTGGTATGGCAGCGTGCACGAACCATGCCATTACACTGCCATACCGTCTTTCGTGCCCTGCATCATTATCCGGTTGACGCGGGTATTGCCACCGGATTATCTGCGGCCAGCCGCAAATTGCATTGCGGCGTTTGCGCGGACGGGGTACCGAATTTTCCGGCTTCGAGCAGTCAGACGGCTGCAAATCCCGAAGCCAAAAACGCCATTATCGATGAAAGTGAACCGTAACCGGCATGGGCTGACCTTGCACGGCGCCGTCGGCGCCTGTCTGGTGCTCGTCGGTACGGCGCTGTGGCTGTGCGCGGCGCCGCGGCCGGCCCACGCCCAGTCGGCCGGCATGGCCAATCTGCTGCAGGGCCATGAGCGCCCATCCACCCACGCCAGCGACCCGGGGGCAAGCCAGCGCGAGGCGCGCACCCGCGCCGAACGCCATCGCGCCGAGCAGCGCGAGGCCGAGCGCAGCAGCCACCAGGGCCGCTCCGGCTCCAGCCTGTCGCCGGACGAGCGCCGCAAGCTGCGCCAGAACCTCTACGATCTCGGCCGCGAAATGTACCGGGGCAGCTGACGCCGCCCGGCGCTTCGCGCGCTCAGTCCTGCGGCTGGAAGTGGCGCAGGAAATCCACGAACACCTCGGCGGCAAGCTGCGCGTCTTCAGCGGTGATGGTTTCCAGCGGGTTGTGGCTGATGCCGCCGTTCCCGCAACGCACGAACAGCATGGCGACGTCGGTGATGCGCTGCATCATCATCGCATCATGGCCCGCGCCGGAGGGCAGCTCAAAGGCAGTCAGGCCGCGCTTGCGCAGCACTGCGCCGAACTGGTCCATCAGCCAGCGCGCGCACGGCGCGTTCTGCACCGGCCTGACCCGGTCCACGTGGGCGGACAAACCGCGCCGCGCGGCGATCTGCCGGATGCCGGCGACGATGTCGGCAATGGCGGCCTCGCGAATGCCATCCTCTCCCGCGCGGATGTCCATCGAGAAGGTACAGGCCGCCGGAATGACATTGCTCGAGCCGTCGGGTATCTGCAGCTGGCCGACCGTACCGACCAGTGTTGGCGCCGTGCTGCACCGCGTTTCGACCAGCAGGATCATCTCGGCGGCGCCTGCGGCGGCGTCGCGGCGCATCCCCATCGGTGTCGTGCCGGCATGGCTGGCCTGTCCCTCGACCCGCACCTGGAAGCGGCTGCTGCCGGCGATCTGGGTCACGACGCCGAGCGCCAGGCCCTTGTCCAGCAGGACCGGCCCCTGTTCGATATGGACTTCCACAAAGCCGAGCAAGGCGGCCGAATCCACGGCGGCGGCCTGCAGTGCCGCGAGTTCGCCATGGCCCGGCAGGCCGGAGGCCGCGAGCGCTTCGCGCATCGTCACGCCGTCGGCGTCCGTCCTGGCCAGCAGCGCCGGATCGAAGCGCCCGGCGAGCACGCTGCTGGCCAGGAAACTCGTCTTGAAGCGCAGGCCTTCCTCTTCGGCGAAGCCGACGACGTCGAGATGGTAGGGCAGGCGGATGCCTGCCGCGTGGAGCGCGCCCACCACCGCGATCGGAAGCAGGATGCCCAGGCGCCCGTCATAGCGGCCGCCATTGCGCACGGTGTCGAAGTGCGAGCCGGTCATCAGCACGCGCGCGTCGCCGCCGGCAGCGGGGTCGGCGGCATACCGGCCGATCACGTTGCCGATGGCATCGATGCGCACCTGCATGCCGGCCGCTTCCATCCACTGCGCCAGCAGGGCCTGGGCGGATCGGTGGGCGGGTGTGAGGAATGCGCAGGCAAGCCCGCCCTCCAGGTCGGAGAATTGCGCGAGCGCTTCGGCGCGATCCAGGATGCTCTGTCCGAGCGGATGAAGGTTGTCGGTCATGGCTGGGGGTGCCATATGGCGCAAGGCCAGGGCAGATATTGGTGGCGGCCCCGCGTGCGGGCCGCCACATCGTTGATTTCAGCGGCCGGATTCAGCTATTGCGCAGCCATGTCTTCCAGGCGATCCACAGCTTGCGCAGCGGGGTCAGCGCGATGCGCTGGTTCAGCACCTGGAAGTCACTGCGTTCGATTTCGTCGAGCAGGGCGTGGTAGATGGCCCCCATCAGCAGGCCGGCGCGCTGGGCGCGGCGGTCCTGGCGCGGCAGCAGTTCCAGCGCTTCGCGGTACAGGGTGCGCGCGCGTCCGGCGTGGTACTGCATCAGCGCGACAAAGCGCTCGGAATGCTTGCCCTGCAAGATCTCGGAAGCTGGCACCTGGAATCGCTGCAGCGTATCCACGGGTAGGTAGATGCGGCCACGGCGCGCGTCCTCGCCGACGTCGCGAAGGATGTTGACCAGTTGCAGCGACAGCCCCAGCTTTTCGGCGAACACGAGCGTACGCGCCTCGGAGTATCCGAACAGCCGCGCGCTGAGCGTGCCGACCACGCCGGCTACGCAGTGGCAATAGCGGTTCAGGCCGGTTTCGTCGAGATAACGCGTCTGGGCCAGGTCCATTTCCATGCCGTCCAGGACCTCGGACATCTCGGCATGCGGCAGGCCGGCGGCCTTGACGTGAGGCTGCAGCGCCTGCGTCACGGGGTGGGTCGGCTCGCCCTCGAAGAGACGGCGCAGTTCACCGCGCCACCAGTCGAGTTGCTGGTGGGCCAGTGCGGGGTCATGGGTGTCGTCGACCACATCGTCGACTTCGCGGCACCAGGCATACAGCGCCGTAATGGCGCGACGGCGTTCCGCGGGCAGGAACAGGAAACTGTAATAGAAGCTGGAGCCGCTCTGGGCGACCTTCTCTTGGCAATACTGATCGGGCGTCACGCCGGTCTCGGTCTGATGAGGTAGGGGAGGCGGGCGGGCCTGGCCTGATGCCAACGCCGCGGTCCGATGGGCGCCCGATGGCATGCGGCACGGGTGGTTGGTGTCCCCGCCTGCTGGCGTAGTTGGCGCCAGCGGAGCGCCGGATTGTAGCATTGCGTTATCACTAACCCGCTGGCTCCCTGGATGGGCAAGTCGCCGCTCGGGTGTACGCATGTCACGCTGTTCATCCGGTTGGAGGAAAGCTTCGGTAGCCATTCCGGCTGTTTCGTCGCAGGCCGTTTGACGCACCTGAGGGGGCTCGCTATATTGCTGACCGGCCAGTTATTTAACTGCCGGCCTTCATCCATCGCTTATAGTTTGTGTGCTATGGGGCGCTCAGGCCGGCTGCGCCAGCCTTTCCCACGTTGTCCGATTCGCTGCTTATCCATGCCAGTGCATTGCCAAATGCCGGAAGTTGCGGCCGTTCGTTCCCAGATTGTTCCTTGCTTCTCATTCAGGCCCCGGCTGGTCCGGCTGGGCGTTGTCGTCCTGGTCGGCGTGGCCTTCGCGCTGGCCGGCTGCGGCAAGAAGAGCGAGCCGGCGCCGGAAGTTCGGCCGGTGCGGTTGCAGCAACTGAGCCAGCACACGGGCAAGACCGCATTCGAGTTCTCGGGCGATGTCAGGCCACGCATCGAATCACGGCTGGGCTTCCGTGTGGGCGGCAAGATCGCGGCGCGGCTGGTCGACGTCGGCGCCATGGTGCGCAAGGGGCAGCCGCTGGCCCGGCTGGACCCGACCGACCTGTCGCTGGCCGAAGCCGGCTCGCGCGCCCAGTACGAGGCGGCCCGCACGGACCGCGACCTGGCCGCTTCCGACCTCAAGCGCTACAACGAACTCTTCGCCAAGGGCTTTATCAGCGCTGCCGAGCAGCATCGGCGCCAGGCCACCTTCGATGCCGCCGAATCCCGCGTCAAGCAGGCCTCGGCGGGATTGCGCAGCCAGGCCAACCAGACCGCCTATGCCGTACTGCTGGCCGATGCCGACGGCGTGGTGACCGCGGTGGACGCGGAGGTCGGCCAGGTCATCACCCCCGGTCAGCCGGTGATCCGCGTGGCACAGACCGCCGAAAAGGAAGTGGCCATCGGGCTCCCGGAAGACGAGGTCGAGCTGTTGCGAGGCACGACCGACGTGACGGTGCGCACATGGGCCGACCCCGGCCGCGCGCTGCCCGCACGCGTGCGCGAGATCGCCGCTGCCGCGGATCCCGTGACCCGCACCTACGCCACGCGCGTGTCGGTGCCCAACCCGCCGGCTGACCTCAAGCTCGGCATGACCGCTGTCGTGACCTTCGTGCGCACTGGCGCAGCGCCCGCGGTACGCGTGCCGCTGACCGCGCTGCTGCAGGAGCAAGGCCGCAACCAGGTCTGGATCTATGACCCGGCCGCCGGCACGGTCCGGCCGGTCCAGGTGACGCTGGGTGACCCGGTGGGCAACGAAATCGAAGTGCGCCAGGGCCTGGCCCCGGGGCAGACCATCGTCACGGCCGGCGTGCACTTGCTCAAGCCGGGGCAGAAGGTCAGGCCGATGCAGACCGTTGCGCCGGCCTCGGCGCCTGGGGCCGCTTCGGCGCCGCAGCAGGGTTGAGGCCGCGGCATGGATCATTCCCGCTTCAATCTGTCGCGCTGGGCCCTGGAACACCAGCCGCTGACGCGCTATTTGCTGGTGGTGCTGTTGCTGGCCGGCATGCTGGCATTTTTCCGCCTGGGCCAGGACGAAGACCCGCCGTTCACCTTCCGCGTGATGGTGGTGCAGGCGTTCTGGCCCGGCGCTACCGCCGAGCAGATCGCGGTGCAGGTCACCGACAAGATCGAGCGGCAATTGCAGGAAGTGCCGTACGCCGACAAGATCCGCAGTTTTTCCAAGCCGGGTGAGACCACGGTCATCTTCCAGCTCAAGGACACGTCTCCGGCCAAGGAGACGCCGCAGATCTGGTACACCGTGCGCAAGAAGATCGGCGACATCGCGCAAACGCTGCCGGCCGGCGTGCGCGGGCCGTACTTCAATGACGAGTTCGGCGACGTGTACGGCAGCATCTACGCGCTGTCGGCCGATGGCTTCAACTACAAGGAATTGCGCGAGTATGCCGACCTGGTGCGCCAGGAACTGCTGCGCGTGCCCGCCGTGGCCAAGGTGTCGCTGCTCGGCCTGCAGGACGAAAAGATCTACATCGAGTTCAACCAGGCACGGTTCGCCCAGCTCGGGCTCGACATCAATGCCATTGCCGACCAGATCACGCAGCAGAACAACCTGAACGGCAGCGGCGTGCTGGTCACGCCGACCGACAATCTGCAGGTGCGCGTGACGGGGCAGTTCGCGAGCGTGTCGGATCTCGAGAACCTGGTGCTGCGGGGACCGAACGGCATCGCCAATATCCGCCTGGGCGACATTGCGCATGTGTACCGCGGTTATGTCGATCCGCCGCAGAGCACCATGCGGTACAACGGCAAGAATGTCATCGGGCTCGGGATCTCGATGGCGAAGGGCGGCGACATCATCGAGCTGGGCAAGAACCTGCGCGGCGCGTTCGAACGCCTGCGCGGCCAGTTGCCGGTCGGCATCGAGATGGACCAGGTGCAGGACCAGCCGCAGGCCGTAAAGCGCTCGGTGGGCGAGTTCGTGCATGTGCTGATCGAGGCCGTGGTCATCGTGCTCGGCGTCAGCTTTGTCTCGCTGGGCCTGCATACGCGGCCGCTGCGGCTCGATGTGCGCCCCGGCCTGGTGGTGGCACTGACCATCCCGCTGGTGCTCGCGGTGACGTTCCTGTTCATGAACATCTTTGGCATCGGCCTGCACAAGATATCGCTGGGCGCGCTGATCGTGGCGCTGGGCTTGCTCGTCGATGACGCCATCATTGCCGTGGAGATGATGGTGCGCAAGCTGGAGGAGGGGCTGTCGAAGATGGAGGCCGCGACCTTCGCCTATACCTCCACGGCCATGCCGATGCTGACCGGGACGCTGATCACGGCTGCCGGGTTCCTGCCGGTCGGCCTGGCGAAATCCACGGTCGGCGAATACACCTTCGCCATCTTCGCCGTGACCGCTCTGGCCCTGGTGCTGTCATGGCTGGCGGCCGTCTATTTCACGCCTTACCTGGGCTACCTGCTGCTCAAGTCGCGGCCGGGAGGCGGCGAGCACCACGAGGTTTTCGATACGCCGTTCTACACGGGCTTCCGGCGCCTGGTGGACTGGTGCGTGACCTGGCGCAAGACCGTCATCGCGATCACCCTGGTGACGTTCGCGCTGGGCCTGTACGCATTCAAGTTCGTCGAGAAGCAGTTTTTCCCGGACTCGAGCCGGCCCGAGCTGATGGTCGAGCTGTGGATGCCGGAAGGCACCAGCTTTGCCCAGATGGAATCCGAAGCCAAGCGCTTCGAAGCCGCCATGCGCCAGGACCGCGACGTGCAGAGCCTGACCACCTTTGTCGGCAGCGGCACGCCGCGCTTCTACCTGCCGCTGGACCAGATCTTCCCGCAAAGCAACGTGGCGCAGGTGATCGTGATGCCGGTCAGCGCCGAAGCGCGCGACGCGCTGCGCCAGCGCGTGATCGCGGTGCTGAACAGCCAGTTCTCGCAGTTGCGCGGGCGTGTCAAGCTGCTGCCCAACGGGCCGCCGGTGGCGTACCCGGTGCAGTTCCGCGTGATTGGCCCCGACGCCGCCGGCGTGCGCCAGCTCGCCGACCAGGTCAAGGCGCTGATGCGCGCGAACCCCAACACGGTCGGCGTGAACGACAACTGGAATGAGAGCGTCAAGATGCTGCGCCTGGAGATCGACCAGGACAAGGCTCGTTCGCTGGGCGTGACCACCAGCTCGATCGCGCGCGTCATGCAGACGGTGCTGACCGGCATTCCGGTGGGTCAGTATCGCGACGGCGACAAGCTGATCGACATCATGATGCGCACGCCGCGCAACGAGCGCGACGCCATGTCCGACCTCGGCAATATCCAGGTGCCGACCAACACCGGCCGTGTCGTGCCGCTCACCCAGGTGGCGCGGCTGTCGCTGCGCTCCGAGCCGGGCGTGATCTGGCGCGAGAATCGCGACTTCGGCGTGACCGTGCAGGCGGATGTGGTGGACGGCATCCAGGGGCCCACCGTGACCGCGCAGATCGATCCGCTGCTCAACAAGCTGCGCGATCAGCTGCCGCCGGGCTATCGCATTACGGTGGCCGGTGCCGAGGAAGAGAGCGGCAAGGCGGGTGCATCGATCGCGGCGCAGTTGCCGCTGTGCATCTTCCTGATCTTCACGCTGCTCATGCTCCAGTTGCACAGCTTCTCGCGCACGCTGATGGTGTTCCTGACTGGCCCGCTCGGGCTGATCGGGGCCGCCGCCACGCTGCTGTTGCTGCGTGCGCCGATGGGCTTCGTGGCGCAGTTGGGCATCACGGCGCTGCTGGGCATGATCATCCGCAACTCGGTGATCCTGGTGGACCAGATCGAACAGGACGTCAAGGCCGGCGTGCCGGCGTGGAACGCCATTGTGGAAGCGGCGGTGCGGCGCTGCCGTCCGATCATCCTGACCGCCGCAGCTGCCGTGCTGGCCATGATCCCGCTGTCGCGCTCGCTGTTCTGGGGACCGATGGCCGTGGCCATCATGGGCGGACTGATCATCGCCACAGTCCTGACGCTGCTGTTCCTGCCAGCGTTGTATGCGGCATGGTTCCGGGTTGCGAAGCCGGAGGCGGGGGCGGGGGCGGTGACGGCTTGAGGCCGGCTAATTGCAGAGCGTCCCCGGAACCGGCTTGCCCGAATTCGTCATGCCCTGGCAGGCATCGCCAATGATCAGCGTCGTGTCGCCGGCACTGCCCGGGGCCAGCTTCAGCTTGCCGGCAACCGTGCAGCAGCCACGCGGCGCAGGCACAGACATTGGTGCCGGCGCTGGCGCTGCGACCTGTGCTGCAACGGGAGCTGCAACGGGAGCTGCAACGGGGGCTGCAACTGGCGGAGCAACTGGAGCCGCCACGGGAGCCGGCGTTGCCGGTGCGGTGGTCCTTGGGGATGGAGTGGCCTTGGGCGCGGTGGCGTCCGCCTGCTCGTCCGCATCAGGGGACACGCATTGGCCCTGCTGGCAAATCCGTTCCCCTTTGCATTGCATGTCGTACTGACAACCAGCAGCCCTGGCCGTCGATGACCATGCAAGCGCCATCGAGGCTGCCAACAGCAAGGCACGTAATTTCATATCCCCTCCGTGCGGGGCGGAAGCGCTCCGCAAATCGCGCTGCTCTCTGCAAGCATGCGTTGCGCGTCCCACGACTTCAGCATAGATGGCGGACCACCATCGCGAAAGGCGACGCACATGAGGGCTTGCACTATGTCATCGGGGCGGGGGTGGATTCCCCCCGGCGCTTGCGCTACAATCCGCTGCTTCGTTGCACAGCCGGCGCGCAAGCGCGGCAAGCGGGCGATGCGAGAAGGCGGGCAGTTCCAGCCGCCTTTTTTGCTTTCGCGCGCCATGGCTGCAACGTGCATCGTGGCCACCGTCCGGCGGCCGCAAGGACCGCGAGGGTGGCGAAATTGGTAGACGCACCAGGTTTAGGTCCTGACGCCAGCAATGGTGTAGGGGTTCGAGTCCCCTCCCTCGCACCAATCCCTTCTTTTCAAGTGGCGAAAGGCTGACTTCCCGGCCTGCCGCGGCACACGGCCGCCTTTCCCGGCACCTCGGCTTAGAATGATCCTGCTCCGCCCGCCCGGCGTCACGCGAAAGGATCTTGCCATGTGCTATTCCTCCCAGATTCAGGCCGAGTTCCGCAGGTTCGAGCGCGAATACGGCGCGTCGATCAGCATGGAGCGCTTCGTGGAACTGTTCTGGCAGCAGCGCCGCAGCGGCGGCTGGCAGCGAATCCCCAAGGCGCTGCGCATGGCGTTTGCCGAGGCAGGCACGGACGCTTCGCTTATCGAGGGCGGCGACCGGGAGCAGGCCAACCGGTTCGAGTCGGAGATCTTCCAGCAGCGCACGCGTCTTGCGGAGGCGGAGCGTGCGCTGGCCGCGCGCCCGACCAAGAAGGCCGAGACTGACCGGCGCATTTCGACGGACAAGATCACCCGGGCCCAGCAGAACCTTGCGGACCTGCAACGGCCGGCGCTGACCGAGCAGGATTACCGCCTCTTTCCGGGCTACTACGCCCCCGTGATCATCGTGCAGGGCGATCATCGGGTGGTGGTGCCGATGCGCTACCAATGCCGCCTGCCTGGCTGGACGGAAGCCGACGAACGCAAGCGGCCCGGCACCTACAATGCGCGCCGCGACAACCTTGAGCGCGTCTGGCGCCCGTTGTTCGGGCATCGCCACGGCGTGGCGGTGATGACCGCGTTCTACGAGCACGTGCCGCGTCACAAGGCGGAACGTCGCGCGCTGCGGCCGGGCGAGGCTGAGGAGAGCGTCATCCTGGCATTCCATCCGCGCCCGCCGCAGGACATGCTGGTGGCGTGCCTGTGGTCGGTGAGTCCTGGCGAGGAGGCTGGGCAGGACCTGTACTCGTTCGCCGCCATTACCGACGAGCCGCCGCCGGAAGTGGCCGCCGCCGGACACGACCGCTGCATCATTCCTATCCGTCCCGAGCATCTCGACGCGTGGCTTGACCCCGATGCCTCGGACCTGGCTGCGATGCATGCCATCCTGGACGATCGCCAACCGCTATTCTTCGACTGCAAGCTGGCCGCCTAGCGTGCTGGCATCCACCGATGCGCGGCAAGCCAGGCGAGCCGTTAGCATGCGGAATCATCGAGATCACTACGCCACCCCATGAGTCCCAACCCCGCTTTCCGGCTGTCGCCGCGCATCTGGCGCCTGTTGTTCTGGTTGTGTGTGATCGCCGTGCAGGTGCTGGCGCTGATGCCGCCCACGCAGCCGATGCCGACTACGGGCTGGGACAAGGCCAACCACGTGCTGGCCTTCGTGGTGCTCGGTGGGCTAGGCCGGCGGGCTTATGGGCGCCAGCGTACGGCGGTGCTGCTGGCGCTGGTGGGATATGGCGTCCTGATCGAATTGCTCCAGGGCATGACGACGTACCGCGACGCGGATCCGGCGGACGTGCTGGCTGATTCGATCGGTCTGCTGGCTGCCCTGGCGCTGGATTGGCTTCTCGCCTGGGCTGGTCGGTTGCGTACCGGCGCTTCCCGCGGTTAGCCTTCTTCCGCTTCGAGCACGAAGCTGGCGCCACTGTCCTGCCCGAGCAGTTCCTTGAGCACCGGCATGGCTTCCTGCAACGATTCCTTGAGCCGCCATGGCGGGTTGACGATGAACATGCCGCTGCCATGCAGGCCAAGTCCGCCGGCCACGGGATGCTTGACGGTCAGGCTGACGTGGAGCCAGCTCTTGAGCGGCAGGTTCTTCAACTGCACCGGAAGCTGGATCGATTCGCGGCGCTGGACCTGCGGGTACCAGACGGCGTAGACGCCGGTTGCGAAGCGTTGCAGCCCGTCGCGGACAGTCTGCAACGTGCGCGCGTAGTCCTGCTTGTCTTCATAGGACGGGTCGATCAGCACCAGCGCGCGCCGCGGGGGCGGCGGCAGGATCGCGTTGATGCCGCCAAAGCCGTCACCGTCGTAGAGCATGACCTTGCGGCCGGCGCCGCGGAAGTTGTCGCGCAGCACCTGGATCTCCGTGCTGTGCAGTTCGAACAGGCGCAGGCGGTCCTGGTCGCGCAGCATCTGCCAGGCAAGCCAGGGCGACCCTGGATAGTGACGAAGGTTTCCGTCCGGATTCAGTGCGCGCACCTGGTCCAGATACGCGTCCAGCATGGGCGGCAGCGAGGTGCCGCCGGCGGTGGCGCGCCACAGCGGCGCGATGCCGGTTTCGAACTCGGACTTCTTCTGCGCGTAGGCATGATCCAGCGCATACAGGCCGGCGCCCGCGTGGGTGTCGATGTACCAGAACGACTTGTCTTTCTGCGTCAGGTGCTCGAGCAACTGCACCACGACGGCGTGCTTGAGGACATCGGCATGGTTGCCGGCATGGAAGGCGTGACGATAGGACAGCATGGCGGATCAGCGCGGGGCGGCGGCCGGGACGGCCGTGCCGGATTCAGGACGGGGCGCTATGCTACCATCCGCCGCGAGTCGCCCCCTGGCTCTTTTTCCTGCTTCTGTCCTGTCTATGCCGCGTGCACTCGAGCCCGCCGAGCCTGTCCTGTCTGCCGAAGGCACCCCTTGTTCCCCGCGTTACGACGACGTCTGCCACAGTGCGGAAGGCGGCCTCGCGCACGCGCATCACGTTTTCCTTGCCGGCAACGCGCTGCCACGGGCCTGGGCCGGGCGGGAGCAATTCGTCATCATCGAGACCGGCTTCGGCCAAGGGCTGAACTTCCTGGCAACGTGGCAGGCCTGGCGCCAGGATCCCCGGCGCTGCGCCCGCCTGCATTTCGTTTCAATCGAGAAGCATCCGCTTACGCGCCACGGGCTGGCGCAACTGCACGCCGGGCTGGATGAACTGCGGCCGCTCTCCGGCCAGCTTCAGGCTGCGTGGCCCGATGCGCTGCCCGGTCTGCACCGGCTTGCTTTCGAGGATGGCGGCGTGATCCTGACGCTGGCGCTTGGCGATCTCGAGACTCTGCTGCCCAAGCTGGTGGCCGGCGCCGATGCGTTCTATCTGGACGGTTGTGCCCCGGCACGCAATGCGGATACGTGGTCGCCCAAGGTGTTCCGCGGACTGGCGCGCCTGGCGCGGCCGGGTGCCACGCTTGCGGCGCATGCGGCGGGCGGCTCCGTGCATCGGGGGCTTCAGGCAGTCGGGTTCGACGCGCGCCTGGCGCCGGGATCCGGGGGCAAGCCGGACATGACCGTTGCCACGTTCCGTCCGGCATGGAAAGTCAGGCGGCATGCGCCGGCAGCTGCCGCAGACTGGAACGACCGGCATGCCATCGTGATCGGCGCGGGGCTGGCCGGCTGCGCCATGGCGGAGCGGCTGGCTTCGCGCGGCTGGCGGGTGACGCTGCTGGACGCCCACGACGGCCCGGCCAGGCAGACATCGTCCCATCGCGCTGCCGCCATGCACGCGCACATATCGGCCGACGACAGCCTGTTGTCCCGCTTGTCGCGCGCGGGCAACCAGTACGCGTTGCGTGCCTGGGCGGCGCTCGCTGCTGCCGGCCATCCGGTCGGCTGGCATGGGTGCGGGGTGCTCCAGATCGGCGAGAACGAAGCGGAAGCCGAAGCGCAGCGTGCAGCGCTTAAAGCACTCGGTTTGCCCGAGTCCTTCGTACGCTGGATGACGCCTGAGGAAGCGGCGGCGCATCACCGCGCCGGCGTGGCGCGCGGCGGACTCTGGTTCGCCCAGGGCGGCTGGGTCGCGCCGCCGGATATCTGCAACGCGCAACTGCGCCGCGCGGGCGATGCCGTCCATGCGAGGTTCGGCGTGCGCGTGGATCGCGTCCGCAGGCAAGACCGGGAGTGGGAGGCCGTCGGGCACGATGGCGCAATCCTGGCATCGGCCCCCGTCATGGTCCTGGCCAATGCCCACGAAGCACCACGGCTGGTCCCGATGCGGCACCAGGTGGTGCGTCGTGTTCGGGGGCAGCTCACGACGCTATCGCAGGAGCAGGTTGGCGCCCTCGGGCAATGGCCCGACTGCGTGGTGACTGGGGCAGGGTACCTGTTGCCGGTGGCAGAAGATGGCCGTGGCCGGGTCGGTTCCAGCTATGAGGCGGATGAAGGGCCACTGGTCGCGCGGGCGCACGTCCACGCAGAAAATCTGGATCGGCTGGCCGGACTGCTGCCCGCGACCTCCGCGGAAATCGGACGGCTGGACGCCAGCGGGATGGAGGGGTATGTCGGCGTGCGTACCGTTTCGCACAACCGGCTGCCTTTGATTGGTCCGATGCCGGATGAGGCAGCGGCAGCAGCGTCGGCCTCGGCATTGCGCGGAGGGCACTTGCGCGATATTCCACGCCTGCCTGGGCTTTACGCTGCACTTGCATATGGCTCGCGCGGCCTCACATGGGCCGCATTGGGTGCGGAACTCCTGATCAGCCAGATCGAGGGTGAGCCCCTTCCGCTGGAAGCCGACCTGGCCGACGCCGTGGATCCCGCGCGCTTGCTCCTTCGCGCGTTGCGCCACGGGCTGGTCATCGATGCGGAACAGCATTCTGGCGGTACCTCAGGGTAAAAACTGCCGGAACCGGACGGAAACCGTGCGATAATGCTCGTTTTCCGTTCGCGCGGAGCTTGCTATTCGCGGGCACGCGCCAGTGCCGGACTGGCCGGCGCGCAGGCGATTGCGCTACGAACACAACTACATTTCTGGATTGGATCACGACCATGTCGAACGTCATTGAAAACCTCGGCAAGCTGGACCGCAAGGTGACCCTGGCCATTCCCAAGGCCGAAGTCGAAAAGGAAAAGCAGGAGCGCCTGGTTCGCCTGTCAAAGACGGTGAAGATGTCGGGCTTCCGTCCGGGCAAAGTGCCGATGAAGATGGTCGAGAAGCAATACGGCCAGCAAGTCGAGTTCGAAGTCCGCTTCGACAAGGCTGCCCGCAAGTTCTTCGACATCACGAAGGAGCAGGACGTCAAGGTTGCCGGTCAGCCGAAGTTCGAGATCAAGACCGATGGCGTGGGCGCGGACGAAGTCGCGTTCGACGCAACCTTCGAGGTGTACCCGGAAGTCAAGCTGGGTGACCTGACGGGCGCGGAAGTGACCCGCACCAAGACCGAAATCAGCGACGCCGAAATCGACAAGACCATCGACATCCTGCGCAAGCAACGCGTGCACTACCACGTGCGCGGCGAAGCCGGCGAGCACGGCGACGGTGGCGGCGACGTGACGGCGCAGAACGGCGACCGCGTGACCCTGGACTTCGTCGGCAAGATCGAAGACGTGGAATTCCCCGGCGGCAAGGCCGAAGACTTCCCGTTCGTGCTCGGTGAAGGCCGCATGCTGCCCGAGTTCGAGGCCGCCACGCTGGGCCTGAAGGTCGGCGAAAGCAAGAGCTTCCCGCTGTCGTTCCCGGCCGATTATCACGGCAAGGACGTGGCCGGCAAGACCGCCGAGTTCACCGTCACGCTGAAGAAGATCGAGTGGGCCCACCTGCCGGAAGTGAACGATGCGTTCGCCAAGTCGCTGGGCATCGCCGACGGCAGCGTCGAGAAGATGCGTGCCGACATCCGCGAAAACCTCGAGCGCGAAGTGAAGCGCCGCACGCACGCCATGCTGAAGGACCAGGTCATGGATGCGCTGCTGAAGGTGAGCGAGCTGGACGTGCCCAAGGCCCTGATCGAGCAAGACCAGGAGCGCCTGGTGGAAATGGCCCGCCGTGACCTCGAGCAGCGTGGCATGCCGAACGCCAAGGACATGCCGATTCCGGCCGAGATGTTCGCGCAGCAAGCGGAGCGCCGCGTCAAGCTGGGCCTGATCCTGGCCGAGATCGTCAAGGCCCACGGCCTGGAAGCCAAGGCTGACCAGATCAAGGCCGAGATCGAAGACTTCGCCAAGAGCTACGAAGACCCGAAGGAAGTCATGCGCTGGTACTACGGCGACCAGCAGCGCCTGGCCGAGATGGAAGCCTACGTGCTCGAAAACAACGTGGTAAATTTCGTGTGCGACAAGGCCAAGGTCACCGACAAGTCGGTGTCCTTCGAGGAACTGACCGCCGAAGGCAACGGACAGCAGCAAGCCTGAGGTCAGGCGTGATTCGCAGCCCCCGTGCCATGGTGCGGGGATGTGAAGCCCGACATTCCTTGCCATCCAACGATACCCTGGAGAACTTGCATGACCCGCAATGATTTGCTGGACCGTCTCGCCACCACGCAGGCTTCGGCGCTGGAAACCCAGGGTCTGGGGCTGGTGCCGATGGTCGTCGAGCAGTCCGGCCGGGGCGAGCGTGCCTACGACATCTACTCGCGCCTGCTGAAGGAGCGCGTGGTGTTCCTGGTTGGCGAGGTCAATGACCAGACCGCCAACCTGGTGGTGGCGCAGTTGCTGTTCCTGGAAAGCGAGAACCCGGACAAGGATATTTCGCTGTACATCAACTCGCCGGGGGGGTCGGTCTCGGCTGGTCTGGCGATCTACGACACCATGCAGTTCGTCAAGCCCGACGTGCAGACGCTGTGCATGGGCATGGCGGCGAGCATGGGCGCGTTCCTGCTGGCGGCCGGTGCCAAGGGCAAGCGCTCCGCGCTGCCGAACTCGCGGATCATGATCCACCAGCCGCTGGGCGGCGCGCGTGGTCAGGCTTCCGATATCGAGATCCAGGCACGCGAGATCCTGTACCTGCGCGAGCGCCTGAACAGCATCCTGTCCGAAGTGACCGGCCAGCCGGTTGAGAAGATTGCGCGCGATACCGATCGCGACAACTTCATGAGCGGCGACCAGGCTGTGGACTACGGCCTGATCGACAAGGTCATTGCCCGCCGCGGCTGATGCTGCGCGCTGCTGCGGCAAGGTGGTACGCGGCGGCACGTTGGCTGGCCGAAACGGCACAGGCTACAACGGAACGAGGCCTTGTGCCTCGTTTTTTGCGTTTGCCCCACATGCCGGGGTAACCCCTGCCGGCTGGGCAAATTGTTTTGGCGTATGATGCGTCAGAAGCGTACGCCTGCGGCGCCCCCCGTGTCGCAGTGCGCGCACTGCTAAGTGACTGATTCCTATGGCGGAAAAAAAAGGTTCATCCAGCGAAAAGCTTCTCTACTGCTCCTTCTGCGGCAAGAGCCAGCATGAGGTGAAGAAGCTGATCGCCGGCCCGTCGGTGTTCATCTGCGACGAATGCATCGACCTGTGCAACGAAATCATCCGAGACGAAGCCACCGCGACCGAAAAGGATGCGACCGCGGCCACGCGCTCGGACCTGCCGACGCCACATGAGATCCGGGTAAGCCTGGACCAGTATGTGATCGGCCAGGAACAGGCCAAGAAGATCCTGGCCGTGGCGGTGTACAACCACTACAAGCGCCTGAAGCATCTCGGCAAGAAGGACGATGTCGAACTGTCCAAGAGCAACATCCTGCTTATCGGTCCGACCGGCTCCGGCAAGACGCTGCTCGCCCAGACGCTGGCCCGACTGCTGAACGTGCCGTTCGTGATTGCGGACGCCACCACGCTGACGGAAGCCGGCTATGTCGGCGAGGACGTCGAGAACATCATCCAGAAGCTGCTGCAGAACTGCAATTACGAGGTCGAGAAGGCGCAGCGCGGGATCGTCTATATCGACGAAATCGACAAGATCTCGCGCAAGTCGGACAACCCGTCCATCACGCGCGACGTGTCGGGCGAGGGTGTCCAGCAGGCGCTGCTCAAGCTGATCGAAGGCACGATGGCATCGGTGCCGCCGCAGGGTGGCCGCAAGCATCCGAACCAGGACTTCCTGCAAGTCGACACCACGAACATTCTGTTCATCTGCGGTGGCGCATTCGACGGCCTGGAGAAGGTCATCATGCAGCGCTCGGACAAGACTGGCATCGGTTTTGCGGCCCAGGTCCAGAGCAAGGAAGAGCGCGATGTCAGCGAAGTGCTGCCGCAGACCGAGCCGGAAGACCTGATCAAGTTCGGCCTGATTCCGGAACTGATCGGCCGCCTGCCGGTGGTTGCCACGCTGGCCAAGCTGGATGAGGCCGCGCTGCTGCAGATCCTGGTCGAGCCCAAGAATGCGCTGGTCAAGCAATACCAGAAGTTGCTGGCGATGGAGGGCGTGGAGCTGGAAATCCGCCCCGGGGCGCTTTCCGCGATTGCGCGCAAGGCAATTCGCCGCAAGACGGGTGCGCGTGGCCTGCGATCGATCCTGGAGCAGTCGCTGATGGATGTCATGTACGACCTGCCCAACTACAAGGGCGTGCAGAAAGTGGTCATCGACGAGAGCACCATCAACGGAGATGCACCTCCGCTGCTGATGTACGAGGAACAGCAGCCGAAGGTGTCAGGCTCCAACTGACGCGAGCGCTGTCCGGGGTGAAGTGGTCAGGAGCCCACGACAGCCAGCCAGCAAGGCCGTTCGCGTAGAAGCGAGCGGCTTTTTTTGTTTATTTCAACCGACGAAGAGGAGGAAACGCGGGTATGCTGTTCCAGATGGGCCTGCAAGTGCAGGATGCGGCATCAGCCTGTCAATCCGAATCGGTTTCGTCAGCGGTATCTTGTAATCGATTTGGGCGGCCCAATTTACGCCTTAAATGACTGACTTGGGGAAAATGATGTCCGGAACACAACTCCTCCCGGCCGAGCCGATTCGCCTCCCATTGTTGCCGCTGCGCGACGTGGTGGTGTTTCCGCACATGGTGATCCCGTTGTTCGTGGGACGCCCGAAGTCCATCAAGGCGCTTGAGACTGCGATGGAGTCGGGCAAGAGCATCATGCTCGTGGCGCAGAAGACTGCTGCCAAGGACGAACCGACCGCCGACGACCTGTATGAGGTCGGCTGCATCGCCAATATCCTGCAAATGCTGAAGCTGCCGGACGGTACCGTGAAGGTGCTGGTCGAAGGCACGCAGCGTGCAAACATCCGCGAGGTCAGCGAGGACGAGTCGCACTTCATGTGCGAAGCCGTCCCCGTACCGCCCGAGCCGGTTGAGAGCGCCGAGACCGAGGCCCTGCGCCGCGCGATCGTGTCGCAGTTCGACCAATACGTAAAGCTCAACAAGAAGATCCCGCCGGAGATCCTGACTTCGCTGTCGGGCATCGACGAGGCCGGGCGCCTGGCCGACACCATCGCCGCGCACCTGCCGATCAAGCTCGAGCAGAAGCAGAAGATCCTGGAGATGGTCAATGTGACCGAGCGCCTGGAAAGCCTGCTGTCTCAGCTCGAGGGCGAGATCGACATCCTGCAGGTGGAAAAGCGCATCCGCGGCCGCGTCAAGCGCCAGATGGAGAAGAGCCAGCGCGAGTACTACCTGAACGAGCAGGTCAAGGCGATCCAGAAGGAACTGGGCGAGGGCGAGGAAGGCGCCGACCTGGAAGAACTCGACAAGCGCATCAAGGCTGCGCGCATGCCGAAGGAAGCCAAGAAGAAGGCCGATGCCGAATTCAAGAAGCTCAAGCTGATGTCGCCGATGTCGGCGGAAGCCACCGTCGTGCGCAACTACATCGACACGCTGGTGAACCTGCCGTGGCGCAAGAAGAGCAAGGTCAACAACGACCTGGCCAACGCCGAACGCGTGCTCGACGAAGACCACTATGGTCTCGAGAAGGTCAAGGAACGGATCCTCGAGTATCTTGCCGTGCAACAGCGCGTGGACAAGGTCAAGGCGCCGATCCTGTGCCTGGTCGGGCCTCCGGGCGTGGGCAAGACCTCGCTCGGCCAGTCGGTGGCGCGCGCCACGAACCGCAAGTTCGTGCGCATGGCACTCGGTGGCGTGCGCGACGAGGCCGAGATCCGCGGCCACCGCCGTACCTACATCGGTTCGATGCCGGGCAAGATCCTGCAGAGCCTGTCGAAGGTCGGCGTGCGCAATCCGCTCTTCCTGCTCGACGAGATCGACAAGATGGGCCAGGATTTCCGCGGCGATCCGTCGTCGGCGCTGCTCGAGGTGCTGGATCCGGAACAGAACCACACGTTCCAGGACCACTACATCGAAGTCGACTTCGATCTGTCCGACGTGATGTTCGTAGCGACGTCGAACTCGCTGAACATCCCGCCGCCGCTGCTCGACCGTATGGAAGTGATCCGCCTGTCGGGATACACCGAGGAAGAGAAGCTCAACATCGCCACGCGCTACCTGCTGCCGAAGCAGATCAAGAACAACGGTCTGAAGGCTGGCGAGATCGAGGTGACCGATGCGGCGATCCGCGACATCATCCGCTATTACACGCGGGAAGCCGGTGTCCGTTCACTCGAGCGCGAGGTGTCCAAGATCGCCCGCAAGGCGGTCAAGCTGCTGCTGCTGAAGAAGGAGTCGGGCACGATCAAGGTCGATTCGGACAACCTCGACAAGTTCCTGGGCGTGCGCAAGTACGACTTCGGCCTGGCCGGCAAGGAAAACCAGGTTGGTCAGGTGACCGGTCTGGCATGGACGGAAGTGGGCGGCGATCTGCTGACCATCGAAGCCGCGATCATGCCGGGCAAGGGCAACATCACCCGCACCGGTTCGCTGGGCGATGTGATGAAGGAATCGGTCGAGGCCGCACGTTCGGTGGTGCGTTCGCGGGCGCGTCGCCTGGGCATTGCGGATGAGATGTTCGAGAAGCGCGACATCCACATCCACGTGCCAGAAGGCGCCACGCCCAAGGACGGTCCGTCGGCTGGCGGCGCCATGACGACCGCGCTGGTGTCGGTGCTGACCGGCATTCCGGTGCGTGCCGATGTGGCGATGACGGGCGAGATCACGCTGCGAGGCGAGGTGCTGCCGATCGGTGGCCTCAAGGAAAAGCTGCTGGCTGCCCACCGCGGTGGTATCAAGCTGGTGCTGATCCCCGAGGAAAACGTCAAGGACCTCGCAGAGATTCCTGACAACGTGAAGAACGCCATCGAGATCGTGCCGGTTCGCTGGATCGACAAGGTGCTGGAGCTCGCACTCGAGCGCAAGCCCGAGCCGCTGGCCGAGGAAGATGCCAAGCCGGCGGACGTGTCGGACAAGGCAACGGCCAAGGTCGAGATGATCCACCACTGATCCGGTTGCTGCACAGCGGACGAAACGCCGCGGAGTCACATCCGCGGCGTTTTTCTTTATTCCGGGCAGGCCGTATTCTTGTATTTGCGCTTCAAAAGATTATTGCCATCAGTGCTTGGCAAATCGAAAACTCTCGTATTACAATCGCGGCCTCGCAACGCAAACAGCGGCAGCCAAGCAGTACCTGTCGAGTCGTGCGAAGCGAGATTCCCTGCAGGCGGCCCAGCCTGCGATGGTTCAGTGGGTGCTTAGCTCAGTTGGTAGAGCGGCGCCCTTACAAGGCGTAGGTCGGGGGTTCGAGCCCCTCAGCACCCACCACTTCACCATCAACAAAATCAAGGACTTAGAGCGATCTAAGTCCTTTTTTGTTGCCCATCCTACCCGCGACAATCGCAGTCTGTCGCAGTCTCTACCAGCCAAAAACGGTCGTCTACCTGCTGTACTATCTCTGTGCAGGGCGTAGAATGGAGAAACCGATGCGGAGGGCTCCAAATGGCCGGCAAAAAGCAGTTCCCGAACGGGACGTGGCAGTACACCTTCAAGCGCGCGGGCGTGCTGGACAAGCCCCTGTATCTGACGTTTGCCACCGAAAAAGAAGGCGACGAGTACGCTGAACGGCTGGAGCTGCTGCTGGAGCGCGGCATCGTGCCGTCAGAGCACCGGCCGGTGTCCCGCATCGTCCGACTCGACCAGCTCGTGTCTGAGTACGAGCGAGAGGCCCACCCGAGCCCCAAGGATCAGGGGGCGCTGAACGCGGCGCTGAAGCGTTGGGGCGACACGCCGCTACCCAAGATCGACGCCGGATGGGTCGACGGCATCATCGCGGAGATGAAGCGTTTCGAAAAGCTTGCCCCGGCCTCGATCCGAGCACGCATCGGCGCGCTGGCACGAGCTACCGACTGGGGCATGCGCAAAGGGCACCTGACGATGCCAGATCATCCGTTCCGCACGCTGCCGGACGGATATGCCCAGTACAGCAAGGCGGACACCGTAGCGGCCGGCGTGAAGCGCCAGGACATCGAGCGTGACCGCCGCCTGGAGCCGGGCGAGTACGAACGCATCCTAGCGGTCATAGACGGCGGTGTGCTGGCCCGCAAGCAGCGCCCGCTGACTATCCAGTACCCGAAGGCCCATCGTGCGCTGTTCATCCTCGCGGTGGAGTCGGGCATGCGTATGTCGGAGATGTACACGCTGCAGGAAGACCAGATCGACCTGGCGAAGCGCACGGTGTTCCTGGAGAAGACGAAGAACGGCGACAAGCGGCAGGTGCCTCTGTCCAGCGTGGCGCTGGCGCTTCTGCGCGAGTACCTGGCCGAGCGGGAGATCCCGGCCGAGCATCCGGCGGATCTGGTGTTCCCGTGGTGGAATGGGGATCAGTCCCCGAAGGTGCGCGCGGCCACGTCAGACTATCTATCGAAGCGGTTCGATGACATCTTTGGGCAGGCTAGGTGCGCCGGCCTGAAATTCCATGACCTGCGGCACGAGGCGGTGAGCCGGCTCTTTGAGAAGACAACCCTCTCAGAGAGCCAGATCATGAAGATCAGCGGCCACAAGAGCCACCGTATGATGATGCGGTACGCGAACCTTAGAGGCTCCGACTTGGCGGCTGCGCTTTGGTAGCCTTGCGGCGCTGTGCAGTCAGCCGCTCGGCTGTCTGCGAGATGATCAGCTTTTCGGCATAGGCCAGCACGTCGCGGGTCAGCATCACCCACGACCGCCCGATCTTGCCGGCCGGGAACGCCCCCTGGTTGATCAGCTCTTTGACCGTCTCCGGGTGGACGCGCAGGATCTCGGCCGCACCCGTGACGCCTACGGTGGTGGCGGTGTTCATGCGGCAAGCCTTTCGATGTTGCGCTCCACCGCGGTCGCATCCATTCCGCAATGGACCATGAGTCGGAGCAGCAGTTGCATCCACCGGTCCCCATTTCGGTCGCGTTCCGCCAGGGCTTCACGGGCCATTGAACGCAGTTCGCCTCGATGATATTTGCTCATCCCCGCAACCTCTGTTCACGTTCCCACTCGTCCCGGCATGACACGTCGCACCAGCGCAGGCCGGCGGCGACCGGCTCAGAGCAGTAGTGGCAGTGGCCGCAGGCGATCGGGCCGGTCGGGCGCCTGTTCGCCGCCAGCAGGCGCTTTTCCTCGCGCTCCATGTGCTCTTGGGCAAGGTCAGCTACGTCAGGCATGGTTCATGGCCTCCAGGTGTGCGATGCGTTCCAATCGGTTGTTGACGCTATTGGTGTTCGTGTTCTCGACGGTGAGCCCGGCCAGGTGCAGCAGCGCGACGACGGCGCGGCCGACGCTGGTCAATCCCTTGAAGCCGTCGAACTTGCCGATCACGTCCGAGTTCCAGGCCACGAGGCCGCGGGCTTCTAGCTCGCGGATAACCGCCATCGAGTGCATGTTCAGCGCGTGAAACTTGGCGTTGTCGCCGACGGTCGGGTACCGGTCGGCGCGCAGCAGGGCATTGCAGTGCGCTTTCGAGAGCGTGAGGTTGAAGAAGCCCGTGCAGGCTTCGGTGAACTGTTTGACGCTCATGCGCGCTCTCCAGAGATTGCGGCCAGGCGCTGCGCGGCAGCGTGCAGGCGAGCGTTGAAATGGCGCCGGATCACGTATGACCTGGCGATGCTGATGGCGGTGTAGATGAGCCCCATCAGCAGGTTCTCGGACAGCGTGATGTGGAGCCCGAACAGCGGGAAGATCAGCAGGTTCGCTGCGTAGTTGATCCAGAAGCCGATCAGCACGTTGATGACTGCTTCGTACAGCGAACCGAGGCGGGTCTGCGTCATGACCTCACCTCGGTGTCGGCGATGGTGTAGTGGCGCGGGTCGCGGTCGGCGTAGCGAGCCCGGATCTTCACCATGATGGATTCCAGCTCGGCATACAGCTCGGTCAGGTCGCGGCTCGGGGGCCGGTCGTCGACGAGGGTGCCGTCCAGTTCGCCTTCGATCAGGATGTTCAAGCATGCCTGCGCGTTAGCCAGGTGCGGGGTTCCGTCCACCGGGTCGTACTTCTCCCCCTCCCACCAGCGGTCGACGTGGCGGTGCAGGGCGGACACATAGACCGACGCCCTGGCGCCGCACGCGCGATAGTTCCAGGCGCCGTACTTCACGTTGCCGAGGAAGTGGGCGATGGCCTGGTAAGCCTTCACGACGCCCGAGACGAGGTGCAGCGGCACCTTCATCGCTCCGATACCATCCTTCGGGTTCGTCGGCTTGCTGTCGGGCGGCTGGCCGCAGCCGCGGCAGTCCTTCGGGTCGGTGTCCGGACACCAGCAGAGCGGGGGCACGGCGTCCAAACGCCGATAGGCCATGATGTCGTTCTCGGCTTTGAAGTCGTGATGCCAGTGGAGTTGACCAGCGGTTGTCCCGGCCACAAGCGACATGTTGGGGTCGCGAAACTTCACGTCGACCGGCATATCCATCGGCACCGGGCAGTCCCCACCTTGCCACTCAATCCATTCGTTTTGCATACCACCCTCGCGTTGTTTGCTTAGCGAGTAATTTAGCACTTGCGAAGTAACTTTAGCAAGTGCTATCCGCGCCGGCGCATCGCATCCTTCAGCGACTGCTGGACGCTGGCCTTCGATTTGATGCGCGGGATCGCGCTGTCCTGCTCCACGGTGTCGCGCGCAACGATGCGGTAGCGGTACACCTCGCGCTTGTAGCCGGACTGCGCCTGGCGGGTCGGGCCGACGCGCTCGATGATCTGCTCGTCGTGCTCCAGGTTGAAGTCGGTACCGAAGTCGACCAGCGTGCGGCAGTTGTCCTGCAGGCTGAGCCCGTGGCCGGCACTGGCGGCGTGCGTGACCAGCATCGGCAGCCGGCCACGCTGGAAGTCCTCGACGGTGCGCGGGTCGTTGTCCAGGAACTTCGCCCGCGGGAACGCCTTCAGGATGCGCGCCATGTCTGAGCGGTACGTGTAGCGGACCAGCAGCGGTTCACCGTTCGTTTCCTCGACGATGGACTTCAGCGCGTCGATCTTCGCGTCGTGTGTCTCCACCCAGTTCTTCTGATCGTCGACGTACACGGCGCCGTGCGCGAGCTGCATGCACTTCCCGAGCTTGCCGCTGGAGTTGAACGCCTGGATGTCGTAGTTCACGAGCCCCTCGCGGATCTCGGCGAACAGGTCTTTCTCCATCTGGTCGTACGCCTTGCGCGCCTTCGGGGGCAGGTCGACCATGATGTGGCGCTCGATGGGCTCTTTGATGTCGAACCAGTCTTTCGCCTCGATGGTGATACACACGTCGCGGATGCGCTGCTCGATCTCGGCTTTCGCGTGCGCGAGCGGTTCGAGCTGGCTATAGCCGTCCGCGCCGGGCCGGCTGCGGAACCACCGTTCCTCGAATGCCGTGAAGCTGCGGCCGAGCCGCGCACCGCCATCGACGAACCACATCTGGCCCCACAAGTCGTGCAAGCCATTCGGGGCAGGGGAGCCGGTCAGGTTGTACCAGCGGCGCACGTACTTGTGGGCCACCTGGCTGAGCGCCTTCGCGCGGGTCGAGCCTTGCCCGCGGGTGAACTCTTTCCCCTTCGAGCTGGTCTGCAGCGAGATCCGCAACCCCTTCAGGCGCGTCGCCTCGTCGGCGAACACTACGTCAAACGGCCAGCGGTCGCCGTACCCTTGGATCAACCATTCGACGTTCTCGTAGTTGATGCAGAGGATGTCCGGCTTCGCCATGATGGCGCGCTTGCGCTGCTCGGGCGTGCCGATGGCGGCGCCGATTGTCAGGTGGCCGAACGACTCGGCCCACTTGTCGATCTCGCCCGGCCATGTCGACTGTGCCACGCGCTTCGGGGCGAGAACCAGGGCGCGCTTCGCCTCACCGAACAGGCGCAGTCCGTCGAAAATCTCGATGCTGGCTGTCGTTTTTCCAGTGCCCATGCTTGCGAAGATGTTGGCACGCTCGCGCTCGACGGCGAAGTCATAGATCAGCTTTTGATAGGCGCGGGGGGTGAACTTCATAGCTATGAGTTGTTCTGGACACCGATGCTGCGATTGCGGTAGGTAAAGACCAACTGGTCGCCTTGAATACGGACCTTGACCAAATGCCGGTCGTGGAAGCGGAGGCCAAAGAAGCGCAGAGCCTCCTTCATTTCTTCATACAGATCGTCGGCAGTCATTTCTTCGTCCGCTGGTCGATGACGTTCACCTTGAACCCCATGCCGCGCAGGTAATCGTGCTCGCGCTGCTGACTCGGCGTCGGTACCTCGCCAGGCTTTTTCAACTCGGTGAACTGGACGTACTTGGCGACGATCTCGCGGTGCTCGGGTGGGATCTCGTACAGGTCCAGGCGGTCAGGTACGCTGCGGCGCGCTGGCGACGTGAACTTGTAGCTGTGCCCGCCGTCGGCTTTGACGCCAGCGATGTGATCCTTTTCAACGTCGGCCTCGCGCACTTTCTTCGCGCGCTTCACGGGCATGCGGAAGTCGTCAGCCATTCGCCACCGCCTTCGGAGCCGTGCGTGCGCGGACGCTCTCGCGGATCTTGATCAGGTGCTGCGCTTGAGCCAGCGCGTCGTCGACAGCGTTGTGCTTCTCGCCGACAAACTCGTCCGCTTGGACGCTCGGGTACAGGGCGCGCAGAGTGCGCACGCAGCGGTCGTTCCAGAAGCTCCACGGCTGTTTGATGTCGCACGCATGGTAGGCGTGGGCCAGCGTGGCGTTGTCGAACGATGGGCCATTGCCCCACATGCGTACCTCTTTCTGCGGACCGCACGAGGCGACGAAATCGGCGAAGTCCGTCAGCGCGTGCTTCAGAGCGTAGGTGCTCTGCGTGATCGCGCGCTGAGCTTCCTTCGACTGGCTGAGCCACCACGCGACCGTGCCCGGGTCCATCTTGCAACCCTGGCGCACGGCGTCGGCCAGGTTCACTGCGCGGAAAAACGTGTTGCCGATTTTCCCGGCGGACAGGTCGAATTCGACGGCGCCGATGCCGACGATCGCGCTGTCAGGTGCGGTGCCCATCGACTCCAAGTCGAGCATGATGTCCAGCATTCTGTTCTCCGATGAGGGTGTGTATTGGTCAGTCTTTCTTGTAGCGGTAGGACTCGAAGCCGGCGGCGGCGAGGGGCAGGCCGACGTTCCAGTCGCGCTGGCGGGCAAGGATCTCGGCGAGCCCGTCGTAGTTGAACTCGGGGGTGTCCGGTGCTTCGCAGATCAGTTCATCGTGAACACTCAGGATCGGCAGGTAGCCGGCTGATTCGGACTCCGGCATCGACGGGGCGAGCTGGTCGCGGGCGAGTGTCTGGCAGCAGTTGCCCGTGATCTTTCCGCCGTGCGTATGCACACGAATCCAACGGCGGGTAGTGGAGCCGGCATCCGCAGCGTCCCCCATGTAGGTGATCGTGCGGTTGATGATCCGCGGGTCGAAGTACGTCAGGTAGCGACCGCTCGGCAATTTGATGACCAGCCACCGCTGGCCTTTGTGGTCGAGCCCTTTGACCTTCAGGTACTTGCCTGCGGGGAACATTGCGCCCCAGTGCATGATCGCTTTCTCGCAGGCGTCCTGGAGCGCGTACCACAGCTTGACGGTGGCGGGGTGTCGCGCACGCCAGGCGAGTTTGCACGTCTCACTGGCGATCCACTCCAGTGCGTCGATCTCCAGGTCTGCCAGTTGCTCGCGGCCCCACTTTTCGAGGTTCTGTTTCGCTTGGGCGATGTGTCCCGGCGCGATCATCTGCTGGATGGTCCCCCAGTGGTCCGCCATCCGCACGCCGTAGGCGTGGGCGAAAGTCTGGAAGCCCGCGACGCCGCCGCGGTATCCGCACGCGAGATCCGGCACCTTGCCGAACACGTTGCGGTTCTTCTTTTCGACTTTCCACGGGTCGCCGCCGATGATGCTCACAGCCGTGATGTTGTAGAGATCGGGGCCTGTACCGGCATCGTATTCGCGGAACGCCTTCAGTTTCCACTGCTCGTCAGCCAGCCAGGCGAGCTTGCGCCCCTCGATGTTCGACAGGTCGGCGACGATCAGCTTTTTGCCTTTCGGTGCGACCACGGTACCGCGCAGGGCGGCGGCGCCGTAGAGCATCAGGTCGTCGAAGAACAAGTCATGCACGCCGGCCTTCAGCGCCTCGATGTACGTCTCGATCATCTCAGCCGGGGGCAAGCCGCGACTCGGTAGGTTCTGGAACTGCGGGCCTCGTCCAGCCCATCGGCGCGTGCGGCCGGCGCCGGCGAACTGAGCTGCGCCGCGGAAGCGCCCATCGCGCGAGATCGCCGGGTCCAGGGCGGCGTACTTTGCCGTGCTGGTCTTATTCGCGGCGATCGACAGTTGCATCAGCTCGCGGCACTCCGGCGCCAGCTTGTCGGTTTTCAGATACTGCTGGAACGTGTCGCTGCGGGTGTTGTCCAGGTTCAGGTGGAACTCGTCGTTAAGGAACTCCAGAAACCGAGCGCGCAGCGATGGGCGATCCACCGCCCCGCGGGTCAGCTCGCGGAAGCGACGACCGATGCGTTCCTTCTCCTGCACGGCGGCGCGTGCGCCCGCCTGGGTCAGCTCGCGGTCGACGTGGAAGCCGCGATCGTTGATCCGCTGGTCGCAGTGCCACTCGGCGATTGCGCTCGCATTCCAGTTCCACGTCGGCATGCGCCTGGCGCTCTCGCGCATTGCCTCAATATCGTTCGCGGCGTATAGCTTGAAACGTTCCCACTCGACAGGGTGCGTGAGGCGAGTGGCGCGCTGGATCTTGCGGTTCGTGGGCTGCGGTTTGGTGAACAGATGCACCAGCTTCGTCCCCTCCGACAGCTTCTGTTTGTCCTCCGGCACGTTGAGCACCTGGCACAGTTCGCTCAGTCCGGCCGGCAGGGCGTGTGACAGCGCCTGGGCCATCGTGCAACGCCAGCGTTCGAGCGGCGGGTACCACTCAGGCATCTGCAACCGGATGTTCGTGCGGTCGAACTGTGCGTTATGGGCAGTCACCTCGTCGGCGTGCTTCAGCGCATACTGCAGCTCGACCGGCAGGCACGGGTCTTCGGTCAGGTCGGCGACCTGGGCCGGCTCGTCGCCGATGCCATAGGCGAACAGAAGGATCTCGGACGACTCGGCGTACTTGTACGTGCCGACAGAGATGTCCGTCTCATTGAAGGTTTCCAGGTCAAGCCACAGTTTCATTGCGTTCGATCCTTTTTGCGGAAGGTTGCCCGCTGGCAACCCTCTGAAAAAAGCCCCGCGGCGATGCGCGGGGGGGGGGAAGTGGCGCGGGCTCCCTCGATACCCGTGCCAGGAGACACTTACTTGTTCCGGTCGGTGCGCCACACGCGCACTTCCGGGTCAATGCGGCGACCGTGCTCATCTACTTCGCGGAACGCGCAGGTGAACTTGCGTTTCAGCCCGGTGCGGCGCGTCCAGGCGCTCGCTGCGTTGCGCAGGCGGGCCACAGTCTTCTCGGCGTCGGCGGGGTGGCAGGGCACCGCAAACGAATGGTTCGTGGCGAGCTGGTTGAACGGGTACTTCGGCGGACGGCCGGCGTTAAACGAGGCTTTCTGCGGCAGAGGGACGTGGGTGTCGATGGCAATGGTCATGGTGTTCTCGTATCAACGACGCGAGCTGTATGCGCCGGGGCGGGACGTGTAGGACGGGGCGCTGTACGACCGGGAGGGCGTGAGCGACGAGCTGCTGGCCGAGCGCGACGACGAGAATCCGTTGTATGTGACAGTCGGCTTCGGAGCCGGCGGCGATCCGTACTGCGGCACTTTGGCGACTGCAGGAGCAGCGGGCGCGGCCGGCGCAGGGGTTGGGGCCGCAGGCTTCACTTCAGGCGCTGCAGCGGCCTGTTTCGCAGGCTCTGCGAGCTTGCGCGGCTCGACACGATAGAAGTGGTGGCGCTCGACCACCTGCGGCGCCGGTGCGTAGGCTGGCTGACGCGAGTTGCTGGAGCCGAGCAGGTATCCCGCCAGGCCACCGAGCAGCATGTCCTGCGTGCTGTTGTCGTGCTGCGCCGGTGCGCTCTGCTGGACGATGATCGGAGCGGCTGCAGCACCGGATGCGGCGGCTTGCGGAACGACCACTGACTGCGGCGGCGTGGGAGTCGGGTTGTGATCGCTGCATGCGGCCAGCAGAAGCCCGGCGGCGAGCGAGAATGCGAGAATGATTTTCTTCATGGCTCAGACGATGGTGGTGCGCGCCTGGCTCACGACCGGGGCGCAGGTTTTGGGCTTCTCATCGGCGATCACCGAAACGATGATGTCGACGGCGAAGATGACAATGAACAGGACGGTGATCGCGTTGCGCATGGTGGCGGGGGAGGGAACCGAAGCCCCCTCGCGCTCAGTTACTCGGCGGTGCGCGTGGCGTGGCCGACGCTGCAATTGATGTTGACGCCGCTGATCGCACACGTTTCCTGGTTGCTCCAATCCAGAAGCGACAGGGAACCGGACACGGAGATCACAACATCCTTGGTGTCGTCATCGGTCAGCAGCGCGAGCGAGTTGTCGACATTCGCCACTGCGGCGTCGCGGTCGCGCTTGTGGCTAGGCTGGTGCTTGACGACTTCCTCGTCGAACTTCTTTACGACGGCTGCGCGGGCTTCGGACTTGGTGGCAGCACGGGCGCTGAATGAATAGCTCATGGTTTTCTCTCGTTGAGGTGTAGGGTGGGGGCGGCGTAGCTCAGCGAGCCCGGCTGTCGGTGGTTCCTGCGGTGCGTATGTACGCTCGGCGCCGAGGCATCTCGCAAGGCGCAGCAGGTGCAATCCGTCAGGCGTGCCGCCCCCGGTAAAGTGGTTAGGCGAAGGGGTCGATTTCTTCGGTCGCAGTAGCAGTCGACGCGCCGGCGCTTTCCGCGAACGGATCGTCGCCGGTACCGCCGCTCTCGTCGTCGAAGTCGTCAGCCGAACCCGAGGCGCCGCCGAACGACTCGCCATCCGCGACAAACTGCACGCCGAGCAGCGTGGCGTTCACCGACTTGCCCTGGCCGGGCTTGTCCAGCGCGTAGATGTCGAGCGACACGTTCACGTAGCAGCCGCCGTAGGGCTTGCCATCGGCTTCGGTCAGCGGACGGCGTGCCTGGTCGACGACCACGGGGCGTGCCTTGTTGCGGGCCACTACGTACAGCATGTCGGCATAGCCGTCGCGCACCTTGCCGCTCTTGTCCAGGTTCTCGTTGCCGACGCGCAGGCACTTCTTGTCCTTCGGCAGCGCCTTCAGGAACTGAGCGAAGTTCTCGCCGAATTTCTCTTTTGCCACCGCCAGAATGGCGTTCTTCACCGCCGTGGCGTTGTCGCCGACCGGATCGATGATGAACTGGCCGCCGAACTTCGGACCCGAGGCGCTGCCCGGGGGCGGATCGCCGGCCTTGTGGATGTCGGGGTACGAGAGGCGCGCACGCTTCAGGACAATTTTCATTTTCAGATACCTAGAATGGCGTCGGCATCGGCAGGTAGTGATGCGACGGGTGACGAAATATCGGCAAAGTCATCGACGATGCCGGGGAGTGCAGGCTTCGGATTCGACGCGGGCACGATGACGGGCTGCGTGCGACCTTGTTCAGCGACGTGCTGCTTGACCACTTCCCACTGCTGCGGATGCTTCTTTGCCAGCAGTTCCTCCAACTGGGTCGGAGACTTGAACTTGCGGGTGTGCGCGTTTTCGCCGAGAAAAACGACGGCCAGCTTTTCGGCGCGTGCCGGGTCACCCCAACGACGGGCGGCGAGCTTGCCTTCGATCAGCTTGTACGGCTCATTCGCGCCGATCACCGGGCGCCCGGCAAGTAGCTCGGCGCGGACGCGAGCGCGCATGGCTTCGCACCACGTCTCGATGATGTCCAGGCGCTCATAGATCACGCCCAGTTCGGGGTCGCACACGTCACGCACCGGCGCCGTGCTCAGATCCTCGAAGTCACCGATCACCGTCTCAAACACGAAGTTGCGCAGCGCCTTGCAGCGATCCTTCGCCTTGCAGAAGTGGCAGTGGTCACCTGGCACATGCACGGGATTCGTTCGCGTCCGCTCGGCCGCATCGCTCAGCGTCTGCAGGTACGCCCGCAGATCCTCCACCGACATCTCGAACTCGCTGACGTGGTGCAGGCGCGGCTGGACGATGATCATGCGCACGCGCTTGAACGGTCCCATCCAGGCGAAGTCATGCAGCGCGCCGCCGGCGTACATCGCCATCTGGCTATTCGGCTCGGCGCGCGGCACGTCCTCGGCAACACCCGTGATCACGTCGACGACAGCCGGCAGCAGGTGGAAGGCGTCAACCTGCCCCATGCCACCCTTCAGGTCGACGATGATCAGCTCGTCCTTCGTGAAGATCACGCAGTCCGACGTGCCCGTGGCGCCGTGTTCGCCGGTGATCCAGCCGATAGATACGCGCCGCTCGACCATGAGGTAGGCGCCGAGGCTTTCGATCAGCTCGCGCACGAAATTCACGTAGCGCGTGCAGCATTCGATCATCTCGTCGTCGGGCACGATGCGGTGGATCACCGTCTCGCCGCCGCGCAGCTCGTCCTCGAACATCTCGCGGGCGGGGCGCGGCTGGAACGCCACGGTGCGCCCGTGGAACGCCGCCGGCTCGATCCCTTGCTCCAGGCAGATGCTGGAGATCAGGTGCGCGGCAGTGCCCCACATGGCAGCTTCGCTGGACTCGTCATAGATGCCCGCTTCCTCCATCGGCGCGGCGGTGCAGACCGACCAGCGATAGGCGCCGGACGGGCTGAGCCGCGCGTGTCCGGTCGCCTCGGCAGCCGCGACAGCGACCGCATCAGCAACCAGGTTGGGGGTGGACGGGCGGAGCTTCACGTCGGCTTACTTCAGGGCTGCGACGGCCAGGTCGAACGCTTCCTGGAACTTCTCGGCCGGGATGGTCGGCACGCTGGCGGCGCCGATCTGTTTCACGATGCCGACCACTGCCTCGCGGCCCTTGGCGGTGTTCACTTCCATCAGCTTGTCGATCACCTGCTTCTGCGTCAGAGGCTCCGGGGCGGCAGCGGCGAACGGGTCGGCGAACGGATCTTCGCTGGCGGTCGTGGCTGCAGGGGTCTGCTTGGCAGCGTCGGCAGCCGTCTTCGCGTTCTGCTCGGCCTGGTACTTGGCGCTCAGACGCACGCAGTGCTCTTGGAACTGGGCGACGGTGATCTCGACCGCGCCGGCTACCTCGGCTTCAGCCTCGCCCGGCTTGCGTGCGTACACGGTGTCGGTCTTCTCGGAATAGAAGTACACGGTGCCCGAGGGGTTGCCTTCGGCGTCCGGACCGGTGTCTTCCGGCTTAGCAGTTGCTGCATCGACGGCAGCGTCGGTGTTCTTTTTGCCGCGGCCCCGGGTCGTAGCCGGAGCGGCTGCGGTCGTAGCGGGAGCGGCTACAACGCCACCTGCAGCCATAGCGGCGAGCAGTGCGGTGATGGCTGCCGTATGGGCGAGTACGGCGTCGGTATTGGCTTGGAGAGTGGCTTCGAGACTCATTTCAGTCCTGGACAGGTGGGTTCGGTTGTTCGGGCGTCGGCATGCGACGAGTGAATTTAGCCACGGCTAAGTAAAGTTTGCAATAGCGAAGTAAAAAGATAAATTCGGCTTGCTTTTTACTTCGCAGTTGCTAAATAATTCACTCGTGCAATCGAGCACAACAACCGGAGACGCACCATGCGCGCGACGAACGACAACGACCTGCTGGCTGCGGCTGACGACGGACCCGGCCCATTCCATGCAATTGCGCTCGCCGCCGCGGGTGCCGTCGGGCTGATGCTTGCCGTCGGCTTTGCCAACGCATTCACCTGGATCTGATCACCATGAAATTGTTCGGAGCGAAAGAGCCCGCCCATGAGGCGGCGCGCGAACTGCGCGAGGCTCAACTGGCGCTGCTGCAGTCGGACGCAGCCGCAGAGCACTTCAAGCACACCAGCGCAATGCTGCGCGAGCGCATCGGGCGCCTGGAGAAGCTGGCCGAGGCACCGACCGCGCGTAGCAGCGCCCGGCCTACCAAGGGTCAAGAGGGATGGGTGCCGGCGTGATCGAAGTCCGCATCGAGAACGAGGTTCAGCGCAAAGAAATCAGCGCGACCGCCCGCGGGTACCGCCTGCTGGATGCCTTGAAGAAGGCTGGCGCACCGGTTAAGGGCGTGCTGGCGATCGAAGGTGCCGAGCGTGGCCGGATCGTGATCTCCAATGACGAGATGTTCGATCAGACGGTCGTCCAGTGGTTTGACGAGGGAGAGCACGAGTAATGCCTGCGCAGAAATTGAAGCCTTGCACCACCGGCCCGAAGCACTCGTGGGCGCACGTAAAGAACGTGACGTTCCAGCGGGCGAGCTACGGACCCAACGGCCGCCGCATCCAGATGAGCTACCGCGGCAAGTACAAGTGCGCGTGCGGCGAGATCAAGTACGGCCCGTCGAAGCACGAGCCGGAGGTTCCCGCAGCTCCGCCTCTGTGTCGGACGTGCGGCCACGCCGCGCACCAGGGTTCCTGCGTGAACGTCGCACCCGAGGCTCAGTCGTGATCGAGGTCCGCATCCCGCTGGCGGATCTCACATCGCCCAACTGCCTGCAGCGCGATATGGATGTCCGCGCGAAGCTGCGTGAGCAGCGGGTGGTGTTGGGCGGTGTCGGGCACGTCGAGGGGCTGCGCGGCGGCACGCTGGTCATCAGCGAGGACTCGCTGTTCGACGAGCTGGTCTACCAATACTACCCGGAGGGGGAATCCCCGAAATGAGCAAGACGCAACTGCTCTTTATGAGCATCCCATATGCGCTGCTGGTCGCGCTCACGCTGGCGAATCTGGCGCGCGTGTACCAGGTCAAGTCGGTGCGCGAATGGTTCATTGAGCACGACTACCCGACGTACCGCCGCCTGCCGTCGTTCGACGCGATGGTGAGCAAGCACTGGAAGCTGTGGTCGCTGCAAGCCTGGCGGAACTACGTGAAGGGGCCGAAATGATCAACGAACACGACATCAAAGACTTTCCGTGTGCGGCGCCTGCCGCGCGGCCTCGTGGCTTCGGGATGGGCGTTACGGCGCTCGCTACTGAACTCTCGAATGCAGTGCGCGAAGACGAAGCGAGCGAGGGGTGTGACATCGCTGCCGGACTGTATGGACCAAAGGTTTCGGAACTGATTCGCAGATTGGTTGCCGACCACTTGGAAGCCGCCGGTGCGCAACAGGCCGCAGTGAAGACGCTCGAACACCTCAAGTACGCGTACCGCGGTGGTGAATTGTGGGTGCCGCCAATCGGTAAGCCGCCGGCATGGATCGTGGCGCCCCAAGGCTGGAAGCAACTCATGAACTTCTACAGCGTCGACACGCCGGAAGCGATGGTTGCGGAGATGGAGCGCCACATCGTGAAGCTGCAGCAGAAGGTGTCGAACTACCAGCATCAACCTACGTTCACCAGGGTGCGGGAGGGCTAAGTTATGGAAACGATTGGTTGGATCGCAACATGGGGCGCGGTGGTGACTACCGTGCTCGTCGGCATCTCGAAATGCACCGACTCCGATTGGTACAAGGCCGACCAGGCGCGGGCGGCTGCGGAGCGTCGTGCCCGCGAGACTCCGCACGTCATCCGCGAGGCGGACGGATGCAAGGTGTATGCGTTCGAGAGCGGCGGCTGGCACTACTTCACCAAGTGCGGGTCGACGGTCAGCACCGAGCGGCACTACACCGAGTCGTGCGGAAAGAACTGCACGAAGCAGAAGTCGGAAACGATCGTAACGGAAGGGAATTCGTAATGGACGGCGACGACATCAAATACCGCAACGAATCAATGCCGCACTACCCGAAGGGGATGCCGCTTTGGCAACGGATTCTGTGTTTGCTCGGCTACCACAAGCGCGAAACACGCCAGTCGGCCAAGGGGCATTGCTACGGATTCCAGACGGAAGAAGGCAAGCGGCGCGGCATCTTCGGGATACACGACGAGACGCCGATGAAACTGCGCGACCAATGCGGTCGGTGCAACACACTACTCTGAACTGACCATGCCACGAGCACCACGCATCCCGCGCCAAAGGGTTGTCAGCCACATCCACCTGCCGGTCGCATTTCGCCAGTTCTTCGACAGCGACACGAACCTGAAGCTGGTACCGCACGAGCACCTGGACAAGATCCTGCACGGCAAGGGCAACAACGATTCGTTCTGCACGCTGGCGTATCGCACCCTGGTAGGCGAGGGGTTGGCCCGGTCGCATTTCGATCACCACCCGGAGGCGCTGGCCGCGATCGCTGACGCGAAGCGTGCCCTGCACAGCGTCGGCACCCGCTATCACAAGACCGGCCGCGTCGGTTGCAGCGGAGACGAACTGCTGGCCGTGAAGTTTGCGCTGAACCTGATCGACGACATGCAGGACAAGACGACGAAGCGCCAGCAGCGCGAAGCCTATCGCGCGGTCGAACCCAAGGTCGGGAACCTCGGCATGACGCTGAAAGCATTAGAAGTTCAACCTGAAGGAATCCAACAATGAGCAACACCCAACTGCGCGTGAGGCGCATCCATCCTGACGCCATTCTGCCGAAGTACCAGACGACCGGCGCCGCTTGCTTCGATCTGCATGCCATCGGCGTGCTCGGCATGACTCCCGCAGAAGCGGAAGTGATGGAAAAGTTCGCCAGCGAGAGCACCGTTGAAGTGAACGAGTCTCGCGCACGGAAGTTCCACACCGGGCTCGAATTCGAGATCCCGCAGGGTCATGTGATGCTGGTGTTCAGCCGCTCGGGGCACGGGTTCAATAGCGACACTCGCCTGGCGAACTGCGTCGGCGTGATCGACAGCGACTACCGCGGCGAGGTGATGGTCAAGCTCACGCGCGACGCCGGTAGCAGCGCATACGCTCGGGTCAAGTCCGGCGACCGCATCGCGCAGGCAATGATCGTTCCGCTGCCGGCGGTCGAGATCCTGGAAGTCGATGAGCTGAGCAGCACCGAGCGCGGCACGGACGGCTTCGGCTCGACGGGAGCCTGACATGAGCACCGTAGCAAACCGCAGGGAGTTTCTAGTCGCAGCGCACGAACTGGTGCAGACGAACAGTCCGGACATGGCGCACTACCAGAAAACGCTGGACGCGCTCGGCCAGGTCATTCAGGACGACACGGGTCTACGCGTGAAGGTGGTTGTTGTGATGGACGGGGCATAAGCCACCGAGCCGTAAATAAAAGCAGGGAGGACATCATGGTAATGACAAAACGGGAGCGGCAGTACATGGAGGATCTGGAACGGCGCCTGCGCGTTATGGGCGCATTGCGATGGACATGGAAGTTATCACCGGATGTCCCCGAGCCGAGTCGAGGCGCGACGACAGGCTGGACGTTCAACAGCTTCACGGGAAAGGTGCAGCCCGCATGGTCCGAGGTTTCTTCGCACGGTATCGGCACGCCGCATCGCATGCCGGGCGTCAGCGGAACGCAGCGCAGCATTGCGTTGTATAGCTCGCGGCTGCTGGCGTTGCGCGCGATGCGTCACCAGGTCGAGCGCGCTGCGGCCGAGCAACTGGCGGACATCGACTTGCTGATCGAGGCTGAAGAAAAGGGGAGTGCCTGATGTGGCAACTAGCTTTCGGCCTGGGGCCGCGCATCTGGATGGACATCATGCTCAGCTTCATGTTTATGGCGCCCGTGCGGCTCGATACGAAGAAGGAGAAGCGGGATGAGTAGTTCGGTCATCGTGTTCGTCGACGGTTTGGCGATGCTTTACCTGACAGGCGTTCTCCGCAACGCCGACGGCTCGATCAAAGCTGCGGATGTGGAGAACGGCGCCTGGCGGTTAGAGATCCGCGGCGGCGAGATGCTGGCGAAGAATGGCAATTACATCGTCCATCGTTGGCCGACCTGGAGCTACGAGGAACTGCCCCGCGACCCGGCATGGAGGGGCGATTACAACGCAGTAATGAACGCCGCACAGCGTGCGTATGACGAACGTAAGGAGGTCCAATGAAACTCGGCTCCGCTCTGCTGATTGTCGACGGCACGATCATCTCCGCGGCAGCGTTCATCGCCAGCGTCCCGTCCAAGCTGGACCTGTGCGCGATTGGCGACCTCGAACTCCCGCCCACGATGGAGTTCACCTGCACGCTGACCGACGTCGACAAGGCTGCAATCGAAAGACTATTCGCCGCGGGGCCGGTCACTGAGGCGGAACTGGAAAGCTCGCTGCGAGCTGCTGGTGTACCGAAGGTTCGCAACAACTTGCCCTACTACCACGGCAGACGCCGTTTCTAACGATGAGAGTAATCATTGCCGGCAGCCGCGGCATCACCTCGTTCGCTACGGTGGGCCAGGCGATACTGGCCGCGGCGTGGCCGATCACAGAGGTGGTGAGCGGTACCGCTCGCGGCGTCGATCGCCTGGGCGAACAGTGGGCGCGCATGCACAACGTACCGATCAAACGGTTCCCTGCGCAGTGGCGCGACGCTGCCGGCTACAACCCCGCGGCCGGGCACATCCGCAACCGACAGATGGCCGAGTATGCCGACGGGCTGATTGCGGTGTGGGATGGCTTTAGCACTGGCACAGCGGGTATGATCGACGCGGCTCGCATGCGCGGGCTGCGCGTGTTTGTCTACAAGCTCGGAACGCCATGAGAAGCGGCGCCATCATCTCCCAGTGCGAACGGTTCCGCTACCGGCTGTGGCGGCACTGGGACGATGCCCGGCCGCCGATGGTGTTCGTGATGCTGAACCCGAGCACAGCAGATGCGAGCGAGGATGACCCCACCATTCGGAAGTGCATCGGTTTTGCTAAGCGGTGCGGATTCGGCGGCATTGTTGTCGTCAACCTGTTCGCGTTCCGCGCGACAGATCCGCGCGACCTGAAGTTGGCCGGCTACCCGGTAGGTCCGGAGAACGATCGGCACATCGCCGAGGTGGCTGCGATACCTGGCGCGCGGATTGTGTGCGCCTGGGGCGCGAATGCGCGAGGCATGCAGCGTCAGCGCGATGTGATGGACATCGTGCGGCTGTGGAGCGCAGGCGAGCCGCTGGCGCTACGATTGACCGGCGATGGGGTGCCGTGCCATCCGCTCATGCTGCCGTACAGTTGCGAGCCAATACGCTACCCCCTATAAAGAAACGAGCCCCGGTCATCCCGGGGCTTTTTGCTTCATGCCGGCTTCAATACTACAGTTGTCTCCTGCTTGAACACGGCCGGGCGACGAGTTGTCACCGGGCGGGGCTCATCGTCCCCGCCGTGCCAGCCGCTTCCAATGCGGACGACCACCAACTCGTCGTCCACCACGTCGACGAACGCGCCGCCGACTGCCAGGCCGAGGAAACCTGCAACTGCCGCTACTGCAGCAGTCCGGTACCTCATCCTCGCATTGCCCCTCGCTTGCGACCCAAGAGCGTCACGGTTTGCTTCCTTCAGAACCATGCCCATGACCCTTTGACGCACTACTTCGTTGTGGTATTCGTCCATCTTATTGATTTTGTTACGACTTGCTCAATTCACTTTAGCAGTCGCACTAACTGTGTTATGAGATTGTCGCTCAGTTTCGCCTCGTAGACAAAAGCGACTACCTCTGCCTGTTTTGTGGGCTCAAACGTCACTTTCTCTGCCTTACATATTTCTCCCAGTATGGCGATGACCCGATACACGTCATTTGTGTTTACAACGGGTGCTGCATTGTCGGTTTGGCGATGCGTCTGGTCAAGCCAACCCTCCGGAAGTCGGGTGACAGTTTCGACCTTTCTGGCGACCTTCTCGCTAACCGGACGAGACTTGTTCGGGCCAATCAACTGTGCAAGGTACGAGGTAGTCGGGTAGCCAAACTTTTCGAAAAAGTCGGTAGGCCCATCGTGTATCTCGTACACCAACTTGTATAGATTCTCGGCACGACGTGCTTCAGAGCTATTCGATTTGGTCATTTTTTAGGTTGCACCATATTGTTTTACTAGTGGAGGCGATCTTAGTTCGCAACTGCGCAACTTGCAACCAAATTACGCAAAAAATAAACGTTAATTTGTGTGGCAAATGCTTACAAATACCCTACTTTTGGGGCGTGTGAGGCGGGCGAGCCACACAAAAGAGGGGTGTCTGCTTAGCAAATTGCGCGGCACGAGGCTGGCTAGCCGCCGAATAGGCTCATCAACCTACAAGCCATGCTGGAGGCGGATTCGCAGTTCGCAGATGCGAAAATCTGCTAAGTGGTCATTGCTCGTTTAGTTCGCAAGTGCTAAATTCCTGGCCTAGTACATCATCCGTCGGGCCATCATGCAAAAGGCTGAAGAAGTCACCCCCCTCCTGCTGTTCATCCGAGCAGCAACGCCCGAGCAGCGGGAACGCTGTGCCGCCCTGGCAGGGACGAGCGTGAACTACCTGTATCAACTGGCGACCTGCCGCCGTCCCAACGTGTCGGCTGCCACGGCGCTCGGCATCGAGGACGCGACCCGCCTCATGCACAAAGAGACGGACGGCGCGCTACCGATCATCACGCTGCGCACGCTCGTCACCATGTGTCCGGTGCTCGGCTTCGACAACAAGGCGCCGGCCGACGCTGCTGCCGCGGCCTGACCGCATCCTGCCTGCGGTGCAGGCGCTAACCATTTCTGGCGGGGAAGCAGTGACGACTCAGCACAGCACGATCATCCATATCGACCAGGTGCAACGCATCACCGGGCTCGACAAGCAGGGCATCTATGCGGCCATGCGCGACCAGGGCTTCCCGAAGCAGAGCATGCGCGGCACCCGGCGCGGTGGCTGGCACGAGCCGCTGGTGCGTGAGTGGATGAAGCAGCGGGGGCGCGCTTGAGCTACACCGCCCCGAAGATCCCCGCCTATCTCCGGGAGCTGAAAGCCTGGGTGGTATGGCGCCTCACGCATATCGAGGGCGAGAAGAAGCCGCGCAAGGTTCCGTACTACGCCGACGGTGGCGTCCGCGGCAACGAGCACGGGAGCGCAGATGATGTCGCACGGCTCGCCACGTTCGAGGACGCGGTGCGTGCGTGCGCCGCCGGTGGCTACACGGGTATCGGGTTCGCCACGCTGAGCCAGTTTGGCGTCATCGCGTTCGACCTGGACGACGTGGTGAAGGCTGGCGTCGTGCGTCCTGATGCGCTCGCTGCGGTCGACGGCACCTACGCCGAGATCAGCCCGAGCGGCAACGGCCTGCGCGCGTTCTACCGCGGCTCGATCCCCGGCAACCCGAAGGCACTGCGCCCTGACGAGGATAGTTTCAAGCTCGAAGTGTTCCACTCGAAGGGCTTCGTCACGGTCACCGGCAACGTGCTGGACGACTGCACGCTATGGGGCTACGACGATCTAGTCGCCGACATGACCCCGGCCGCGACTGCGCTGTACGAGAAGACGTTCGGCAAGCCGCAGCACCTGCCCGCGGTGGTGGGCGACGGTAGCGCCGACTGGATGCTGACCATCACGCCGCCGGTGGGCCTGTCGGACGACCAAATCCGCGAGGCGCTGGCCGCGCTGCCGGACGACATGGAGTACGACGACTGGCTTCGTACCGGCATGGCAATCCACCATGAGACGGACGGCAGCGAAGAAGGGCGCGAGCTGTGGCTGGAAAAGAGCCGGCAGAGCCCGAAGTTCACCACCGAGAAGTACCTGAACGACCGCTGGCGCTCATTCGGTCGCAACACATCAGCCAACCCGACAACGTTCCGCTTTGTGCTCGCGCAGCCGTCGGTCAAGGCGCTGCGCATCGAGCCCGAGCAGTCCGTCGACGACCGCTACACGGCGCGCGATGAATGGACGCAGGCGCTGAAGCGTGAAGGCATCGACGAGCGCACCATCCGCGAGGAACTGTGTCCGAAGATCGCGGCCGACACGCGCCTCGGGGACGCCGAACGAGAACAGCTCGCGCAACTGCTGCGCAACACGCTGAAGGGAATGGGCATTGCGTTCCCGATCGGCCAGGTGCGCAAGATGCTGGTGCCGACGAAGATCGTGCGCAACCTGGCGGACGGCGATCGGCCCGACTGGATGCTCGACTGGTGCTACGTCGGCACGCATGACAAGTTCTTCAAGTACGACACCGACGAGTGGCTGACTGCGCAGGGCTTCAACGCGAAGCACAACCGCTACATGCCGCGCAACGAGGACGGCTACATCTACAAGTCGGCCAGTGCTGCAGCGACGGACGACTATGAGATCGAGCACGTCAACCGTGCCGTCTATCTGCCGCAGGAGGAACAGCTTTTCCCGAACAGCCTGGAGCGCGGGTTCTTCGACATGATGCCCTATGGGCGCTGCGTCAACCTGTACCGCCCGAGCTGCGTACCGAAAGCGGCCGACGAGATGACGCCCGAAGGCAAGCGTGCTGTCCAGGCGGTGCTGCGCCACCTGATGCTGATCGCCGGCGGGCGCAAAGACGTGGCGTTCGCACTGCTGAACTGGTTCGCGCACAACGTCCAGCGGCCCGGCATCAAAATCCGTTGGGCACCGCTGATCAAGGGCATTGAAGGCGACGGCAAGTCGACGCTCGGCAAGCTGCTCACATTCGTGATGGGCGGGGCCAACGTGAAGGCGGTCAGCCCGCATGTGCTCGCCAGCGACTTCACGGGGTGGTCCGAGGGTGCGTGCGTTGTCCAGTTCGAGGAACTGCGCATCGCCGGTGAGAACCGCTACGCCATCCTGAATGCCCTGAAGCCGTACATCTCGAATGACACGGTACCGACGCACCGCAAGGGCAAGGACGAGTATCAGATCCTGAACGTCACGAACTACATCGGCTACACGAACTTCAGCGACGCGCTGCCGCTGAACGACAACGATCGCCGCTGGCTCGTGGTGTTCCTGCCATTCGCGGATGTCGGTGAGATGGAAGCGGCAGTGGCCCCGGAATCCCCCTCGCTCAAAGCCTATTTCGACACGCTACACGCTGCGATCGACAAGCAGTGGGCTCAGTTGCGCCGTTGGCTCCTGGACTACCCGATACCCGCGACCTTCGACCCGAACGAGCGCGCTCCGATGACGGATGAGAAGCAGTCGATGATCGCCATGAGCATGACGGAGGACGAGCAGGCGGTCCGTGAGGCGATCGAGCAGGGCGGCGAGGGTGTGACACAGAACGTGCTGATTACCCGCTACCTGATGAGCGCACTCAGCTTTAGCGAAGCGGGCGCTGCGATCGGTTCCAAGGACGTTGCACGCATCCTGACGCGCATCGGATTCGTCAAGGCACCCAAGATGAAGTGGGACGGCAAGACAGAGAACGTGTGGATTCGAGGCAATCCGAGCCGGAACGTGCGCGCTGAGCTGGAAGCAACTTTCGCCAAAGCGGAGGAAACGGTCGATCCATTTGCCTAATAGATCACAAAAGTTCCAGTGCACGGCTGCAGGTTCCAGTTAGGTTCCAGTTCTCAGCCAGGTACTGGAACCTGTGCAAGCCGTTGATTTACTTAGCTTTCTCTCTCTAGGTTCCAGTGGTTCCAGTAAATATAGGTTACGCACACAGGGAGAGAAAAATCAGAAGCACACACATATTTATTGCTGCCAGCCCGGCGGAATAGGAAATGCTGGAACCAGTGGAACCACTGGAACCTGACCCGGAACCCACCACCTGGAAAAACGATGGAACGTACGAAAGTGAATGGAGTGCTGGAGGACATCAGCGCAGAGATCGGCTACACGGCCACCTCGCTGCTGGTCGCATGGTTCGGCGGCACGAACCTGTATGTCCCCGAGCAGGCGACGGACGAGCACCCGGTAGCGCGGCTCATCGGCGTGCTGGCATTCCGCCGCCTGGTGGCTGCCTATGCGTGCGAGACGGTGGCAATCCCGAGCGGGCACATGGAAGCGGTCGACCACCGCAACCGCCTGATCGTGGGCCTGACGAACCGCGGAAAGAGCACGGCCGAGATCAGCGAGGCGTTCGGCATCTCGAAGCGCCGCGTGCAGCAGATCCTCCTGGAAGCGGAAGGCAAGGGGCTGGTGCCGCTGATCATGCGCGCTGCGCAGGGCATGGAGGGTATGGCCGTCCCGAATTTTGGGGAAAAAGCCGGTGCCGAGCAGTAGGCCGATGCCGGCGTGGTGGCCGCACCAGTGGCCGAATTTCAAGGGAAAAACGGGTTCCCGAAAATTGGAGGAAAACGGCATGCCTGGAATTGACGCAGCACGGCCGGTGATCGGCGAGGAATGGAGCGTTGTCGTGCTCGGTGACGCTGGTGAGGTAAAGCGCGTCACTACCATCCGCGCAAAGACCCGCGATGGGCTCGACCGGCAGATGGAGGAAATCGTTACCCCCGCCAATGTGCAATTCGCCGTGGCTCACATCACGCTGCATGAGTTGCCGAAGCGTGAAGTCGTGCGCATCGAGCATGAGACTGCGGCATCCGGCGCGTTCGCTGCAATGGCACGGGGGCTTGCTCGATGAGCGTTACGCCGGAAGAACACGAGCGCATCAACGCCGAGCTGGAGAACCGCCACGGTACCGCGCTGATGGAGATCATCAACGTCGGACACATTGTCGCGTCGCTGAGTCGTGTACATCTGCCGGACTCGCACGACATGCTGATGGCGCAGTTTCGCAAGCTCGTGCAGGCGCGGCTGCGAGAGATCGGCATGACCCCTGGCCGGTACGTTGCGGCAGCCGAGGACTTCTATCGAGCGTTCGAGACGCTGCGCGCGTTGGAGGCACTGCCGGACTGATCGCATCGGCGCCGAGATGCGTCGGGCCACGCCGCCGGCCGCGGTGCCTGGCTCAGCAACTGCGAAGTGAAATTTCCAACCCGGCGGGGGGTACCGGGGGTGCGATCAGTTCAGGCCGGAATGAAATTTTGAACCCGGCGGGGGGTACCGGGGGTCGCCTCGATGTCGACCTGGCTGGACCCTTGGATCAACAGGGGTGGGGTGCCGGGCCTGTCGACCGCGGCAATTGGCAGCCCCCTGGAATCACGCAAAATGTGCGTTGGCGTCACATGGCGCACCGATCGGCGCCTAGTTTCGATCGAATCGGACATAGAACCCCCTCACACCAGCGCCAGGCGCGGCACCTCATCCCCAGTCATACCCGCGCCAGGCGCCGCGGGCACGTATCGCGCGGGCAATGCTTGCCAGGCAATCAGCATGCGGCAGTTCTGGCGAGGGGGAAGCAGGAAAAGCGGCGCAAGCCCGGGATAGATCGGCCGCGCGCCACTAGATCCGATTTCCAGCAATCGCGCGTCCCCTGTTTGTGCGCCGCCTATGGATTGCTCTATCAGTTCCCTTTCGTCCGCCAGGTTGTAAAGGCCGATGGAATCCCCCGGAACATGCCACACCAGCGCCAGGGCATCGCGTAGTGCCTGACTTGCGCCGCGCCGATCCGGTGCGCTGATGAATACGATTTCTTCAATGGATGGCGCGTTTTCGTCGGTGCTGTAACAGATAGCGCGGTAAAGCATGGCAAGCCTCATTGCATGGGATTGGACGGACCGCGGCCGCGCCAGGTAGCGCACCGCTCAAACAGAAACCACAAAGCAAAAAGCCCTAGGGGGCATGCCAGCCAGTAGCCAGCATGCCCCCTAGGGCTTTCCGCCTTTTGTAGTGCGCCGCGGGTATGGCGCGCGAATTTGGGACTAGTCTAGGACTTGATACCGCAAGCCGCAAGGAAAGCCGCGCGGTCTATGCGCGCACGGCGCGCGAATTCTTCCGCCAAAAATTCTAGCTTCGCAACTGCTATCTCGCGCGTTTCGTCTGAGTAGTGCGACGCGTGGCTAGTCGTCGTGCGGATGTCTCGAATAAGGTCCGCCAAAGTCTGGTAATCGGCTTTGCGCATGTTCAAGCCTTATAGACAAGTACGGCAGTGTTTGACGCGATCAGAGCAAGCGGGTACAAGGTGCCCCCGCGGCCGGGTCGGAAACCCCCGCGGCATCTGACGAAAACGGCCCCGTCCGTTTCAAACTGAAATGCCGTACCGATTCTCAGCTTATTGATAGTCGTTTTCATGGTCAGATATTCCCGTCTGCGATGTCACCCGCGGCAAGCCATAGAATGCGCTGGAGATTCTGCTTATGGTCCGCCAATTCCGCGCTATCCCATGCGCCATACTCGCCGAGTGCTTCGCGCACCTGGTCCGGGTCAAGTTTCGCCAATTGTGCGGAAACTTCCGGCACCTCTGACAGCGCCTTAACGTCTGTATCGCATTGTCCGGAATGGTGCGCGCCGTTCGCTTGCGCTTCTGTCAATTCGAGATTGACCCGGCCGGACCCGTCGCACCAATAGTGTATTGTTTCCATCGTTAGCACCTGGTGTTAGACCGATTCAGGGAAATGAGCGGCAAGCAATTTGCGCCCCTCATCGCGTCCGACGCCATAACCATCGTTTGCGATTTTCTCGACTAGCGCGCGAACCTCGCGCATGATGCGGCAGTCCCCCTCTTTAAGCGATTGGAGCATTGCAGCGCGGCCGGCATCGGGATGGAATGACATAAGAATGCGGGTCAATCCATCGTGCAACTCGGAAACATCGCGCGGCGAAAACCTCAGTTTTCCATCTGGCGCCACATCTGCAACCCTGGAATAGAGATCCGGCAGTGTGTCAAACGGTACCCATTCGCCGCCGTCAATTGTGCCAACGGCATTCTTTGCGGCGAGTGTGAAAGCATCGCGCGATACAGCATGCACCCATGCGCCATCCGGACCCGTCGTGTCATCATGCCCCCAGTATTGCCGGGAATTGTCCGGGCTTTTAAGCACGTAATAGGGCGCAGGGTCCGCGGGTTTCCATGTGATGCAAAACGGCAGGTTGTCAGTATTGGCAATCGCAGAACCCGCGCGGCCAATCAATAGATAGGCTTCGCCGTTCAGAATGTGCGAGACTCGCCGGTGTTTTACGTCTGTTCCCTGCTTCACACTGACCCGTCCGTCGGTGTGGTGTGTCATGGCGCACAAGCCATTAGCCCATTGTGCGCCATTGACAATCCGAACAGCCGCGGACGGTACCCGCTCAAAATACTGAATCACTTCCGGCATGGGTTCTGCGGCAATGTCCGCGGCAGTCTCTGCGATTGCTTCGGGTTCCGGTGCGGCCGGTGCTGCTTCGGGTTCCGGCGTTGCCTGAATCCATGCCGGCACGGATTTGGGCTCATCGGTGCGCCGCGGCATGATGACACCATAGAACCAATCCGCGCCAATCTCGGCCGTTGCGGACCCGATGCCGTTATGCCCGATGACAACGGCATCCCGGCATTTGTTGCCGTGCGCCGCTTTAATCGCCTTTTGGAATTTGGCGATTAGTTCCGGGTCAAATTGGGCGATCTCGCCGCTTACCTTGTGCGGAATGACACGGCGAAAATCGGGAAACTTCCCTTCAATCGGCGAGAATTGCACCGACGCCATACCATCGGACAATGTGCATTTGTTGTCATCGTCGACAGTCAATGTCAGATCGTCATAAGGGAATGACTTGCTAAGTTTGAATTGTTCGCAGATGTGCCGCGGAATAATCAATTCCAGACGATGCGATGCCAGGGTATTAGCTGCATCGTGCCCGTTGTCATTCAGTGCCGCCAGGCAATGCCCGTCCGTTGCGGACATCAAAACGCGGTCCGCGTAGCATTCGAGATAAACGCCGTTCAGATAGAAACGGACATCCTTATCCGCGGCGAAGATCAGGGCAACGGCGAGTTTCTTACGGCTAATAGTGATCGTTTGCATTTTGTACCCCTGAGAGATTGGAATTGATTTAGGCACCTGGTGTTACCAATTGGCGCGGAAAACATAACCGTTTTCAATGGTGAAATCGTGCTGCAGTTCACCATTCCAGTAATGTTCCCAGTCGATATAAGAGAAAAACGGGCTATCAGTGTCGATCAGTCCCATTTCAACGGCATAGTCTTCTGCGAATTGTTTTTCGCTTTCGGCCGTACCGTAATAAGCATCCTCGAATCGGTCCCATTGGTCCCGGCTGACACCAAATGCAGAGACAAATGCGAGGAATGCTTCGCCATGTTCTTCTAGCATTGCGTCCAGTTCTGCAACTTCGGAAAGGCTCGAATATTCGCCGAGTAGATTGCCGAATCCTTCAAAGTCATGGATTGCAAATTCTTCAGCACTCGGCACCATGCCGGACCCGCTGCACGTTTCGCAAATGACCCATTCGCGGGGGGTGGTGTACGTCCTACCCGCGATACTGGCCGGAAGGGGGATATTCTCAAAATGCCCCCCTTCGCCGTCACACTCCGGGCATGCCACCTCCACATTAGGGAATCGGCTAGTGCGCAGGATTGCATTTACTTCCGTTTGCAGATCGTCCGCATCCTTTCCCTCTGTTTCAATCCATGCGCCATGCAAAACGCCGTTGTTATAAGAGGCAAGGCAGGCAACGTAAATGCGGCGAGTAGTTTCAGACATTTTGTTTTCCTTGTGCGGTCTATGCCAGGGTAGGCAGATCAGATGCCGAGTGCGCGCACGATGGGGCGCGAGATAGTCCAGCCAGTGATAACGCAAGCCAATAGAACCAGTGCCATATCAACTCCCGTTTGTGTACTGCGTTTCCATGAGTATTAGTGTATGCATCTGCTAAGCAGATTGCAAGCAGAACTTAGCAAGTGCGAAGTAAAAACATTGCATTGCATCAGGCGCGCAGCTCAGTAGCTCTAACTTCGGGTCGGCATGGGGTACACCAGGCGCAGCACCAGGGGCGCGCACTACTTCGCAGGTGCGAACAGAACAGCCCGCGGTGCCTTGCCTAGCAAAGGCTGGCGGGTAGCTGCAGTGCCGCGCGGCGCCAGGCTGGCAGGCCAGGGGGCCCCGACAGGGATAGGCTACGTGCGGGGGAACGCAGACGCGGCTTTCGAGAGTTTTTCGCTTTGGCGAACTTGATTTCTAGGGATTATGGACATAATCAGCGCGGCCATATTGACTTAGCAAGTGCTAAATGCACATAATGGCCCAGCATGATTACCGATGTCGAAATCCTCGATCCCATTAAGCCGGGCAATGCCAACGGGCATGGCGGTGCTCGCGCCGGCGCTGGCCGGAAGTCGAAGGACTACGTAAAGCCGCAGGAGCAGGTCGACTTCGAGAAGGCACGAGCCCGGCACGAAGCGGCGAAGGCGGACAAGGCTGAACTGGACTTCGCAATCCAGTCGAAGGAATACATCTCGCGCGCCGCGGTCGTCCAAGCGACGGCCACCGCCTACGCCGCGGTCGCGCAAACGCTGCGCTCGATCCCTGATCACCTCGAACGTCGCCTGGCGCTCGCACCGGAGATCGCGGAGGAAGTCGGCCGCATCATCGACGAGTCACTGGCCGAGCTGGCTGACTCGTTCGAGACGATGGGGGGCGGCAGTGCCGCTTGACGCTTCGGCGCACTACGGAATCGCGCTGTCCGACGTGCTCGGGCCGTACGCTGCATTCCGTCCGCCAAAGCGCATGTCCGTGTCACAGGGCGCGGCCGAGAACCTGATCATCAAGCAGACCGGTGGGCCGGCTACAGCGTGGTCCGCGGCGGAGACGCCGTACATGGTCGAGCCGACCGATATGCTGGCGTCGCGCCGGCACGAGGCAGTGGTCTTCGTCGGCCCGGCGCGTACCGGTAAGACGGCATCGCTGATTCTCGGCTGGATGTCGCATGCGGTCGTGAACGATCCCGGCGACATGCTGCTGGTGTCCATGACGCAGGACAAGGCGCGCGAGCTGAGCAAGACGGACATTGACCGCGCGCTGCGACACAGCCCGAACCTGGCGGCGATGAAGTCCTCGTCCTCGCAGGACGACACCGTACACGACAAGCAGTTCAAGCATGGCATGTGGCTGCGCATCGCGTGGCCGACGATCTCGAACCTGTCGGGCTCGACGTACCGTTACGTCGGCTTCACCGATCTCGACCGCATGCCGGACGACGTTGACGGGGAGGGTCCACCGTTTCCCGCCGGCCTGAAGCGCACGACGACGTTCATGTCTCGCGGCATGGCGCTGGCTGAGTCGTCGCCGGGCCGGAATCTCGAAGACCCAAACTGGACGCCGGCCACCCCGCACGAGGCGCCGCCGACGAAAGGTATTCTCGGCCTGTATAACGGCTCGGATCGCCGCCGCTGGTACTGGAAGTGTCCGGACTGTGCCGAATGGTTCGAGGCTGAGCCCGGCCTGGGCCTGTTCCACCTGCCGCCGCTCGACCAGCTCGGGCCGATGGTGCGCGAGGGCGACATCAACGCGCTGGCGGACCAGTACAACCGGATCATCTGCCCGCACTGCGGCGCCATGCACGGGCCGGAGGTGAAGCCCGCGCTCAACCGCGGCGGACGATGGCTGGCCGAGGGGCAGCAACTCACTGCCGACGACGAGCTGGTGGGCGAAGCGATCGTCTCGGCGTCGGCCGGCTACTGGCTCGGCGGCGTGGCCGCGGCGTTCCAGTCGTGGAAGTCCCTGCTGCTGCGTTTCTTCACGGCGCTGCGCCAGTACGAGCTGAGCGGCGACGAGGAACCGCTGAAAAACACGGTCAACGTTGACCAGGGTATGCCGTATCTGTCGCGCCTATTGGCGGACGCAGCGCAGAACAACGCAGACCCGTCATCGCGTAGCGACAAGGATCTAACCAGGTACGTCGTGCCGGATGAGGCTCGGTGTCTCATGGCGTCAGTCGACGTGCAGGGCGGGGTCAATGCGCGCTTCGTCGTCCAGGTTCATGCCATCGGACCACACCTGGAGCAGTGGCTGGTCGACCGATACGAGATCAAAACGTCGATGCGCCCTGGCATGGGCGACGACTTCGCTCCTATCGACCCGGCCGCATACGCAGAGGACTGGGATGTACTCACGGAAAAGATCATCCGCGCCACCTACAAGACGAACCTGGTGGGGAAAGAGCTAGGCATCCGCATGACTATCGTCGACTCCGGCGGCGAGGATGGCGTCACCGACAAGGCTTACGACTGGTACCGCCGCATTCGTCTGCAGGGCTACGGCAACCGCGTGATGCTGGTCAAAGGCGCGTCCACAAAGACGGCGCCGATTATCCGCGAGTCGCTGGTGGGCGGAAAGGTGGGCAAAGAGGGGGACATACCGCTATACGTGCTGAACCCGAACCTCATGAAAGACGGGGTGTCGACCGGCCTGAAGCGCGCGAAGCCCGGCCCCGGCTACATCCATCTGCCGTCGTGGCTTTCGCCGGCGTTCTATGACGAGATGTTCCGGTCGGAGGTGCGGCTGCCGAACGGCGTGTGGTCGCAAATTCGAAAGCGCAACGAAGCATTCGACCTCGCTGCGTACATCCGTGCCGGCTGCCTGCGCCTGTCGCTCGACAAGCTGCTCGACTGGAGTGCCGCGCCATCGTGGGCTCGCCCACTGGCCGAAAACTCGGATCTGATCACCGTCGAGGATCGCCGCGAGATGCAGGACAACACGCCGGTACCGCAACCGGCCGCGCCAGCGCCCGTCGGCATGGCGCGCGGTGGTCGACGGACCAGCAGATCCAGTTACCTGCGCTGACGCGCGAAATCCGACCGCATACGTGATTTGAGGGGTGGCGCTGAGAATCGGCACTGCATCCATCCATAGGTCACCCATGCCGGTTACTCAATCCGACATTGACGCGCTGAACAGGGCAATCGCCGCGGGCGAGCGCCGGGTGACGCTCGGTAGTCAGAGCATCACCTACGCTTCGATCGCCGAGCTGATTCAGGCGCGCAACGACATGCAAACGCAGCTCGCTGCGCAGAACCCTGTGGCGCCGCGCCGGCGCACGCAAATGTATTACGGCGGTCGGGGGTACCAGCGATGAGAAACCCGTTCCGCAGCACCGTGCGCGCCATCTCGCGCGCCGCGCTTTCCGTCGTCGCGCAATTCGACGTGGGCGGCATGGGTCGCCGCATGGCCGGCTGGAAAGCCCCATCGACTGGCCCGAACCGCTCGACCACGCAGCAGCCGAAGGTGCGCGACCGTGCGCGCGACGCCGGCCGCAACGACTGGACCGCATCGGCAGGCGTACAGCGTTGGGTCACGAACATGATCGGCACCGGCATCGTGCCGCGTCCGAAGCGCATCAAAAACAAAGAGCAGAAGCAGAACGTCGTCGACCTGTGGGACCGCTGGTGCGCACAGTCTGACGCTGACGGCGTGCTGAACTTCTACGGGCAGGAGGCGCTGGCCGTCCGTTCATGGATTGAGTCGGGCGAAGTGTTCGCGCGCCTGCGCTGGCGCCGCAAGGGCTCAATGGAAGTGCCGCTACAGGTGCAGCTCATCGAGTCGGACTTCTGCCCGGTCAACTTCGACGCCGACACCTGGCCCGGCTTGCCGGTCGGAAACAAGATCCGCCAGGGTATCGAGTTGGACAAGGCTGGCACGCGGACCGCCTACTGGATCTATAAGGCGCATCCGACCGACTTCAGTGCGGCCAATGTCAACAGGTCGGATCTCATTCGCGTCCTCGCCGACGAGATCGTTCACGTATTCGAGCCGAAGCGCCCCGGGCAACTGCGCGGCGTGTCGGAGTTCGCCGCGGTGCTGGCCCGTTTGCGCAATGTGGCCGACTTCGACGATGCAGTGCTCGAACGCCAGAAGTTGGCGAACCTGTTCACGATGATCATCGAGAAGCAGGCGCCGACGGCCCCGGACGGCATCAACCCGCTGACGGGCAAGGCCACCGAGTACGAATCGGACGGCACCCCAGTGGCCGCGATGGAGCCGGGAATCTCGCAGGAGCTACTGCCCGGCGAGAAAGTGGTGTTCAGCAATCCCCCCGAGGCTGGCACGACCTACAGCGAGTACATGCGCACGCAGCACATCGCTACTGCCGCCGGCCAGGGCATCCCGTACGAACTGCTGGCGGGCGACATCATCAACGTCTCCGATCGCACGCTGCGCGTGGTGATTCAGGAGTTCCGCCGCTTCGTCGAGCAGCGCCAGTGGCACGTCGTCATCCCGATGTTCTGCCAGAAGGTGCGCGCGGCATGGGTCGACACCGCGGTGCTCGTAGGCGCCATCCCGGCGCTGATCGCTGACGACGCGAAGGCTGTCGAGTGGGCGCCGCACGGCTGGCAGTACATCCACCCAGTGCAGGACGTTCAGGGCAAGCAGATGGAAGTCGTCGCAGGCTTCCGCAGCCGTTCGAGCGTGATTGCCGAGCGCGGCGATGACCCCGAGCAGGTAGACGAAGAACGCGCGTCCGATAAGAAGCGCGAGGAAGAACTGGGGCTGCCGCCCATCTCGATGCCGAACGACCCGAAACAGCCCGCCGGCGACAACAGCGGTGGCACGGCCCCCGGCCAGTACCCCGACACCCAAAAGGCAAAGAAATGACCCTCGCTGAACTGCTCAATGAAGTGGTGAAGGGCGCCCCGGTGGCGCTTGTCGGCGGCATTCAGTGGCTCACCGGATTGTTGCCGAGCCTGCTGCTGTGGATCGCGTTCATCTACAACGCACTGCTTTTGTACGTCTTCATCCGCGACAAGCTGCGCCGTCGCACAAAGCCCGCTGACGACAGCGAAATCTAGCCGCAGGCGCGTTCGCCTGCAGATGCAGAGAATCCGCATCATCGAAAAGGATAGCCATGAAAGACTGGTACAAGATCATTGCAAAGGCCGCTGACCAGCCCGCACAAATCTCGGTGTTCGACGAGATCGGGGCGTGGGGTGTCAGCGCGAAGATGTTCATTGCCGACCTGAAGACGCTCGGCGACGTGAAGCTGATTCACATGGACATCAATTCGCCCGGCGGCTCGGTGTTCGACGCCCTGGCGATGTACAACGCGCTGCGTGCCACGGGTGCCGAGATCACCGTGAAGGTGCTCGGCGTGGCCGCGAGCGCCGCGAGCCTGCTGGCGATGGCTGGTGACAAGATCATCATGCCCGAGAACGCCTTCATGATGGTTCACAACCCCATCAACGGCGTGTACGGCAACGAGCACGACCTTCGGGACATGGCGGACGTGCTCCACAAGATCGGCGCCAGCCTGATCGGCACCTACGTAGCTCGCACCGGCCGCACCGAGGACGAGGTGAAGGCACTGCTCGACGCGGAAACCTGGCTGAGCGCGGCCGACGCCGTTGCTCAGGGCTTCGCTGACGAGATGGAGCCCGCTCTGAACGTCCAGGCGGTGTTCGATTACGACCGTCTCCCCGAGAACGTCCAGGCGCTGTTCAAGCCCGATGCGAAGGTCGTCGAGCCCCCGAAACAGCCCGTAGTGCCGCCGGTTATCGACAACAAGCCGACCGCCGCCCTGGCCGATCAGATCACCGCGCTCGCCACCGAGCACGGTCTGCAGGCGTACGCCGCCCACTGGGCGCTGCGAGCCGCGTCGCTCGATGCCGCGCGCCCGATGGTCGAGGCTGCCCGCGAGATCACCGCGCTGTGCGCCGTCGCAAAGCGTCCGGACGATGCGAAGGCGTTCATCGAGGCGAACACGTCCATCGAGAAAGTCCGCGAATCGCTGTGCGCCACTCTGGCTGCGCTGAGCGAGAACAACCCCGTCGACACCACGCCCCCTGTTTCCGGTTCGACCGCCAAGCCCGCGCAGCCCGAGGCGGTTTCGTCCACCAGCCTTTGGGCTGCGCGCAAACAAGCTAAGTAAGGAGAGCAAACATGCCTCAAGTGTTCAACGAAGGCTTGCACACGGCCGAATTCCTGCTGATGGAGGCAGATGGTGCCTACAGCCGTGAGCAAGTCACCATCGCCGCTGCCGCCGGCGCCATGCCGTCCGGGCAACTGCTCGGCAAGATCACCGCGTCCGGCAAATACGTCGCCTATGCCGACGGTGCAACGGACGGTTCGCAGGTTGCCGTGGCGATTCTGTACACCCCAGTGCCGGATCTGACTGTCGACCAAAAGGCGACCGTCATCGCTCGTCTCGCTGAGGTGTATTCGCCCGCGCTCACCGGCTTGGACACCCCTGCTCGCGCCGACCTGGCTGCAGCCGGCATCGTTGTCCGCGACTAAGCGGAAACCCCACTCACATATCAGGAGATCCGCATGCCGGCACTCGATATTTTCAACAACGACGCCTTTTCGCTGACTTCGCTCACGAAGGCGATCAATGACGCCCCGTACCAGCCGAAGCGAATCCAGCAACTGGGTTACTTCGCCGAGGAAGGCGTGGCTACCACTTCGATGATGATCGAGCGTGAAGGCACGACTATCAGCCTGGTGCCGTCGGCATCCCGTGGCGCCCCGGGCTCAAACACCCCGCGTGAAAAGCGCAAGCTGGTGTCGGTTCCGTCCATTCACCTGCCGCAGCGCGACACCATCCGCGCCGACGAAGTGCAGAACGTTCGTGCGTTCGGCAGCGAGACGGAAGAAATGGTCGTCCAGACCCTGGTGAACAAGCGCCTCACCAAGATGCGCCGGAACATGGACACCACGCTCGAATATCAGCGCATGGGCGCGATCAAAGGCCAGGTGCTGGACTCGGACGGCTCGGTGCTGCTCGACCTGTTCCAGACCTTCGGCGTGAGCAAGACCGCGATTGCCCTGGCTCTGAACGTCGACGCGACGAAGCTGCGCTCAAAGCTGGTGGGTGTGAAGCGCACCGTCGAAGACAAGCTCGGCGCAATGGAGTATTCGAGCCTGCGCGTGCTGTGCTCGGCGTCGTTCTTCGATGCGTTCGTCGACCACCCGGCCGTCGTACGCGTGTGGGACAACTTCCAGGACCGCCAAGCACTGGGCGAGGATCTGCGCGGCGGCTTCCGCTTCGCCGGAATCTTCTTTGAAGAATACCGCGGCAAGGTCGGCGGCACGGACTTCATTGCCGACGGCAAAGCGTACCTGGTGCCGGAAGGCGTGCCCGAGTTGTTCTCCACCACGTTCGTTCCGGCGGACTACATGGAGACGGTCAACACGATCGGCCTGCCGTACTACGCCAAGCAGGAAATTCTGGACTTCAACAAGGGTGTGGAAGTGGAGGCTCAATCGAACCCCATTCACCTCTGCACCCGTCCGGAAGCCATCGTCGAGCTGTCGATCAGCTAAGCCGTGGCACTGAGTGCGTTCCAACGCCTCGCTGACCGCATCCTCGCTCGATTGGGTGAGGATGCGGTTTTGCGTAATGGCGAGCCCTGCCGGGTCAACATCGAGCGCAACGTCGAAGTCTCGGGCTCCGACGGGCTCGTCTACGTCCGCACCGTGGCTACGCTGCAGCGCGCGCTGGCCGCGCGCAAGGGTGACCACCTGGCGCTCGTCGACACCAACGGTAATCCGATCTCGGGCGAGTCCTACGTCGTCGACGGTCCGGCGTTCGAGGACAACGGGCAGACGGCGCGCTACGTTCTGCGGAGCGCCTGATGGCTGGCCGCTCCGGCTTCTCGGTCACGGTTGAAACCGCCACGCTGCAGGAGGTGGCGGATTCGCTGTCGCACCTGGACGACGAAAGGCTCGGCCGCGCCGCCATGACGGCCGTCAATACGGTTACTCAGAAGGCGTACACCGACGCGCGCGAGAAAATGAACGCGGGCATCAACCTGTCCGACAGTTATCTCGACGAGCGCATGTCGTTCGAGCCGGCCACCGAGCCGGGGAAGCCGACGGCGCGCATCACCGCGCGGTACCGGCACACCACGCTCACGTCATACGGCGCGCAGCAGATGACGCGTGTCGTCAAGTACCCGAATGACTCGTTCAAGGCGGGCGCGATGGGTAAAAACCCGCGCAAGGCGGGGAGCCTACTGCCGTGGAAGGCCCGCATCGGTAACGAGGCACTAGGCATCCCGGTCGGCATGAAGCAAGACGGCGTGTCTGTCGAAATCACGCGCGGAGCCCGCAAGCCGATCAGCAGCGTGCAGTCCTTCTTTATCCGCGGCCGGAACGGAAACTTGCTCGTGATGACGCGCAAGCCCGGCACCAGCGGGAAGAAGCGCGGCGATCTGAAGGCGCTGTACGGGCCGTCGGTCTACCAGCTATTCCGCGCCGCGCTCGACGAGAAGTTCCTGAACGACGTGGCCGCGCGCCTCGGTTCGACCGTGGCCGCACTCACCGCTGACGAACTACGAAAGGCACTCGGAAATGAGTAAAGCAAGCGACATCGCAGGCGTCCTCGCCGCGCGCCTGGCCGCGATCACCGTGGCAAATGGCTATTCCACCGACATCGGCACGCGTGTGTTCCGCGGCAAGCGTGCAGTGGGCGAGGACGACGTGCCGTGCGTAATCCTCGTCGAAGGGAACGACACCGTGCAGGACAGCGCGCTGACCGCCGCGTCGCTGAGCCAGCGGTACCAGTTCGAGGCGCACGTCAAATGCGACCCGGACCACCCGAACGATGCAGCGCACCTGGTCATCGCGGACCTGAAGCGCGCGGTGTTCGCCGGTGAGCCGAAGCACGGGAGGCGCCTGGACGGCCACGCGATGGGCCTGACCTACAAGGGGCGCGTGATCGGAGCACGAGACGACGGCATCGACATCGTGTTCGCCGGCATCCACGTCGACGTGCTCTACACCGAGGATCTGACGAACCCCTAAGCGAAATTCATCCGCAGGCACTGCCAGCGGCAGCCCGCCACACTGCCGACGGTGCCAGTGCTGGCAAATCTAGGAGAAAGCTATGACCGCAGCCCGCGGCTTTATCGGTGCTGGCGACCTTTACATCGCCCGCTACAACCCCACAACCGCTCAATTCGACGCATTCAAAGGCCCGTATGAAGCGTCGAAATTCGAGATCAAGCCGTCGACCGACCTGAAGGACAACACGTCCCGCGGCCGGGCCAGCTACGGCCAGATCCTCGAAACCGTCGCTCTGCCGAAGCCGACGGAATTCACGCTCGAACTGGCCGAAGTCAACCGCGAATCGCTGGCGACCGCGCTGCTCGGTACCGACGTTGACGTGAACCGCGCCGCCGGCACGATCACCGACGAGGCGATCACTGCCAAGCTGAACGGGTGGGTCGAGCTGTCGAAGAACAACTTTGCGGCGACCGGCTTCCTTGTGAAGAACACGGCTGGCAGCACGACCTATGTGCTCGACACCGACTACGAAGTGAACTGGCGCATGGGCTGGATTCGCGCCAAGGTCGGCGGCGCCATTACCGACGGCCAGGCGCTGAAGGTGACGGGCTCCTACAACGCCGTGACCGGCTCGCTGATCCGCGGCTCGACGAACCCGATGGTGCGCGCTCGCCTGCGCCTGGACGGCATCAACTTCGCCGACCAGCTTCCGGTGATCGTCGACGTGTACGAGGCGGTCATCGCGTCCAACAGCGCGTTCGACTTCCTGCAGAACGACTTCGCAAAAGTCACCATGCCGGGCCGTCTCAAGACGCCGGTGGGCAAGAGCGAGCCGTTCACCGTCGAACTGCGCGACAACGCGTCCTAAACGGCGTAGCGCCGCCCGGGGCATTCGTCCCGGGTGCCGGGGGAGGGCGCTGACGCTCCCCCGACATCACCTCACGTCTCGCGCAGGCCCACATGGCAAATAACGACCGCGATGTTTCCCTACAGGTTACTGCCTCGACGGTCGGCGCCGAGAGCATCCGTAACCTCGCAAAAGATGTTCACGACCTTGCCAAGCAGGGCGGGGACGCTGCACCCGAATTCAAGCGCCTGGGCGACGAGCTGGACAAGCTGGCCGAACAAGGCGACGCCATTGACACCTTCACGCGGATGAAGGATGCAGTCGACGCTCTTGCCGTCGACCAGCAGAAGGCGAAGGAGTCCTCGGCCGCGCTCGCCAAGGAACTGACCGACCTTTCGGGCACCACGGCGAAGTTCGAGCAGACCGAGACGGAAGCCCGTGAGGCACTGCGTGCGTCGCAGCGCGAGCTGGCCGACAAGAAACTCGCGCTCGAAAACCTGAAGCTGTCGACCGATGACGCGTCGAAGACCGAGGCTGAATATAAGCTGAAGGTTCAGGAACTGCGCCTGGCGATCAACGATGCCAAGCAGACCATCCTCGACCGGAAGGACGCGCTGAGCGCCGCGCAGCAGGCCACGAAGGCCGCTGCCGATGCCGAGGATGATTTGTCCGCGCGGTCGAAGCTCGCCAACAAGGAAGTCGAGGCTGCCAGCCGGGAGCTAACGCGCCGCACCGCCGCGATGAACGAGTCGCGCGAGGCGATGCAGGCTGCCGGTATCGCCACCGAAAACGTTGCGGAAGCGCAGGCTGAACTGGGCCGGGCGTATGTGAAGGCGACCGAGGACGTTGCCGCGCTGAACGCCGCGCTGCTGGAACAAGCGCGCGTCGCCGAAGCCGCTGCCGAGCAGAAGAAGGCTGCGTTCGCGGAAGAAGACCGCCTGGCGCGCATCCAGCAGAACCGCCAGTACGAACTGGGCCGGGCTGCCCGTGAGCAGTTGGAGATGGAGCGCCAGCAGTATGCGGAAGCGTCCGCTGCTGCCAAAAAGGCGTCCGAAGAAAAGATCGCGGCCGAGCAGCGGTACCAGCAGTTCGCACAGTCAGCGGCGCAGGCTCGCAAGGCGCTCGACGATGCGTTCGCCGTGACTGGCGTCAAGTCGGCGCAGTCGGTGCGCATCGAGATCGACCGGATCAACGGTGCGCTTCACGCGCTGGCGAACGACGCATCGGTGTCGGGCGCGGAGTTCGATCGGGCGTTCGCCGCCGGTCAGAAGCGCATCGAGGCGCTGAAGAACTCCCTGAATGACGCTGGCGAAGCAGCACAGAGAACGTCGACGGCCGGACGTTTGGTGTCCAGCATGCTCGGCCAACTGGCCGGAGCCTACGGCGCATTCGAGCTGTCGAAAAAGTTCCTCGACGCGAACGTGCAGTTGGAGTCGATGCGCCGCACCCTGGCGATCACGACCGGCAGTATCCAGGAGGCAGCGCGTCAGATCGAGTTCCTGCGCAAGACGGCCAACGATTCCGGCATCGCCATCGGCGAGATCAGCGAGAGTTACAAGCGGTTCTCGGTGTCGATGCAGCAGGCCGGCATCTCCGCGCAGACAACCGAAGCGGTATTCGCGGCAGTCACTCGTGCAACAGGTCTGATGGGGCAGGGTAGCGAGCGCGCGGCGCTGGCTCTCGAAGCACTCTCTCAGATGGCGGGCAAGGGCACCGTCTCGATGGAGGAACTGCGGCAGCAGCTCGGCGATTCGCTCCCGGGCGCGCTGAAGGTCGCTGCCGACGGCATGGGCCTGTCGGTCAAGCAATTAACGAAGATGACCGAAGCCGGGCAGATTATGGCAGCCGACATGCTGCCCGCCCTGGCGGACCAGCTCACGAAGACTATCGCCAAGGGTACCGATCAAGTCGAGGGCTTCGGCGCATCGTGGGCACGGTTCAAGAACCTGATGACCGAGGCGTCGACGACCATCGGCGATACCGGTGCGCTGAACGTGCTCACCGCGGCGCTACGTGCGGCCGGTGTCGTGGTCGGTTCGGTAGCGATGGGCGTCTCGACGACGCTTGACGTGGTGTTCACGGGCGTGAAGCAACTCGCTACGCTCACTGCCGGCGTCGTGCATGGCGACCTGAAGGGTGCCGTCGCCGAGTCCGGCGTGCTTTTCGATCAAATGATCGACCGCCAGGCAAAGCTAGGGCGCTCAATCCAGGAGATGGCCGGCGCCGGTGAAAAGGGCGCCGCTGCTCAACGCACGGCCGGCCAGGCGGCGCAGCAGTCCGCGTCTCAGGCGCAGGCGGCTACGGGAGGGATCAACGCCAACGCACAGGCACACGGGGCTGCCGCTGCTGCGGCAACGAGCAACGCGCAGGCGCAAGGCTCGGCGGGCGCTGCCTCGACTGCCGCGGGCAATCAGGCTGGTGGCGCCACGCAGGGCTGGTACGCGATCCAGGCTGCGTACATCGACGTCAACAAGCAGGCTGAAGCGAACACGCTGATCGCGGAGAAGCTGTCGCAGGCAAAGAAGCACGAGGGCGAGGCGACCGTCGCGCTGGCGAACGTCGCTGGCAATGAGATCGAGATGCGCCAGGCTGCCGTACGCGCCGCACAAGGCGACGAGCAGGCGCTGCGCACGCTCGCCCTTGCGCGCCAGCAGGAGGTGATCTACCTGAAGGCGCAGGCCGAGTCGCTGATCATCGCCGCCGGGGGATCGGAGAAGCTGCGGGACGACCAGAAGGAACAGCTCAAAACCCTGACCGATCTGATCGACAAAAAGACAGCCGAGGCTGAACGGTCCAAGGTCGCTGCGGATCAGGCGCAGGTCGAGACGGTCGCCCGCCGCGCCGCTGCGGAGACGTACAAGGACAACGCCGATCGCCTGGCCGAACTGAAGACCAATGCCGAGGCTGCATCGGCGCAACTCACGCGGCTTAACGCTCAGCACGCCGCAACGGCCGAGCAGCAAGCGCAAGTAGCTCGCGCTCAGCAGGAGGCAGCATTCGCCGAGGGTCTGTACCGCGACGCCTTGCGCGACACTGCCGCCGCGGCTGAGCGAAAGATCGCCGTCATCCGCGAGAACGCATTCGAGACGGACGTAGCCACGCGCGCCAGCCTGGCCTTTTACAAGACGCAGGAGCAAGAGGCGACGATGTACGGGCGCACCCTGGAGGCGCAGGCCGCGCAGATCCGGCAGAAGCAGATCCAGATCGAGACGGTGCGAAACCACATCTCCGCCGTCGAGCAGGAGACGAAGGCGAGTATCGCTTCGGCAGAAGCCGATCGCGCCGCACTGGACGCGTCCGGCCAACTGACCCCGGCCAAGCAGCAGGAGATCGAGCTGCGCATCCGCAACGCACAGGCGAAGCTGCAGGAGGCGCAGGCTGGCGAGCAGCAGGTCCGCCAGTTGCAGAACGAGATCGACGCCATCCGCATGCGCAACGACGCCTCGCAGGAGAGCGTGCGCGCCAGCCAAGCGGGCGCTACGGGCGGCGCCGGCGGGGCGGCCGGTGGGCGGCGCGGGCTCGAAGCCTCGCAGAACGATGCCCTGATGTCCCTGGTCGACAAGCAGACCCGCGGCACGCTCGGCGCCGATGACCTGAAGACGGCGCAGGCCGCGTTCGATGCGGCGAATTTCAACCGCAATGTCATGCAGAAGTACAGCGGTCAGGCGGCTTATAGCTTTGACGGCATCCGCAGCATTGAGACTGCGTACAACCAGGCACGCAACGTCCTCGAAGCCGTTCAAAAGCTGCAGGCGAAGCCGAACGCCCCCGGTAACACCCGGGACAAGGTGGCAGGCGTCAAGACGGTCAACATCAACCTGAACGGGAAGTCTACCCCGGTCAATGTCGCATCGGATGCTGATGCCGAGAACCTGACTGGCGTGATGCGGCAACTCGAATCCTTCTCGGGGAGGTCCAACACATGAGCATCACCCTGGCGGTCGGCACGACGGTCGTCGCACTGAGCCCCGATCTGTACTGGTCGGACGAGAACAACTGGGCGCCGGTCGAGCAGACGGCGCAGCGGACCATCACCGGGGCGCTCATCGTCAGCGCGGCGACGCGCCAGGGCGGGCGACCGATCACCCTCGAACCGTCGGACGACGAGAGCGGCTGGATGACCCGGGCGGTCCTTGACCAACTGCGAAATTGGGCCGCAGTCGCCGGGCAGCAACTCACTCTTACACTTCGCGGGCAAGACCACACGGTGATCTTCCGCCATCACGACGGCGCCGGTATCGAGGCGCACCCAGTCGTGCATTACAGCGATGTGGTCGACGGGGATTTCTACCTCGTGACCGTGCGGCTCATGGAGATTTGACGAATGACCAGTTCCATCACCTCGAACAGCATCAAGCTCATGAAAAGCGAAGTGCTGCTCGACACCGACAACGGGGGCGGCAAGATCACCGCAAACGAGGTGGTCGACGGTGTGTCCAACAACCTGTTCCCGGACGTGTCGGAGCTGGATCGCACCTACGGCCGGATCGGCCTGCGCAAGAGCTTTGCATCTGTCAACACGACGACAACGGACTCGTATCTCGGTGCCCACGCCATCGTGCTGAAGCAGCCGGACGACCCCAACGTGTCGATCACGATGTTCACCACGAAGTCCTGGACGGACCAGCGCGTCGCCGCGGCGAACAACATCCAGTCGTACCTGGCGAAGTCGGTGAAGTGGCCCGGTCAGGTGCTTGGGGTCCAGCTCGCCGGCCAGCGGTCGGTGCAGTTGCTGCTGCGCGTGGGTGATGCACTGCCGAAGGTCGGCCAGTCGCTGGTGCTGATCCAGAACGAAGGGCTCGGTACCGAATTCAGCCAGTTCGTTCGCGTGCAGAACGTAGCCACGCAGACGCGCCAGTTCACAGTGCTTGTTGGCGGGCAGTCGGTGACCTTCACGGGTGTCATGGTGACGCTGACGATCTCGGCGCAACTGCAGTACACCTTCACCGGTCCAGACCCGTCCCCGCTCGATCTCGGCTCGTCCGCCGGAGCCATCTGCCGCGACACGCAGGTAGCAAATGCCGCCAACTACTATGGCGTCGCCGACTTGATCGCCAACGTGGCGCCTGGAGACATCGCCGTCCAGGCCAAAAGCATCTATTCGCAGCTCGTGCCGAGCGCGCAGTCGCAGACGCCGCTGACGAACCTGTCGGCCGCGGGTACGACGAACCCGGCGGTGCAGTCCGGCCAGGCGAATCAGACCTTGAGCGGGGTGCTGTCGGGCCCGAGCTACGTGTATGTGCCGACATCGATCGTGCCGGGTACCTGGACGCTCGGGCCATACTCGGACGACAAGCAGGGCAACGTCATCGTTACGTCCTCCGGCACGGTTGTGGGTACGATCAGCTACGCCACCAACACGGTGCAGTTCACGCAGACCCCGAGCACCGGCACGCTCACGATGTCGTGGATGCCAGCCGGCGTCCCGATCCTGCCGCAGAACACCGCTTCCATTGACATCAACCAGACCAACCGCGTCAATGTGTTCGTGATGACGCTGATTCCGAGCCCGTCCCCGCGCCGGCTCCAGGTCAGCTATATGTCGCAGGGTAACTGGTACACGATGCAGGATCAGGGCGGTGGCAGCACCGGCTCGATCAAGGCGTCGGACCCGAGCATCGGCGCCGGCACCATCGTGTACGCCACCGGCACGGTGACGATCACGCTCGGCAGCCTGCCGGACGATGCCAGCTCGATCCTGTTCTCATGGGCGAGCCCGGCCAACGTGTTCAATCGCTCGAACACCACGCCGCCGAACCCCTACGTCGAGTTCACGATCACGCCGCCGGCCGGGCAGCAGCTCGTGCAATCGGGCCTGACGATCACCTGGCCGAAGTTGCCGAGCGGTACCAATACCGCCACGCTCGATCCGGCCACGCAGACCTTTTCTGGTGACGGCACCGGCTACGCCCGTTGGGCGAACGGTCAGTACCTTCTGCGGATGGCGCCGAACAGCATCCCGGCTGCCGGCACGGTGTTCACGGCGAACTACAACCTCGGTACGAAGAAGACCGCGCACTTCAACGCGCCGCTGCGCGATGGATCGGGCAACTTGAGTGTGTCGTTGCCGGACACGAACGTGGTCGCCGGCACGGTGAAGGCGACCTGGAATGTCTTGATCAACGACTACTCGCTGATCTCGAATATCCCGGCGCAGATGCAGTATTTCCGCACCGACCCGTACATCACGGCGCAGGACAATGGTGCCGGCGTGCTGAAGCGCTACAACGGCGACGGCACGAGCACAACGGTCACCAACGGCGCGGTGAACTACGTCGCCGGCACCGTTACGTTCAAGCCTGACGTGATCGTGAAGATCGCGCAGCCGCTGTTTCAGTCGAACCTGATCGGCTACATGAAGAATGCTAACGGTATCGGCATTGATCGTAGCGATCCGGTGTACCAGAACACGCTGCAGGGCATCCAGTATTACGACGCGGCAGCGACCTACCCGAACGACACGACGGGCTCGGTTGATGTCGAGTACATGACCACCTCCGGCTCAGCCACGCAGCAGACGGCCACGATGAGCCAGTGGGGGCTCAACCTCATGTACCAGTACGCCGAGGCACTGGTGCCGGGGTCGACCATGTTCACCTGGGGCGGAAAGACCTACTACGACGACCTGGTAGGCAATCTGTACATGGATTTCAACCCGCTGACGAACGCGGGCACTCTTGCAGGCTCGATCAACTACAGCACAGGTTTCGCCATCATCACGCAGTGGAACGCTGGCGGCTCGAACGCGCTGTCGCTGAAGTCAATGCTGACCACGCAGGGTAACGTGCCGGTCGACTTCGCGTCGTTCCGCATTCCGGCCGCACCAGTGGTGCCCGGGTCGCTGCAGATTCAGTTCTCCCCGGTTACCGGCGGATCGGTATCGGTCACGGCCAACGCCGACGGTACGATCAGCGGTACCAATGTTATCGGCGCAGTCAACTATCAGACGGGTGTTGTGAACTTGCGGTTCGGCAAGATGGTCACCGCGGCCGGCAACGAATCGCAGGTCTGGTACAACGCCGCCGCAGTCACGGCAGACGGAAAAATCTTCAAGCCGTACCCGGCGTTCGCATCAACCATCGTGTTCAACGCGGTGGCGTATAGCTACCTGCCGCTCGATGCGTCGATCCTCGGCCTGGACCCGGTGCGCCTGCCTACCGACGGCCGGGTACCTATTTTCCAGAAGGGCTACGTCGTCGTTGTCCACCATACCGCGAAGCAGGCTGTCACGCCCGCGAACGGGCTGACCGTCGACGTTGGCCGGGTGCGCGTCGCTGCGATGCGCGTGGTCGACTCGTCGAATCCCCCGGTGGTGATGGACCCGACGATGTACACGACGAACCTGGACGCCGGCACGCTGACGTTCGGCCCGACAGTGAGCACGACTGGCATGACCGGCACGATCTACGTCGAGAACCGTGTCGAAGACATGGCGATGGCGTCCGACGTGCAGATCACCGGCCGCATCGCGCTGACAAAGCAACTGACGCACACATACCCCGCCAACGAGGCGAAGGTCAGCTCGGCGCTCATCATGGGCGACCTGCAGGCGCGCATGTCGCTCTCGTTCGCACAGACGACGTGGGCGAATTTGTTTGCGGATGTGGTGAGCGGTGGCAGCCCGTCCAGCAACTACAACTTCGCCAGCTTCCCGCTGCAGGTGACGGACCAGTCGGCGATTCAGGAGAGGTGGGCACTGGTATTCACCAGCTCGACGAGCTTCAACATCATCGGCGAGGCGGTGGGCAACATCGGCACCGGAACGATCAACGCCGACACGTTCCCGACCAACCCTGCGACCGGTCAACCGTACTTCACGATAAAGCAGGGCGGATGGGGTGGTGGGTGGGCTATCGGCAACGTGCTGCGTTTCAACACGGCTGCCGCCAACTACCCTCTCTGGCTCGCCCGAACGGTATTGCAGTCGACCGCTACCGGACAGAGTGATTCGTTCCGCCTGCAGATCCGCGGCGACATCGACGCATAAGAGGACACATGGCAAGCGTATATCCGAAACTTTTTACTTCGCAGGACTACGGTGCTCCGACGCTGAGCGCCACGGCCGGCTCGCTGGTCGCACTGCTCGATGCCTGTCTCAAGGACGGCTACGGCAGCCGGTCGCTGAGCGCCATTGCCGTGACCGGAACGACCGCGCAGGCCACGGTGGGTACCGGGCACGGCCTGATGCCAGGTCAGGTGATCCTGATCTCCGGCGCCAACGAGAGCCAGTTCAACAACGAGTTCAAGATCACGGCCATCGGCCAGAACACGGTGACGTTCACCGTACCGGCCGGCACGCCCGCCAGTGCGACGGGAACGATCTCGTTCAAGATGGCGCCGCTGGGCTGGAACAAGGTGTTCTCCGGCACCAACAAGGCGGTGTACCGCACGACGGCGACGATCAACACCGTGGGCCTGTACCTGCGTGTCGACGACACGGCCAACGTACTAGGGTTCGCCAGTCGTTGCGCGCAAGTGACCGCCTACGAGCTGATGACCGACGTGGACACTGGTTTCTACGCGGTGCCACGCGCGACGCAGAACGTGCTGAACTGGCCCAAGTCGGATGGCGCGGCGGCCAACGGTGGGCTGCGCAACTGGGCGATTTACGGTGACGACCGATTCTTCTATTTCTGGGTCAACCCTTGCTCGGTGCAGACCCTGACGTTGAATGGGGTCACTATGGGTTTCGGTGACCTCGATGCGCAGCAGACCATCGACGGTTACGGGGCGATTCTCGCCGGTGCGAACGTCGACATCACCTCGGGGGCTACGATCTATAGCGGGGACTTGGGTAACTCGTTTATCGGGAATAGCGCCGTCTATCTGCCGCGCCCTCCGAATGGCATCGGCTCGCCCCAATCCTCGAACCACTTCGCCCTGGGGATGATTAATGCCTCGATTTCCGGCAACCTGGGCGGAGGCAGCCTCGGAGTTAACTGGCCCGACGCCTGTAGTGGGGGTGCCTTCCTGCAGAACGTGGTGGTTATTGCAGGCGGCGGCACGCGAGGTTGGTTGCCAGGCATGTACCACATCCTGCAAAACATGCCGATGGGCAGCGTGACAAACGCGGTCATGACGAATCTGCAGCAGATCGACGGCATGCGCCAACTGGTGGGGAAGAAGCTCGCCTTCCTGTCGGCGGGCAGTCCCAACGGGGCCACCTGGATCGGCTGCGGGTATTTCTTCGATCTGACCGGCCCGATCCGGTCGTTCAACTGAGCGAACATCATGTCCAACGTAGTCAAGTTCATGCACGGCGACATGGTGAACGCTCCCACCGTGTTCGGTAACGCGGGCGGTCTGATCCCGATGCTCGACGCCTGCCTCAAGGACGGGTGGGGGCAGCAGACCTTGTCGTCGCTGGTGGTCGCAGGCGGCGTCGCCACGGCGACCTTCGGAACGGCGTTTCCATACGAGATTCAGTCGGTGGTGCTGATCGCCGGCGCCACACCAGCGGGCCTCAATGGCGAGAAGAAGGTGCTGTCCATCACCAGCAACACGCTGACTTTCGACGCGACCGGTATCTCCGACCAGACCGCGACCGGCACGATCACCGCGAAGATGGCGCCGCTCGGCTGGACGAAGCCGTTCTCGGGCACGAACAAGGCCGTGTACACCTCGCCGGCGGCAGCGTTCACCGGCGGCTTCCTGCGCGTCGACGACACCAACACGCTGAACGCGCGCGTGGTCGCCTACGAGGGCATGTACGACGTGGACACCGGCGTGAACCCGTACCCGACCGCTGCGCAGATGTCGGGCGGCCTGTGGTGGGGCAAGTCCAGCACGGCCGACGCCACCGTCCGTAAGTGGTTCCTTGCCGGAGATGACCGGGGCTTCTACCTGTGGCTGGCCCCCAACCCGGCGGCCTCGGGGCTGAACGGGGTGGTGTACTACTTTGGCGACCCGATCTTCCGCAACAGTGTGGATAAGTTTCCCTCGGTGCTGACCGGTTGCACCTCCAGCCTGGTAGCGACTGGCTCAGTGGTGACAACTTGCGTGGGGTATTCCAACACGCCGAACACGGCGGCGGGCGGCTTGTTTATTGCCCGCTCGCATACCGGCGCTGTGGGGGCGCTCAGCGCAGCGAAGGGGTGCATGCTGCTCGCCACGACGCCCGACTACTCCGGGCGAGTCCTCGTGAACAGCGGCGTGCTCAACTTCCCCAACGGGGGAGACAACGCGCTGCTGCTCGGGCTGATGGGGATTAACATCGCCGGCGCGCTGCGCGGGTGGTTCCCCGGCTGGTATTGCTCGCCACAGAACCTGTACACATATTTCTCGCATCGGGACGTGGTTGTAGGAACCGATGACTTCCCAAATAAGCGGTTCATTGCGCTGCGCGTCGCGCCCTGCGCCGACAGCAACGCGACGTGGGGTTTCCCTTTCATCGACGTAACCGGCCCCTGGCGCTAAGGAGATAATGTGGCAGTCGATCAGTTCGGTAGCAGCATCATCTCCCTGCTGCACTTCGATGGCGCCAGTGGCTCGACCACGATCACCGATTCGTCGAGCACGGCGCAGAACGGTGCGGTTGTGGGCTCGGCCGCCATCAGCATCGCACAGGCCAAGATCGGCGGGGCGTCGCTGAAGACTGGCAGTGCCAACGGCAACTACGTCAAGCTGGCCGCGACCAAGGCCCTTGACTTGGCAGCCGGTGACTTCACGATGGAGGCCTGGGTCTGGCCGGTGTCGCAGGGCACCGACTACGGTGCGATCTTCGGGCGATGGGACGACAGCGTGGCCGGCAACCAGGACTTCCTGGTGGCGCGCATGAGCAACGGCGCAGTGCGCGTGTGGTTCAACGGCGCGCAATTGATTGCGGGCAACGCCAGCGACCTGGCGACCGGGGGTTTCTCCCACGTCGCGGTGACGCGCCAGGGCACGAGCGTCAAGGTCTGGATCAACGGCACGCAGGTATCGAGCGCAACACTGTCCGGCGCAATCAATTGCGCGGCGACGCAGGGCATCGTGTTCGGGCAGAGCAACTTCAGTGCGGGCTCGACGTTCCTGGAGGCGTACTACGACGAATGGTGCTTGACTACCGCGTGTCGCTACACGGCGACCTTCACGCCGCCGACCGCCCCCTACGGCACCCCGGACAACACGAACTACGCGCTGATGCTGCACGGCGAAGGGTCGACCGGGGGCTACCCGACCGACAGCTCGGTGTTCAATGCCCAAGGCGCGGCGCTGGTGGGCACTGGCGTGACGACCAGCACGGCGCAGAAGAAGTTCGGCAACTCGGCGATTGCCTTCAACGGCAACAGCTCGATCCAGTACCCGAACGCTGGTCAGTATGACCTATCGACCGGCACCCCGGACTGGACCATCGAATTCTTCATCTACATGAATGCGTGGCCGACCAGCGGCAACAACACGCAGGTGCTCAACAAGGATGTACTCCCCGGGTCGATCAACCCGTCGTACGCGGTGTCGATTGGTGCGGCCGGCAAGGTCAACCTACTGATCGGCAACGGCACCTCCAGCTCGGGCCTGCAGCAACTGCTCGGCGTCACGCAGGTGATCCCGTTGTCCACCTGGACGCACGTCGCCGTGGTGCGCAAGAGCGGGACGCTGTATGTGTTCGTCGGCGGCGTGCTCGACCAGTCGGCTGCGGTGTCTGCGACGATGGTCAACGGCACTGGCACACTGCGTATGGGCAATACGGCCGGGAGCGCCATCGCCGCCGAGTACCTGAACGGGTATCTCGACGAGGTGCGGATCACGAAGGGGATCGGGCGGTACACGACCAACTTCAACCCGCCGACTCAGCAGTTCCTCGACGACGACGGCGCGTACGCCGGCCCCTGCACGCTGTTGCTGCACGGCGACGGCAACAATAACGACACCAGCTTCAGGGATACGAGCACCTATGCACGGACCGTGACGAGCACGGGCACGCCGAAGCTCAGCACCGGTAGCGTTAAGATTGGCACGGCGGCGATGCGGTTCACCGGATCGCAGAACGCCACGGTCAATCAGGATCGTCTCGATGTGCCGGTCACCGATGGCTCGCTGACCATCGGCCAGCAGGATTTCACCATCGAGTGCTGGCTGAACATCCAGGCGATTCCCGGCGCAGGGTTCGCCACCTTCCTCATCGACTGGCGCCCGACCTCGACCAACGGCGCGTACCCGGTGCTGGCCGTCGACCAGAACGCCAAGCCGATCTACTACGTGAACACGGCGAACCAGATCACCTCGTCGATTGCCATCACGGCCGGCACCTACGCGCACATCGCCGTGGTGCGCAAGTCCGGGGTGACCACGCTGTACGTGAATGGCGCGGTGGGCGGCACCTGGAACGACGGCACGAACTACCTGGCGCCGGGCGGCAACAAGGTGCGGATCGGCGCGTCCGGATGGGATGCATCCAGTAGCCTGAACGGCTACATCGACGAGTTGGAGGTGACCGTCGGGGGCGCGCGTTACGTCGGGGCCTTCACGCCGCCGACGACGCCTTATGCCGATGCAATCGGAACTCGCCGCACGATGACCTACAGCTCCAGCCTGTACGCCTTCACGCGCTTGCCTTCGGCCCCGGCAATCGGCCTCGGCAGTGACAAGGCCCACCGTGGACGCCCGGGTCAGACCGACCAGACCTGGGGAGGCAAGGGTCGCGTCGCCGGACAGACCACGGTGAACAACACGCCGACGCCTGAGCGAGTGAGGCTGCTGGAGGAGGGCGGTGCGGTGGTGCAGTCGGCGTGGTCCGATGCGAACGGCAACTACGTGTTCGACAACGTGAACGAGAACTACAAGTACCTGGTGCTCGGCCGCGACTACTCGAAGACCTACAACGCCGTGGTGCAGGACAACATCACGCCGGTGATCATGCCGCTGTACAGCTATCCGAGCGAGTACACCGGGAGGATGAAGCGCAAGCTGACCCTGCCGCAGACCGTGGGGCTAGGGTCCGGGCATGCAGTCCTGCTGCGCGTGGGCGAAAGCCCGGCGACGATGAGCAAGACCATGATGGGGTCGGTGTTCCTGTCCGCCTCGTTTGCGCCGGGCTGCCAGGCCGATGTCTGCCTGCCGCTGAAGACCTTCCCGACGACCAAGGGTAGCTACACCTCGGACATCAACTTCACCGACCTGGCCGGCAACCCGATCCCGTACTGGCTGGAGCGGGTCGAGGGCTCGGCGCCGAACCGCGTGGCGTATTACTGGTTCAACATCCCGGGCAACCTGGACAGCGCCGCACAGTCGGTCTACGTCTGGTACAACGGCGCCACGCCGACCACCAGCAGCGGCGGCGCCACGTTCCCGATCCTATGGGACGACTTCACGTTCACGGGCTCGTCGATGGATGCCAGCAAGTGGACGGGCTATCCGAACCTGACCACCGTGGCGAATTCCACGGGCGGCGACTACTGGTATGGCCTGAACCCGGGCGCCGTGCGCGAGTGCCGTACCGTGGCGAGTTTTGGGCAGGGTTATGAGGTGAACGCGCTGTTCAATGCGTCGAACGGGCAGTCGTTCCCTACTGTCTCGACGGCGGGGCAGAACTCGGGCTTCTTCGGTTGGGTACAGGGCACCATCGGCACCGGCACAACCAAGCTGGCGTGCATTTACAACACAGCGTCCGACACCGCCAATACCCGCTTCGGTATCAACGGTGAGGCGGATACGGCCGGCTTGATTGTGTTCCCGCGCTTCGCCGACGGCGTCCTGCATCGCATGACGCTGCAGCGAGGCACCGACGGCGTGGTCAACTTCCTGGACCGGGAGCAGTTCATCGCCTCGCGCTCCGGCGTGCCTTCCGATGCGGCGCAGCTCTGCCTCGGACGCTGGTATAACACCGGCCCCGGGGTCGACTACTTCTTTGTCCGCAAGTACGTACAGAACGCGCCGGCGCTGGTCATCGGCTATGAGGAACTCGCACCATGACGCTCGCCTTTTCCAACGGCGTGATCGCCGACCGTCTCCAGGCGCTGACACGAGCTATTGACGCAGGCTCTGGTCCGGGCAAGTTGCTGATCTACAGCGGCACGCGTCCGGCGCGCGGCGTGGCCCCGGGCGCAGGCAACACGCTGCTTGCAACGCAATTGTTTGCAGATCCTTCGGCCGGGTCGGTGTCCGGCAGCACGCTCACGCTACAGATCGGCTCGTCGGTCCTTGCCAGCAAGACGGGTAACGCGGCGTGGGCGCGCATCACCGATAGTGATGGGAACTTCGCAGCCGACTTGGACGTTGTTGCGTCCGGCGGTACCGGCGAACTGCAGCTCGCGGCTGGCGGCAGCCCGACCACCCAACTCTATGAGGGCGGCGTGTTCTCGATCTCTCTCGCAACCCTGGTGGATTCGTGACCGACATCAACCTCGACTTTCACCGGGGGTACACGCCACCTGCAGGGACGGCGGTCAACCTCAACTTCACGCTGAACCCGGATGGTGTAGCGACCATCGGCCAGCTCGTGATGGTGAAGGCTGCGCCGACGCTGCAGATCGTCGGCGACGCAGAACCCTCAACGCCGGTAGCGGGCCAACTGGTGATGACGAAGGCTGCACCGACGCTGCACTTCACCGCGAACTACGACAATTCGGTATGGCGTGGCCCGTCGTCGATTCGCGGTGCTGCGTTCGAGCAGGCTGCGCCTTTGGAGAAGTCGAGCGGCAGTTCATTCGAGCAGGCTGCGGCGCTGCACCCTGTGCGCGGGGCGAGCTACGACGAAGCCGCTCCGATGCGCGCTTCCCGCGGCGCAGGGTTCAAGCAAGCCGCGAACATCCGGGTGACCGACCGCGCATCGTTTGAGCAAGCGGCACACGTTCGTGCGAGCAGCGGCAGCCCGTGGGAATACCCGCCGCACGTAAGGGTGTCGAGCGGCGACCGATTCGAGCGCGCCGTGCCGCAACGTCGCAGCGCCCGCGATGGTTGGGAGTACCCGGCGCACGTCAAGGTGTCCACGGGATCGCGCTATCAGGAGGCTGCTCCGCTCGCGCGATCGATGGGTATGCCGGCGAAGCAGGGCACACCGACGAACCACTCGACGCGCATGCCTTGGCAGGAGGCGACTGGCCGCATTCACTGGGGTGTCGACCCGGAGCCGCCCGAGCCGCCCGAGCCGCCTTTCACCGGCAGCACCTTGCTGAAGTTCATCTGCCCGTGGCTGGACTATGCGGGCGATGACATCCGTTTGAAATTCGGTGTGAACCCATGCCCGACGGAACCGCCTGGCGAAACCGTCATCGTCCCCGTAAAGAGGGTCTATATCGTGATCAACTCTGTAATGCTTCGGCGCGTCGACGGCAATGTCGAGCTGCCCACGTTCTCGCTCTCACTGAGCATTGACGCTGACTCCTGGACGTGGGGCTTCAACGCGGCGCTGCCGGCGGAAACGCTCGACGCCGTGCAGGCTGGATCTGACGGCACTCCGGTCGAGCTGGAAGCCGTGATCAACGGGACCGCATACCGCGTGCTGGCCGAGCAGATCAGCCGCGAGCGCACGTTCGGCCGCGCCGCCATTCGCGTGAGCGGCAAGGGGAAGTCGGCCATCCTCGGTGCGCCGTATGCCCCGGTGCAGTCGTTCAGCAACTCCGGCGCACGCACGGCGCAGCAACTGATGAACGACGCGCTGACCCTGAATGGCACCAGCATCGGCTGGACCGTCAACTGGGCGGCGACCGACTGGCTGGTACCGGCCGGCGCCTGGTCGCACCAGGGCACCTACATCACTGCGCTGAACGCCATCGCCGGTGCCGCGGGCGCGTACATCCAGCCGGACCCGAGCACGAAGGCGCTGAAGGTTCTATCCAGGTACCCGACGGCGCCGTGGAACTGGGGCTCGCTGACGCCGGACTTCGAGCTACCCGCGGACGTAACGATGCGCGAATCCATCGAGTGGCTGCAGCGCCCGGCCTACAACCGCGTGTTCGTGTCGGGCGAGGGGCAGGGCGTGCTCGGCCAAGTGACCCGCACCGGCACGGCTGGCGACATCCTCGCGCCGATGGTGACCGACCCGCTCATCACGCACGCCGACGCAGCTCGCCAGCGTGGCCTGGCAATCCTCGGCGACACCGGGCGCCAGGCGCACGTCTCCCTGCGGCTGCCGGTGCTTGCCGAGACGGGTGTGATCCAGCCCGGCAAGTTTGTCCGCTACGTCGACGCCGGCGTGACGCGCCTCGGCATCGTGCGCAGCACCAGCGTCGATGTGAGCATGCCCGAAGTGTTCCAAACGATCGGAGTGGAAACCCATGTTGCGTAACCCTTACAAGATCCTTCGGGATCTGATGCCGGACCCTCCGCTCCAGGTCGGAACCATCGTGTCGGCCGCGAATGGCGTGGCTGCCGTCCAGCTTCCCGGCGGCGGCATCCTGCAGGCGCGTGGAACGCTCACGTCAGGTCGAGTGTTCGTGCGCGATGGCGTGATCGAAGGCGCTGCACCATCCCTCCCCATTGAACTCATCGAGGTCTGACAATGCCGAAAGCCGCTGTGATCGACCCTCAACTGAAGCAGTGGGCCACGCCGATTCAGGCGAAATACATCGACGCTGTGATCGAACACGGCTCGATGCGCGCGGCGGCAAGCCATCTCGGCGTAGCCAAGAGCGCGGTGCAGGCGTGCATCACGCGAGTGAAGGTGAAGGCTGCGACGAAGGGCTATTCGCCCGAGCACGACATGACGAAGGTCGTACCGGACCCGTTCATTACCCGCGGCGTGTCGACCTACTATGACGCGGACGGCAAGGTGCGCGGACAGTGGGTCAAGTCGCAACTGGACGGCGACCGCCTGGCTGAAGCGCAACGCGCCGCGCTCGCCGCGCTGGCCGAGGAACTGCCCCGGGTCGAACCGCAACCTGCGCCGGCGCACACGGTTGACAGCCTGTGCAACCTCTACACCTTCACCGACTATCACCTCGGCATGCTGGCGTGGCGCCGCGAGGGTGGGGCCGACTGGAACCTGGACATCGCCGAGCGCATGCTGACGACGGTGTTCGAGCACATGGTCAAGTCCGCGCCGGCCGCGCGTGTCGGCATCGTGAACCAGCTCGGGGACTTCTTGCACAGTGACGGCATGCTGCCGGTTACTCCGACCAGCCACCACGTACTGGATCAGGACGGGCGATTCGCAAAAATCGTGGCGGCTGCCATTCGCGTGCTGCGTCGCATGGTCGAGTTTGCCTTGTGCCATCACGAGCGCGTGGTGGTGCTGATGGCCGAGGGGAACCATGACCTGGCGTCGAGCGTGTGGCTGCGTGCGCTGTTCAAGGCGATCTACGAGAACGAGCCGCGGGTGACGGTGATCGACAGCGAACTGCCGTATTACGTCCACCAGCACGGCACGACGATGCTCGCGTTCCACCACGGGCATCTGAAGAAGAACGACCAGTTGCCTCTGCTGTTCGCGGCGCAATTCGCCCGCATATGGGGCGCGACGACTAAGCGGTACTGTCACGTCGGCCACCGCCACCACGTCGATGAGAAAGAGCACAGCGGGATGACCGTCATCCAGCACTCGACTCTCGCGGCACGGGACGCCTATGCGGCGCGCGGCGGATGGTTCTCTGAGCGACAGGTCACCAGCATCACCTATCACTCGGACTTCGGTCAGGTGGCGCGCAACACCGTCACCCCCGAGATGCTGACCCTCTAAGGAGCCCCATGTTCTCAGCCATCATTTCGTTTCTCGGCGGCAGCGCCTTTCGCCTGATTTGGGAGCAGATCAGCAGCATGTGGACGAACTATCAGGACCACAAACACGAGCTGGAGCGCATGCGGCTGCAGGGCGAGCTTGACGCCGCGGCGCACGAGCGCAACCTGGCGTCGATCAAGCTGCAGTCCGAGCTAGGCGTGCAGACCATCCGCGTGCAGGCCGAAGCGGATCTCGCGCGCACCGACGCCACCACATTCGGCCAGGCAGTCGTCGCCGCGATGAAGCCGACCGGCATCTATGCGGTCGACCTGTGGAACGGAATCGTGCGGCCGGCTGCCGCGACCATCGCGCTCGGCCTGTGGTGCTTCGCGCTGCATGAGGCTGGCTTCAAGATGGGCGAGTGGGACCGCGAGCTGGTGGGCGTGATCCTCGGCTTCTTCTTTGCAGTGCGCGTGCTGTCGAGCCGGGGCAGGGTATGAACTGCGTGACCTGGTTCCTCGGATTGTTCAAGCCTGCGGCCGTCACCGAGCCCCCGCCGGGTGTTGTACCGCCGGCCGGGCCCGAACCTGTGGTGGACGCCCCGGCGCCGAAGGACTTCAACACGCTGGCGGTCGAGGTAGCGGCTGCGCTGGCACGGCGCTTCGAGGGGCTGTACCTGGTCCCGTACCTGTGCCCGGCCGGCGTGCCGACGATCGGCTACGGCGCCACCTACTACCCTGACGGCAGGGCGGTCACGCTGAAGGATGCGCCGATCACCCGTGAGCGCGCGGAGGAACTGCTGCTGTGGATGGTCCGCACAGTCTATCTACCAGCGGTACTGAAGCTGTGCCACGGGATCGACACGCCCGAGCGACTGGCCGCGCTCATCGACTTCACGTTCAACCTCGGCGCGGGCAATCTGTCAGCCAGTACGTTGCGCCGGCGCGTGAATACTGGCCGGTGGGAGGACGTGCCAACCGAGATCCGCAAATGGAATAAGGGCGGCGGTCGCGTGCTCCGCGGGCTGGTGCTGCGGCGCGAAGCGGAGGCCTCACTCATTTGAGTTATGTGACAAAAATTGTCATCCTGTTTGATCGACAACATGACAATTTTTGTCACTCGACGAACAGACAAAGGGTGACGATTTTTGTCTCGGCATCGATGGAGTGACAAAAATTGTCACTTTTGGGCCGCTTTACCTCATTTGAGGTACCTGGCACGCCTCATGCTCCCATCCCCCGCAGCAGCAAAAGTGCTGCGTAACTCAAAAACTCTAGGGGTCATGTCATGATGAACAAAGCGCGCAGGATGGGAAAACGGGTACAAAAGGGCTTCACGCTGATCGAACTGATGATCGTGGTGGCGATCATCGGTATTTTGGCTGCCATCGCCATTCCGCAGTACAGCGATTACAGCTCGCGTTCCAGGGCGTCTGGCGCAATGGCTGAGTTGAACGCCGTAAAGCTTGGTGTTGCCATGTGCCTGCAGGAAACCGGCACGTTGACCGGCTGCGACATGGGCGCTGCTAACGGCTACGTTCCGACGCCGGCAGTCACGAAGAACATCACCGTCGTGACGAGCGTCACCAATGGCATCATCAAGGTGACCACGGGCGCTACGGACACTGCCAGCCCGCCCGCTCAACTGACGATCATCGATACGCCGACGCTGGGTGCTGGCGCTGCGAACATGACCTGGACCAACACGGGTACCATTTGTAACGTCACCCGTGGTCTGAAGTCGGGTCAAGGCGATTGCCCGTAATACGGCGCTGTTTTAAGCCAAGGGCGCCTTCGGGCGCCTTTTTCGTTTGGAGTAGAAAGTGCCTTTGCCGACCAACGAGCAGCTTGTTGAATCGCTCGACAACGAACTGATGGATCTGCTCTATGAGCGCTTGAAGCTGGCCGCGTACCTACCGGTACCGAGCACACCTGCCGAGATCCACCAGGCTGTGCAGCGCATGCGCGGGATCGCGGCAATCTACCGTGTGCCGCCCGAGGTGGGTGAAGCAATGGCACTGGCGATCATCGAGGCCAGCCGGCGGAAGCCGTAAGGCAGAAAAGCAAAAAGGCCCGCTGATGCAACACTAGACTCTTCGAGGGGTCAGTATCACGGCGGGCCTGCCGACGAATCGGCACACAGATTATTCCGCGCCGCCAGCACCTTCGTCAAGGTCAACGTCGGCGCCGATCTCGCGCATGCGCGCCAGCACGCGCGTCATCTCGGCCTCAGTGAGCGCCAGGCGCGCGGCGCCAAAGAACAGCATCTGCGGGGCCATCTCGCGCGGCTGAGCGCCGCCGGTGTACTTGCGCCACTGCTGGCCGCCGGCCACGCCGAATAGCTCGGCCATCTGCTCGCCAGTGCGGTCGAGATCGTTTTTCAGACGCTGCAGGTCTTCGGGCTTCGGTGGGGTATAGCGCATAGAAAAAACCCGCCTTGCGGCGGGCCTTGGAGTTAGAAGAACAGTTTGGCGGCAGCCAGCGCCGCGCCGAGCCATGCCGTTGCCCAAATCACCGGGTACCAGCGGGTTTCGCGCTGGAGCTTCATGGCCTCGGCGTTGAGCTTGATCGTCTCGGCCATCAACTTGCCGATCTCGGCTTCAGTCTTCAGGATGTCCAAGGTCTTTTCCATTTCGTCGTCCTTTCGGGATGTCGGGCGGCGCGGCGCGCTACCTCTGAGACGTATATTAGCACCAAAGGGGCTAATGTCAAAGACTTTTTTTCGGCGTGATCAACGGCGGAATCGTTTCGCCGGCACCGCGCCCGGCCGTTTCACCTTGATCCAGTCTGGCGAGCGCACTCCGTCTTGATACGTGCTGCCGACCCGCTTCCCTACGACGCCCTCTAGTCCAAGGCCCAACACTGCCTCATAGAGCCAGGCGCCGTCGGCGACATCTTGCACATACAGAAGGCTCGGCGGCTCGTCGGCCAGCAGTTCGCGCAGCGCGGCCTTGCGCTTCTCTACCGGGAGCGCCCGCATATCCCTACCGCCGCGGACCAGCAAGTCGAAGACACAATAGGCGACCAGATCATCCCCGGGTCGCCGGCCGCGGTGCCGCGCTCGATCGTGCAACCGCTCGAAGTCGCTCCGACCGATATCGTCCAGCACGCAGACCTCGCCATCGAGAATGTTCCCCGGCGGCAGGGTGGCGAGGGTGGCGGTGATTTCAGGGAACCAGCGCGTGCAGTCTGCGCCGTTTTTGGTCTTGAGCCGTGGCTGGCCGGTAGTCGCCAGCATGCGGTAGCCATCATGCTTGATCTCCCACAGCCAGTCACCGGTCGCCGGCAGAGTCTTGCGCTCCGTCAGCAGCATCGGCGAAAGTTCGGCGAGGGTGGGGGAGGTCATCGTTCAAGGATCTTCTCGGCCATGATGGCCGTGCCCTGGCTATATCTAAGCCTCTGCGGCACCCATAAACATTTTGTTGACACGGTGACTATTAGCGTCTTACGATTCGTCCGTGTTGCGTTTTTCGCAGCGCGATGTGAATAGTGCCGGCTTCCTCCGTGGCCTAAACGAATTGGCCGGCACCGCGGTTCACCGCTTGTTGTTGTTCACAATCGCCAGGATGATCAACATCCCGATGAGTTGCACCAGGTTCGCAATAACCTGTTCAAACATCGCGTAGTTACTTAGGTTCTACGGCGGTTTCACGACCAGTTCCACGCCGCCCGGTGCTCGCAACAGCGGGCTGCGTCGGTTCTGGGCCGCTTTCCGATATCCTTGGAAAGTGAGCGCATTCTACCCGATGCATCAACCCCCTCCGGCTGAGTAAGCCACAAACTGGCTTGAAAAGCCTGCGCAAGAAGCCATGTTTTTTGGCTTAAAGTTGCGTTTCGGCCTCTAGCGGCACTGGTTCCAGGGGCTTTCCAGTGGCGCAATAGAATCTTCTTGCTATTTCAAGGCGAATCAAGTGCTCGCTGGTGGTCATCGGCCGCGCCGCCGACGACTCCCGCCCGTATCCACCAACTCGGGTGGCAGCTCATCTGTCGGCAATCCGTCATTCAAGTATGGCTCGCTGCTCATTTCATTCCGCAGGTGCCAGAGGATCATGGTCTGGTAGCTGCCGGTCCCGTAGCCTCCGGCGGGGAAGCAGGCCTGCAACTGGTACGCACGCCGCACGATGCACTGGAGCCGTGCAACCTCCCAGAGCAGGGCGCGCACTTCCGGCGTAGGGCAGCGCTGGTACATCTCCCTAAGCTCTGCCTTGGTGAGGGGAGTCTTGAACCGGCCGTCGAAGGGGTCAGGAACGTCTGTCATCCCTGTACTGTATATCTATACAGTGCCTCGGTGGGGCATAATCTCGGGCAAAAATTGAGATCACATGGACGCCATCCTCAAATTCATCTTCGATTCGAAGAAGTTGCTGGTAACGGCATTTCTGACCGCCTTGACTCTATATATAGGTCCGCGTTTGCTGCCCGAATACGTGAGCAAGGTTCCGGACCCGTGGGGGTTCGCCACCGTCGGTGTAATGGTTCTCTCAGGGGTACCTATCCTATGGGGAGCGCTGGCTGCTGTTGGAGCCTTCTTCGTCAGGGTGCCCTGGCGCCGGGTCTTTACGTCAAGGTCATTGAGCACTGCAGAGGCGGAACTGCTGGTGGCGATGAGCACACGTATGTTCTTTGCTGTCGAGGTGGATGACGTTCTCGATGAGCACAGGCTGAAGGTCGACCTGCTCCTTGGATTGCTTGAGCGTAAAGGCTACGTGGATCGCAGCTCGCCCTTGTCCACTTTTTTCAGGCTGACAGAAAGCGGGAAGCGCCGGGCTATGGAGCTGCTTGTCGAATCGCGCAAGGTAAGGGCGGATTCGCCCAGCGAGGGGGTAGCCGACAGTTTGGGAGGATAGCGTCCGGGGGCTTGCAATCTTGGGAATGCCTGTTAGAATCCCGTCTTCTCCTGCTGACCGGCTGGTGCGGCGAAGCTGGTGGACATTGCAGGCCTATGATTTGTAAGGAAATTCGATTCCCTTACAAGGCGTAGGTCGGGGGTTCGAGCCCCTCAGCACCCACCACTTCACCATCGCGCAAATCCGGCCGTAGCGGGAACCGACAAAGGAGTGGTAGTTCAGTTGGTTAGAATACCGGCCTGTCACGCCGGGGGTCGCGGGTTCGAGTCCCGTCCACTCCGCCAGACATGTGATGCAAAAATGCCCGCTTACGCGGGCATTTTTGCTTTTTGGCGCCGAGGCCTCCGGCCATGTCAGGGCGTCGTCGAGCACTGGCATCCGTGTCCTGCCGTCCCCGGCGGCAAATGGCGGTGCGGCGCCCGGCTCCTGCTAGAATCGCGGGGTTTGACGTTCGTGCCAACCCTCTTACCTGAGTCCGCATGCTTGATTTCGTACGCAACAACCGGCGCCTGATGCTTTTGCTGCTGCTGGTGCTTGTCTTTCCGTCGTTCGTGTTTTTCGGCGTGGAGAGCTATTCGCGCTTCATGGACAGCTCGCACGATGTCGCGAAGGTCGACGGCCGCGCGATCACGGTGCAGGAACTGGACAACGTGGTGCGTGAACAGAGCGAACGCATGCGCCAGATGCTCGGGGCCAGTTACGATCCGCGCCAGTTCGAAGGCCCGGCGCTGCGCAAGAACGTGATGGATCAGCTGATCCTGCAACGCGTGGTGGCCAACGAAGTGGCACGCGAGCACCTGACGGTATCGAATGCTCGTTTGTATGAGGCGATCAACAGCATCCCGGCGATTGCGCAACTGCCGCGCAAGCAGGACGGATCGATCGACGACAAGGCCTATCTGCAACTGCTGGCGGCGCAAGGCATGACGCCCGAACAGTTCGACGCGCGCATGCGCTTTGACCTGGCCACGCAGCAGCTGGGCACCTCGATCGCCGGCACGGCGTTCGTACCCAAGTCGTTGCTGGACCGCCTGATCGCCGTGCGCGACCAGCAGCGCGAGGTGCAGGCACTGCTGTTCAAGCCGGCCGACTACACGGCGAAGGTGCAGGCGGATGCGGCGGCATTGAAGGCCTATTACGACAGCCACCAGTCGGCGTTCTCGGTGCCCGAGCAGGCCAAGGTGGAGTACCTCGTGCTGTCCGGCGATGCACTGGCGGCCGCGCAGGCTGTCACGCCGGAGGAGCTGAAGTCTTACTACGACAGTAACATCGCGCGTTTCCGCACGGATGAGCAGCGCCGCGCCAGCCATATCCTGATCGCTGCACCCAAGGATGCGCCGGCGGCACAGCGGCAGGCAGCGAAGGACAAGGCCACCAAGCTGCTGGAAGATCTGCGCAAGCATCCCGACACGTTCGCGGAGGTGGCGCGCAAGCAGTCGCAGGATCCGGGTTCGGCGGAAAAGGGCGGTGACCTCGGCTTTATGGGCCATGGCGCTCTGGTCAAGCCGTTCGAAGATGCCATGTACGCGCTCAAGGAAGGCCAGATCAGCGACGTGGTGGAAACGGACTACGGCTATCACATCATCAAGCTGACCGGCCTCAAGCCGGCGGAAACGAAACCGCTGGAGGCCGTCCGGCCCGAACTGGAAGCCGAGCTGCGCAAGCAGCTTGCCGCCAAGAAGTACGCGGAAGATGCCGATGCGTTCGGCAATATGGTGTACGAGCAATCCGACAGCCTGAAGCCGGCTGCCGACAAGTTCAAGCTGACCATCCAGACCGCCGACGGCGTGACCCGCCAGCCGAATCCTGCGCTGGGCCAGAACAGCCCGCTCAACAACGAGAAGCTGCTCAAGGCGCTGTTCAGCGATGACGCCATCAAGAACAAGCGCAACACCGAAGCCGTCCAGGTCGGCCCGACCACGCTGGTGGCGGCACGCATCATGGATTACCGTCCGGCGACCGTGCGCAAGTTCGAGGAAGTCGAGGCCAAGGTCCGCGAAGGCTACGTTGTCCAGCAGGCGGCGGAACTGGCGCGCAAGGATGGCGAGGCACGCCTGGAGGCGCTGAAGAAGAGCGACAGCGCGCAGGGCTTCGGCGCTGTGACGATGGTGTCTCGCGCCAAGGCCGAAGGCATGGAACCCAAGGCGGTGGAAGCCATCATGCGCGCGGACGCCACCAAGTTGCCCGCCGTGGTCGGCGTGGACCTGGGCGCGAACGGCTACGCGGTGTACCGCATCACCAAGATCAACCAGCCTCAGCAGGCCAACGAAGGCCAGCGCCAGGCCGAGGCGCAGCAGCTTTCGCAGCTCGCTGGCCAGACCGAGATCGGAGCCTATTACGAGAGCCTGAAGGCGCGCTCGAAGGTCAAGATCCTCAAGCCGGTCGCGGCGGCCGATACGGCGGCCGGTAGCGAAGCGGCGGCGCAATAAGGTCCGCGCCGAGGAAAAAGACCCCTGCGAAATTTGCAGGGGTCTTTTTTTTTGTTCGCGCTGAGTGCGGTGACCTCAGCCTTTGCCGCCGGTCTTGAGCAAGGGCCTGAGCTGGGGCCACACGGTATCGAGCAGGGCGGGTTGCGCGTCCGCCGTCGGATGGATATGGTCCGGCTGGAACCAGTCCTGGCGCGAGATGACCTTGTCGAGGAAAAACGGCACCAGCGGTGCCTTGAAGTCCTGGGCCAGCCGCGGATAGAGCGCGAAGAACTTCTCGGTGTAGTCCTGGCCGTAGTTTGGCGGGATGCGCATGCCGACCAGCAGCACGCGGGCGCCGGCTTTCTGCGCGCCGCCGACGATCGTGCGCAGGTTGGATTCCGTCACCTGCAGCGAAAGGCCGCGCAAGGCGTCATTGGCGCCTAGTTCCACGATCACCACGGCAGGACGATGCCGCGCCAGCAGGTCAGGCAGGCGCGTCTTGCCGCCAATCGTGGTCTCGCCGCTGATACTCGCATTGACGACGCTATAATCGAGGCGCTCTTTCTGCAAGCGCTGCTGCAGCAAGCTGACCCAGCCAGTGCCGCGCGCGATGCCGTATTCAGCCGAGAGGCTGTCGCCCAGCACCAGGACGGCAGGCGCAGCCTGCGGGGCGGCGGCTGCCGCCGACACCATGAAGGCCATGCAGGCGGCCAGTGCCGCCTCGTGCCAACTGCTTCGGATCCAACTCTTCATGTCCTCTTCCATCCTCGACGTCGAGTCATTGGGAAAGACCGTTGCCGATGCGACCGGTTCGTTGACGATTCTGCACGACGTCACGTTTTCCGTCACGAGCGGCGAAACGCTCGCCATCGTCGGGGCATCGGGCTCGGGTAAATCGACGCTGCTCGGCTTGCTGGCCGGGCTGGACCTGCCGACCGGCGGCACGGTACGGCTCATGGGGCATGATCTCTTTGCCCTGAACGAGGATCAGCGTGCCGCGTTGCGGGGCAGGCATGTCGGCTTCGTGTTCCAGTCGTTCCAGCTCGTGGGACACCTGACCGCCCTGGAAAACGTCATGTTGCCGCTCGAACTGCGCGGTGAAGCGGAGCAGGTCAGGGAGCGGGCCATCGATATGCTCCAGCGTGTCGGTCTGGGCGCGCGACTCAACCACTATCCGCGCACGCTTTCCGGCGGTGAGCAGCAACGCGTGGCACTGGCGCGCGCATTCGTCACGCGTCCGGACATCCTGTTTGCCGACGAACCGACGGGCAGCCTCGACACGTCTACCGGCGAGGCCGTGATTGCGCTGATGTTCGAACTGAACCGCGACGCGGGTTCCACCCTGGTGCTGGTTACCCACGACCGGTCGGTTGCGGCGCGGTGCAACCGCATCCTGACGATCGACGCCGGCCGCGTGGCCAGCGATGAATGGATGGCGACCGAGGTCTAACCGCCTCGCGCCAGCACGCCGCGGGCCCTGGCAATCAGGGCTGCCGTAGAGGCGTCATGCGGGCCTGCTTCGGCGCCGGTCAGTTCGGCTTCGATCGGACGCGCCAGGATCTTGCCCAGCTCCACGCCCCATTGGTCGAAGGAATTGATGTTCCAGACCACGCCCTGCACGAAGGTCCTGTGCTCGTAGAGCGCGATCAGCGCGCCCAGCACATGCGGCGTCAGGTCTTCCATCAACAGCGTATTGCTTGGACGGTTGCCTTCGAAGACCATGTGGGCGATGCGCAGCTCGTCCGTCATGCCGGCCGCGCGCAGCTCCTCGGCGGAACGGCCGCGCATCAGCGCCTCGGCCTGCGCGAAGCAGTTTGCCAGCAGCTTGGCATGGTGGCCGGGCAGTTCGCGCGGCGGTACCAGCGGCGCAACGAAATCCACCGGCACGATCTGCGATCCCTGGTGGATCTTCTGGAAGTACGCGTGCTGGCCATTGGTGCCGGCGCTGCCCCACACGACCGGGCAGGTATGCGTGCGCACCCGTCGGCCATTGAGTTGCACGGACTTGCCGTTGCTTTCCATCTCCAGCTGCTGCAGGTACGCCGGGAACAGTTCCAGCGACGTGGAGTAGGGCGCCATGCAGCTGGTCGGCAAGTTGAAGAAGTTGCGGTTCCAGATGCCGAGCATGCCCATCACGACCGGCATATTGCGCTCGAGCGGCGCGGTGCGGAAGTGTTCGTCCATCGCGCGGCCACCCGCGAGCAGGTCGGCAAAGGCATTGAAGCCGACCGCCAGGGCGATCGACAGGCCCACCGAGGACCACAGCGAGAAGCGGCCGCCAATCCAGTCCCAGAACTCGAACATATTGGCCGGGTCGATGCCGAATGCGCGCACGGCCTCTACGTTCGTCGATACCGCGACGAAGTGCCTGGCCAACTGGTCCTCGGCCACGCCATTGGCCAGGAACCATTGACGCGCGCTGTGCGCGTTGGCCATGGTTTCCAGCGTGGTGAAAGTCTTCGAGCAGACGATCATCAGTGTGCGCCGTGTCTCGAGGCGCTCAAGCGCTTCGGCCAGCTCGGTACCGTCGACGTTCGATACGAAATGCATGCGCGGCCCCGAGTGGCCGTCGTCGTGCGCCAGATGCGACAGCGCGCGGCACACCATCTTCGGACCCAGGTCGGAGCCGCCGATGCCGATATTCACGACATCGGTGATGCGCTCGCCGGTCGAGCCGGTCCATGTGCCGCTGCGGACCGCTTCGGCGAACGCGCGCATGCGCAGCAGGACATTCTGGATGGACGGCATCACCGGCACACCATCAACCTTGAAACCTGCGCCCGCGGTGGCACGAAGCGCAACATGCAGCGCGGCGCGGTCCTCGGTGGCGTTGATATGCTCACCGGCAAACATGGCATCGCGACGGGCCGGAACGCCGGCTTCGTCGGCAAGCTGCAGCAGCAGCTCCATGGTCTGCGGCGTGACCCGGTTCTTGGAATAGTCCAGGTACAGGCCGGCGGCTTCCAGCGAAAACTGCCTGACGCGATTCTCGCCGTCTTCGGCAAACCAATCCCGCATCTGGTGGTCGCGAATGGCGTCGTGATGCTGCAGAAGGGCGTTCCAGGCGTGAAGATTGGTGGGCATGCAGGGCACAGATTCGTGGCGGGGGCTTGATGCCCGGTAGTCCAGGCCTTGTAAGTATAAAGCGTGTCTTGCGTCGATCACGGCTAGTCGGGATGGTTATCGTTACGAGATGAAACCGTAGCGCATCTCCTTGCCGCAATCCTGTAGGCCTTTGTCCGATTGTAGCGATGATACGGTGCAATTGTGTCCGTTGAGGCACCGGCGCAACCGCGCTGCGCTATCCCGCTTCGCCGCGCAATAGCGCATTCAGGATCGAACGGGCAGGGAGGCAGAGTTCGCTGGCGGTGACGCCGGCCGGTCCGGCACCGTTGGCGACCAGCATGTCGGCGGCGCGACCGTGGATCCATACGGCCGCCTGGGCTGCCTGAAGCGGCGGCATACCTTGGGCTAGCAGGGCGCCTGCCATGCCGGCCAGCACGTCGCCAGTCCCGGCGCTCGCGAGCGCCGCGTTGCCAGTCGGGTTGATCGTCATGGCCGAGGTACCGGGCGCGGCAATCACGGATCCCGAGCCTTTGAGTATGACGACGGCCTGCCACTGCGCCGCCAGCGCCGCGGCGGTGGCCAGTCGGTCGCGCTGTACGGCTGCCACGGTGGTGCCCAGCAGGCGCGCTGCTTCGAGCGGATGCGGCGTCATGACGCGTGGCAACCCCGCAGCGGACAGCGTGGCGGCCAGGCTGGCATCGGCGCCGAGCAGATTGAGTGCGTCCGCATCGAGCACCAGCGATGGCGGCGATGCGCTTCGACCGGCGTCTTCCAGCCATTGCGCGAGGGCCTTGCGCGCGCCGGCATCCGTACCCATCCCCGGCCCGATCACAAGGGCCGACATTGCGCTGACGGCCAGTTCGGATTGTGGATGCAGCATCAGTTCCGGGTGAAGTGGATCGATGGCAGGCGCGGACGGGGCGAGAAAACCGATGTGGACTTTGCCTGCGCCAAGACACTGCGCCGCACGCGCGCCGAGCAACGGGGCGCCGGTCATGCCGGTGTTGCCGCCGAGGATTGCGAGCGAGCCGAACGTGCCCTTGTTGACGGCGTGCCGACGTGCCGGCAGCGCGTGCCGGAACAGCGCGGGCCCGTTCACCCATGCGCGCGGCGTTTGCACCGGCGGATAGTCGAGGCCAAGCGGTGCGATATCGATCTTGCCAGCGCAGTCGCGCCCATCGAGCGTGAGCAGGCCAGGCTTTGCGCCGATAAAAGTGAGCGTGCGGCAGGCGCGTACCGCGGGGGCGCCGGCACCGGTATCGGCAAACAGGCCGCTTGGGATATCGAGCGCGAATACTGGTGCGGGCGCTTGTGCAAGGCGCGCGATCCACTCGGCGATAGCGCCGCCCGCGGGGCGGTTCAGGCCGATGCCGAGCAGGCCGTCGACAACGGCCGCCATCCTGGCGGGCCACGGCGCCGTCTGCTGCACGGTGTGCATGGGCACGCCCGCAGCGTCGGCTTCCTGCCATGCGCGCGTGGCATCGGCTGGCATATGTGTGGGATCGGCGGTGAGCCAGACCTGAACATCACGGCCGTTCTGGTGCAGGCGTGTCGCGGCCACCAGCGCATCGCCGCCGTTATTGCCAGGGCCTGCCAGGAACAGCAGCAGTCCTTGCGGCGCGTGCTGCGCCAGCCAGCCGGCGGCGGCCCCCCCGGCACGAGACATCAGCTCAAACGACGGCAGGCGCGCGAACGCAGCGTTCTCGATGTGCCGCAGGGTGTCGACGTCGTAGAGCGGGATGGCCTCTGGCGAGTCGGCGGCCAGCGCGGTCCAGCCTTCGGCCGGGATGGGGCAACAAGGTTGCGTGGGGTTCATTGACAGGCAAGCCCGAGGATGGTCGCGTGGCGGCGCGCCTATTCGCCGCGCAAGCCCGGTTGCACGATGCCTTCCAGTGCAAGCGCGGTGCCTAACAGATGGGCATCGCGCATTGGCCCATGGGACAGCATCAGGCCAACCGGAAGTTCGTCGGGGGCATGGCAGGGCAGCGAAATCGAACAGCCATCAAGGAAGTTGAAGGCCGAGGGATTGCGCAGCAGCAGCGCGTTGGTGCGGAAAAACAGGTCGTCATCGCTGCGCAGCGGTTCGATGGCGGGAGCCACCATCGGCACGGTAGGGCAGATCACTGCGTCGAAGCGTGCCAGGCGAGCCTCAACCCGCGTGATCCAGTCAATGCGCGCACGGGCAAGGTCCACATAGTCGGCCGCACCCATGCCGGCGCCACGATCGATGCGCATCGCGACACGCGGGTCGTAGAGTTCGCGCCGGGTCGCGAGCGTCTGGCGGTGGATCGCATAAGCCTCCGCGGCGCTGAAGCCGCCCGCGGCGTTCAGCCCCGGCAGTTCGGCCAACTCGGGCAGGTCCGTGTGTTCCAGTTGCACGCCAGCGGCGGAGAGCCGTCCGAGCGCGCGATCGAACGCACGGGCGACTACGGGATCGAGGTCGTCCAGCAGCACCTGGCGCGGGATGGCCAGGCGGATGGCCGCCGGAGCCGGGACGCTCGGTACCAGCGCGCTGTCGGCGATCACGCTGTCGACCAGCAGGCAGTCGTTGACGGTGCGGGCCATGGCACATGCGGTGTCCAGCGTATAGGACAGCGGAAAAGCGCCTGTGAGCGGCACGCGGCGCGTGGTCGGCTTGAAACCGGTCAGGCCGCACAGGGCCGCCGGAATGCGGATCGATCCGCCGGTATCGCTGCCGAGCGCGGCTACCGCCAGACCGAGAGCCACCGAGACTGCGGCGCCGGACGACGATCCGCCAGGGATGCGCGCGACGCCATCCGCGCTGGCCGGGTTCACCGGCGTGCCGAAATGGGGGTTGATGCCCACACCCGAGAACGCGAACTCGGTCATGTTGGTGGGGGCGCCGCCGGCCCCCCCCACAACTAGCAGGGCGGCGCGCCCCCCGGGCACCGGGG
>NZ_JBYOJS010000011.1:128382-202134 GCF_057798895.1 Cupriavidus sp. 22TCCZM04-2
CCATTGGGGGTTGGCGCCCCACCCCCGCCACCGCGAACTCGGTCATGTTGGTGCGGCCGACGACGGCCGCACCAACATGTCGCAGGCGGGCGACCACGGCGGCATCGGCGCTGGCGGGTGCGGCGTCGTGGCGCACTGCCGACGCCGCGCGCGTGACTTCGCCAGCGACGTCGAAGAGATCCTTCACCGAGACCGGCAGGCCCGCGAGCGGGTGCAGGCGCTTGCCGGCGCGGCACGCGGCATCGGCGGCACGGGCGGTCTGGATCGCGCTGTCGAAGGTGCTGTGCAGGAACACGGCCTGCGCGTGCTCGCCCGCCGCCGCGGCGGCGGCCGTCTCCACCAGGTCGGCGCGGCTCGTGGTGCCATCGCGCAGGCGGGAGTTCAGTATGTCGAGGTCTGGAAGCATCGGTGGCTTGGAGGCTTGGAGGCGTGGAGTCGGGCAGGCGCAATGGCTCCGGATTCAGCCGGCGTGCTGGCTCCAGGCGCGCAGCGGTGCGCGCCCTGCCTGTTCTTGTCAGGCATTCATGCTCATAATTTGCCGATAAACTGTCAAGCCAAAATTAGCGGGGACGTCACCGTGGGCATCGCCCGGCGGCTCCCGTGCAACGTTGCAAGGAGCATTCCCCATGGCACGCAAGCCCGCCGCGCCCGGTTCGGCCGCCGAAGCGGACCTCATCCACGCGCCGGACGACGTCCCCGTCAAGTCCGCTACCTCGCTGTCGCGCGCGGCGGGCACCAACATCGTATCGTCGTCGCATCTCGTGTCGGCGCGCAGCCCGGAGTTGTCCGAGTTCGAGTTCGGCCTGAACACCGCGTACAACGCTTACAGCCGCTGGGTGGTGCGCTGCATGGGCGCGGCCGGCGTGCGCGACCTGACCTTCCTGGACGTGCTGGTGCTGCACCATGTCAACCACCGCGGCCGGGCCAAGCGCCTGGCCGACGTCTGCTTCGTGCTGAACGTGGAAGACACCCACCTGGTGACCTACGCGCTGAAGAAGCTTCAGGGCCTGGGGCTGGTGACGGGCGAAAGAGTCGGCAAAGAGGCCACCTATTCGACCACGCCGGAGGGCGCCGAAGCCTGCGCGCGCTACCGCGAAATACGCGAGCAATGCCTGACCAGCAACTTCACCGCAGGCAGCGAGGAAAACGCCGAGATCGGCGAACTCGCACGGTTGATGCGCGTGCTGACCGGGCTATACGAGCAGGCGGCGCGCTCCGCAACGTCACTTTAAGGCCTGGAAGGCTGGTGACTTGGAAAAAGTGATGCATAGGCATTATCACGGCAAGGCGTAACACGGGGCGCCCGTGATGGCGCAGTGCAAAATCCGGGTGCCGGCAAGGTACAATACCGGTTTCCCGCCGGCCGGCATCCCATACAGCGGTGCCGGCATGCAGCAGCCCCTATCTCCTCCTTCGCCTCCCGACCGCTACGATCATGGCGCATTTTTCATGCTTCCCCGGCGCTTTGGCGCTTTCCGCCTTCCGCCAGCAACGCCTGCTCACCGCCCTGCGGCAGATCGACACCGATATCGAATCGGTGCACGGCCAGTTCCTCCATTTCGTTGACTCGGACACTGCGCTGTCCACGGAAGACCAGAGCCGCATTGCCGCGCTGCTGACCTACGGCGCGCCGTTCGCGGAGCAGCCGGAGGGCGACCGCTTCGTCGTGATTCCGCGTTTCGGCACGATTTCGCCGTGGGCCAGCAAGGCCACCGACATCGCGCACAACTGCGGCCTGACGCATGTGCACCGCATCGAGCGCGGCATCGAGATCACCGTGATCTGCAAGAAGGGCCTGCTGCGCGGACGCAAGACGCTGGATGCCGACACGCGCGCCGCCGTGGCCGCGCACCTGTTCGACCGCATGACCGAAACGGTGATTGCCTCGCGTGAGGACGCCGCCGGACTGTTCCAGGAGCTGCCGGCCAAGCCGCTGCGCTTCATCGACATTGCAGCCGGCCGCAGCGCGCTGGCCGAGGCCAACGTGGCCATGGGCCTGGCCCTGTCGGAAGACGAGATCGATTACCTGATCGACGCCTACGCGAAGCTGGAGCGCAACCCGACCGACGTCGAACTGATGATGTTCGCGCAGGCCAACAGCGAGCACTGCCGCCACAAGATCTTCAACGCCACCTGGACCATCGACGGCGTGCAGCAGGACAAGTCGCTGTTCGCGATGATCCGCAACACGCACCAGCTCAATCCGCAGGGCTCGATCGTGGCCTATTCGGACAACTCCGCCGTGATGGAAGGCGGCGTGGCCGAGCGCTGGTTCCCGCGCGGCGATGCTCACAAGTATGGCCGCCACGAGGCGCTGACCCATACGCTGATGAAGGTCGAGACGCACAACCACCCGACCGCGATCTCGCCGTTCCCGGGTGCCTCCACGGGCGCCGGCGGTGAAATCCGCGACGAGGGCGCGACCGGCCGCGGCGCCAAGCCCAAGGCTGGCCTGACCGGCTTTACCGTGTCGAACCTGATGCTGCCCGAGGCCGTCGAGTCGTGGGAAAACGACCGCGACGCTGCCCAGCCAGTGGCGCACCGCAATCCCGACGACAAAGCCGGCGTGACGGGCAAGCCGGACCGCATCGCCTCGCCGCTGCAGATCATGATCGAGGGCCCGCTCGGCGGCGCCGCGTTCAACAACGAATTCGGCCGCGCCAACCTGGGCGGCTACTTCCGCGTCTACGAGCAGAACGTGGGCGGCACCGTGCGCGGCTACCACAAGCCCATCATGATCGCGGGCGGCATCGGCAATATCGACGCCAGCCACACGCACAAGAACGACCTGCCGGCCGGCACGCTCCTGATCCAGCTGGGCGGCCCGGGCATGCGCATCGGCATGGGCGGCGGCGCCGCCAGCTCGATGGCGACCGGCACCAACACCGCCGACCTGGATTTCGATTCAGTCCAGCGCGGCAACCCCGAAATGGAGCGCCGTGCGCAGGAAGTGATCAACGCCTGCTGGCAGCTTGGCGACCAGAACCCGATCCTGTCGATCCACGACGTCGGCGCGGGCGGCATTTCGAATGCGTTCCCCGAAGTGGTGGACGGTGCCGGCCGCGGTGCGCGCTTCGACCTGCGCAAGGTGCACCTGGAAGAGTCCGGCCTTTCGCCCGCCGAAATCTGGTGCAATGAATCGCAGGAGCGCTATGTGCTGGCCATCGCGCCGGACAGTTTCCCCCAGTTCCAGGCCATGTGCGAGCGCGAGCGTTCGCCGTTCGCCGTGGTGGGCGTAGCCACCGAGGAAAAGCAGTTGCAGCTGGTCGATTCGCATGTCGACGCCGCGCTCAAGGAGCACTTCACGGTCGACATGCCGATGGACGTGCTGCTGGGCAAGCCGCCGCGCATGCACCGCGACGTGACGCGCGTCGAGCAGTCGCTGCCGGCGGTGGACGTCACCGGCATCTCGCTGGAACAAGCGGTGCGCGACGTGCTGCGCCACCCGACCGTGGCCAACAAGTCGTTCCTGATCAGCATCGGCGACCGTACCGTGGGCGGCATGAACGCGCGTGACCAGATGGTCGGCCCGTGGCAGGTGCCGGTGGCCGACGTGGCCGTGACCACGCTCGACTACAAGGGCAATGCCGGCGAGGCGATGACCATGGGCGAGCGCACGCCGCTGGCCGTGATCAACGCCCCGGCCTCGGGCCGCATGGCGATCGGCGAAGCGCTGACCAACCTGGCGGCGGCACCGGTCAAGGACCTGGGCAAAGTCAAGCTGTCCGCCAACTGGATGGCCGCTTGCGGCGTGGAAGGCGAAGATGCGAAGCTGTACGACACCGTGCATGCCGTGGGCATGGAGCTGTGCCCGGCACTCGGCATCAGCATCCCGGTGGGCAAGGATTCGCTGTCGATGCGCACCAAGTGGCAGGACGATGGCGTGGCCAAGGAAGTGGTGGCTCCCGTCTCGCTGATCATCTCGGCGTTCGCCGCGGTGGACGACGTGAACCGCACGCTGACGCCGCAACTGCGCACCGACGCGGGCGACACGGTGCTGATCGGCATCGATCTGGGCCGCGGCAAGAACCGCATGGGCGGCAGCATCCTGGCGCAGGTCACGCAGCAGGTCGGCGACAGCGCCCCCGACGTGGACAGCGCCGAAGACCTGAAGAACTTCTTCAACGTGATCCAGCGCCTGAACGGCGAAGGCAAGCTGCTGGCGTACCACGACCGCTCCGACGGAGGCTTTATCGCCACGCTGGCGGAAATGGCGTTTGCCGGCCACTGCGGGATCTCGCTGAACGTAGACATGCTGGCGCTCGACCCGCAGCAGGAACAGGACTATGGCGACGCCAAGAACTGGGCTCAGCAGATCGCCGAGCGCCGCAACGACCAGACCCTGCGCGCGCTGTTCTCGGAGGAACTGGGCGCAGTAGTGCAGGTGCGCCTGCAGGAACGCGATGCCGTGTTCGCGGTGCTGCGCGAAGCTGGCCTGTCGGCATGCAGCCATGTGGTCGGCAAGCCCAACGCAACCGACCAGATCGAGATCTATCGCGATGCCAAGAAGGTGTTCGGCGCCTCGCGCACCGACCTGCAGCGCAACTGGAGCGAGGTCAGCTGGCGCATTGCGCGCCTGCGCGACAACCCGGTCTGCGCCGACAGCGAATACGACCGCCTGCTGGACGCCGCCGACCCCGGCATCAGCCCGGTGCTGACCTTCAATCCGGCCGAGGACATCGCCGCGCCGTTCGTCGCGACCGGTGCCCGTCCGCGCGTGGCGATCCTGCGCGAGCAGGGCGTCAACTCGCAGATCGAGATGGCCTACAGCATGGACCGCGCGGGCTTCGATACGCACGACGTGCATATGAGCGACCTGATCGCGGGCCGTGCAAACCTGGCTGATTTCAAGGGCTTTGTCGCGTGCGGCGGCTTCAGCTACGGCGACGTGCTGGGCGCGGGCGAAGGCTGGGCCAAGACCATCCTGTTCAACGCGCAGATGGCCGAGCAGTTCGCGGCCTTCTTCAACCGCCAGGACACCTTCGCGCTGGGCGTGTGCAATGGTTGCCAGATGATGAGCAACCTGGCCCCGATCATCCCCGGTGCCGGGGCCTGGCCGAAGTTCACGCGCAACCAATCGGAGCAGTACGAGGCGCGCTACGTCACGGTGGAAGTGCAGCAGTCGCCGTCGATCTTCTTCGCCGGCATGGAAGGCAGCCGCATTCCGATCGTCGTCGCGCACGGCGAAGGGTTTGCAGATTTCTCGCAACAAGGCGAGATCGGAAAGGCCAATGTGGCACTGCGCTTTGTCGACAACCACGGTGCGGTGACGCAGACCTATCCGTTGAATCCGAATGGCTCGCCCGATGGCATCACGTCGGTGACAACGACCGATGGGCGCTTTACCGTGCTGATGCCGCACCCGGAACGCGTGTTCCGTGCCGCGACCATGAGCTGGGCGCCCGATGCCTGGAAGCAGGTCGCCGACGGCGCCAGCCCGTGGATGCGCATGTTCCGCAATGCGCGCAAGTGGGTGGGGTAATTCAGGGCCGAGTCGGGCAGCGTATGCTGCCTGAGATGGGTTAAGGGGCTCGTGGTGTCATGCAAAGCATGGCATCACGAGCCCCTTACTCTTGCAGCGGCGCCAGCAACCGCGAACTCCACGACGCATAGGCGAAGTGAAGCAGCCGGCGCGGGTCGCAATCCTGGAGGGGGATGATTTCGCCGCGCGATTCCTTGTAGGCGACCACCGCGCGGAGGATCTTCTCCGGCGCATAGCGGTCCCGCAACGGCAGGTGCTGATGGAGCGTGCGCCACCCGGGGGCGGCGCCGTCAAGCGAGGCCGAGGCAAGCGCGCAATAGCACATGCCCCGGGAAGAGAGATGCCAGAGTTGCCAGTAGCCGGCTCGAGGCTCCACGCTGCTGCTTCCTTCTAGTCTGCAGGCGGGCGGGGGCTCCGGCCTGCAACGTTACTGGATCTTGGCCTTTTCCTTGAGGGCCTTCATCATGGCCTGGAACTGCTCGCGTTGCCAGTTCTGGTCGCCCATCATCATCTGCATCAGCTGGGGCTTGACCTCTTCGTAGCTCGGGATCTTGGCGTCGCGGGTGTCGACCAGTTCGATGATGTGCCAGCCGAACTGGGTCTTGACCGGCGTATCGGTCATCTGGCCTTTCTTCAGACCCGTCATGGCCGCCGAAAATTCCGGCACGTAGCTGCTGCTGTTGGCCCAGTCCAGGTCGCCGCCGTTCGCCGCCGAGCCCGGGTCCTTGGACGAGGCCTTGGCCATGTCCTCGAACTTGGCGCCGGCCTTGATCTTGGCGATGATGGCCTTGGCGTCGGCTTCTTTCTCCACGAGGATGTGACGCGCGTGGTATTCCTTGCCGTTGCCGAACTGGGACTTGATCTTGTCGTACTGCTTGCGCAGTTCGGCGTCGCTGGCGCCGTGGGTCTTCACGTAGTCTTCGAACACCGCGCCGGCCAGCACGTTCAGGCGGGCTTGTTCCAGCTGCTCCTGCACGTCGTCACGCTGCGTCAGGCCGCGCTTGTTGGCTTCCTGCACCAGCAGTTCGCGGTCGATCAGCATGCTGCGCGCGCGGTCCCGCAACTCCGGGTTTTCGGGCTGGCCGGTGCCGGCGATCAGCTTGTCCAGCTTGGCCGAGGGAATGGCCTTGCCATTCACGACAGCGGCATTCTGGGCGGCTGCGGGCAGGCTGCCGGCAGCGAGCACAGCCGCCAGGCTGAACGAGAGGACGGTGGTCTTCATGGAATCAGGTCTGAGAGTTGCTGGAAGAACCGCGTGAAGTTTCGCGGGATTGAAATTCTTGATCGGTGAACGCGGTCACGGCCAAAGCGTGGATCTGCGTGGGGAACAGACCGCGCAGCGCATCATACACCATGCGGTGCCGCGCCACGCGGGAGTGCCCCGTAAAGCGCTCGCTGACGATGGTCACGTCATAGTGGCCACCGCCCGATGCCGCGCCGGCGTGGCCGGCATGCAACGCGCTGTCGTCGCGCACGACCAGATGGCTGGGGGCGAGCGCTTCGCGCAGCATCGCCTCGATAGTGGCGGGATCAGCTGCCATGTGTTCCTCGGGGATCTTGGAGCGAGGTCCGGAAGCCCCGGCCTCGCAAATGTGGCGCCGGCGTTCAGTCCGGCGTGTTTTCCTGCATGTGGCGTGACAGCCAAACACTTTGGGCGATGATGAAGACGAGCATCAGGCCCATGCTGCCAAACAGCTTGAAGTTCACCCAGACGTCCGTGGAGAACTGGAAGGCCACATACAGGTTCAGCAGCCCCATGGCGGCGAAGAACGTCGCCCAGGCCGCATTGAGGCGGCCCCAGACCGGGTCGGGCAGCGTGACCTGCTTTTCCATCATGGCGCGGATCAGGTTCTTGCGCCAGCCGATCACCGAGCCGATCAGCGCCACGGCGAACATCCAGTACAGCACGGTCGGCTTCCATTTGATGAAGCTCTCGTTGTGCAGGACCAGGGTGGCGCCGCCGAACACGCCAATGATCAGCAGGCTCACCCACTGCATCGGCTCGACCTTGCGGTGGCGCAGCCATACCCAGCCGATCTGCAGCACGGTGGCGCCGATGGCCACGGCCGTGGCGGTGTAGATGCCGGCCAGCTTGAAGGCGGCAAAGAAAAGGATGACCGGAAACAGGTCGAAAAGGAATTTCATGCAGGAATAGCCTGGGTTGGCGGGCCCGGCTTTTTGGGCAGCCGGCCCGCAGGCCGGCTGCACGGCCGGGCGCGTGTGCGTCAGCCGTCGCGCTCAGCCGGGTCGCGATTGTCGAATTTTAACGCAGCCGAGTTGATGCAATAGCGAAGTCCGGTCGGCGCCGGCCCATCTTCGAATACGTGGCCGAGATGGCTGCCGCATTCCTTGCAGCGGACCTCGACGCGCACCATGCCATGCGTGTGGTCGGCGTGCTCGGCGATCACCTCGCCGTTGATGGGCCGGAAGTAGCTGGGCCAGCCGCAGCCCGCGTCGAACTTGGTGGCCGATTCGAACAACGGGGTGCCGCAGCCTACGCACTTGTAGATGCCGTTGTCCCAGTGGTCCCAGTAGCGGCCCGTGAACGGGCGTTCGGTGGCGGACTCGCGCGCCACGCGGTATTCGATGTCGGAGAGTTGCTCGCGCCATTCGGCGTCGGTCTTGCTTGTGGTCATGCTGGATCCTTTCGGTAGGGGGCTGGCGTGCCATGCCGGCCTCACGCATTGGTCGCGGCCGTGGTCGGAACCTTACACCAGCCCGGACCGGCGTGCCGGCGGGCGTCCGGCCGAGTTCACGACGAGCAGCTCACTTCCAGGCCAGACGCCCAGTCCGGCGGCAGCGCCGCGTAGGCCTCCGATTCCGGTTGTTCGTCGAAGGGACGCGACAGCACCGCAAGCAGCTTGTCCACCTCGCTGAAGTCCTTTGCCCGCGCGTGGCGGATGGCGGTTTCAGCAAGATGGTTGCGCAGCACGTACTTGGGATTGACCGCCAGCATCGCGGCGCGCCGGGCGGTGTCGTTCGACTGTTCGGCCCGCAGCCTGGCCCGGTATTCTTCTGCCCATGCGTCCCAGGCGGCACGGTCAGGGAACAAGTCGCGCACCGGCGCGTCGCTGGCGCCATCCATGGATGAGATATGGGCCAGGTTGCGCCAGAACAAGGTGTAGTCCACGTGCTGCTGGTGCAAAAGCTGGAACAGGCTGGTCAGCAGCGGCTCGTCTTCCTTGTCGCCGCCGGCGGGCATGCTCAGGCCGAGCTTGGCGCGGTAGTGGCGGAAGAACGCGCTGGCGTAGCGATCGCGGAACGGATCGAGTGCCTCGCGCGCCAGTGCCACGGCGGCATCGCGCGCGGCGTCGCCGGCGTCCGGCTCCAGCCACAACGGCAGCAGCGCCTGCGCCAGGCAGTGCAGGTTCCAGAACGCGACCTGCGGCTGCTGGCTGTACGCGTAGCGGCCCTGGGTGTCCGAGTGGTTGCAGATATGGTTGGCATCGAACGCGTCGAGAAAACCGAAGGGACCGTAGTCGATGGTCAGGCCGAGAATCGACATATTGTCGGTGTTCATCACGCCATGGCAGAAGCCGATCGCCTGCCAGTGCGCCACCATGTCGGCCGTGCGCAGCGCGACCTCGCGCAGCAGTGCCTGGTAAGGCTGGGCGGACTCGCGGCAGCCCGGCATGAAATTGTCGATGACGAAATCGGCAAGCTGGCGTACCGCGGCAACGTCGTCGTGCGCAGCGAAGTGCTCGAAGTGACCAAAGCGGATAAACGTGGGCGCAAGCCGCGTCACCACGGCTGCGGTCTCGATGGTCTCGCGCCGCACCGGCGCGTCGGAACCGATGATGCTCAGCGCGCGCGTGGTCGGCACGCCGAGCGCCGCCATGGCCTCCGAACAAAGGTACTCGCGGATCGACGAGCGCAGCACCGCGCGGCCATCCGCCATGCGCGAATAGGGCGTGAGTCCGGCCCCCTTGAGCTGGATTTCCCACGGGCCGGCATCGGTCTGCGCCTGCGCCAGGCGGATCGCACGGCCATCGCCGAGTTGCCCCGCCCAGACGCCGAACTGGTGCCCAGAGTACACGGTGGCCAGGGTGTCTGCCCATTCGGGAACGCTGTTGCCGACGAACGCTTCAATGAACCCGGGCTGCGCCGATGCTGCGGCGGGCATGCCGAGCAGCGCAGCGGCGGACGGCGCGATGCTGACGAGGTAGGGCGAGGACAGTGGCGTGGGGCGCAGGCGCGTGAAAAAGCGCTCGCCAAGCTCGGCAAAGCCGGGCGTCGTTCGGAATGGCGCCTCGAACGTCGCGCTGTTGCCGGCGGCATCGCTCTGGGCGGAAGGGGGATTCAGGGTATCGGACATTGTCTGGGGGCGGACCGCGCGGCAAGGGATTCAGGCATTGACTAGCGAATGCCGCGTGTGGGCGGTGCAGCGCCGGCATGCTGTTTGTCCCGGAAGTGCGCTTGCGTGCTAGGGAAAACGACATGTTGAGGCGCAACATGGCTCGCAGTATTGTACTTCCACATCCGGATCCGGCCCGCCAGGCTGCCTTGCCAACGCAATCTTCTTCCCATTGATTGCGTCGATGAATCCGGTGCATGAATCTCGCACATTTGCGGCCTCGAATATGGCAGTGCACAACGGAATCCCGTTGACGTCGATCCAGGGTGTGGGAACAATCGCCAAAAAATAGAACGGTTGTTCGTTTTCAGAAGAAAATTACTAAAATTCAGGAGACTGTTTCATGGCATTGATGGGTCAAATGATGAGCGCGCCGCTGCTCATTTCCTCGATCATCAAGCACGCTGCACGCTACTACGGCGGCACCGAAATCGTCTCGCGACGTACCGAAGGCGACCTGCATCGCTATACCTATCGCGACTGCGAGCTGCGCGCCCGCAAACTGGCCCAGGCGCTCGGTGCGCTCGGCGTGAAGCAGGGCGACCGAGTTGGCACCCTGGCCTGGAATGGCTATCGCCACCTCGAGATCTACTACGGCGTGTCCGGCATGGGCGCCGTCTGCCACACGATCAATCCGCGCCTGTTTCCGGAGCAGGTCGCCTATATTGTCAACCACGCCGAAGACGGCTATGTCTTCTTCGACCTGACCTTCCTGCCGCTGGTGGAAGGTATTGCGCCGCATTGCCCGAACGTGAAGGGTTGGGTGCTGATGAGCGATCGCGCCCATATGCCGGCCGAGTCCAAGGTTCCGCTTCTTTGCTATGAAGAACTGGTCGACGCCCAGGACGGCAACTACGAATGGCCGCTGTTCGACGAGAGCCTCGCATCGAGCCTGTGCTACACGTCGGGCACGACGGGCAACCCGAAGGGCGCCTTGTACTCGCATCGCTCCACGGTCCTCCATTCCTACGCTTCGGCGTTGCCGGATGCACTGGGCTGCTCGGCACGCGACGTGATCCTGCCCGTGGTTCCCATGTTCCACGTCAATGCCTGGGGCCTGCCGTATTCGGTGCCGCTGGTCGGTGCGAAGCTCGTGTTGCCAGGCGCCAAGCTCGACGGGGCTTCGCTGTATGAGTTGTTCGAGCAGGAAAAGGTGACCTTCTCCGCCGGCGTGCCGACGGTTTGGCTGGGCCTGCTGCAGCATGTGCAGGCCAACAACCTGAAGTTCTCCACCTTCCGCCGCACCGTGATCGGCGGCTCGGCGGTGCCGCCGGCAATGATCCGTGCGCTGCGGGCCCTTGACGTCGAAGTCATCCACGGCTGGGGCATGACGGAGATGTCGCCACTTGGCACCACCTGCAAGCTGCTGGCCAAGCACGAGGAGCTGTCCGAGGAGGCGTGCCAGAAGGTCCTCGAGAAGCAGGGACGCGTCCTGTTCGGGGTGGACATGAAGATCGTCGATGGCGACGGCAAGGAGTTGCCGTGGGACGGCAAGGCCTTCGGCGACCTGCTGGTGCGCGGCCCGTGGATCATCGAGCGCTACTTCCGCAATGATGCGAACCCGCTCGTCGACGGCTGGTTCCCGACCGGCGACGTGGCCACCATCGATGCGGACGGCTACATGCAGATCACTGACCGAAGCAAGGACGTGATCAAGTCCGGCGGCGAATGGATTTCGTCCATCGATATCGAGAACGTGGCCGCGGCCCATCCGGCCGTGCATATGGCCGCCTGCATTTCCGTGTACCACCCGAAGTGGGACGAGCGGCCGCTGCTCGTCGTGGTCAAGAAGCCGAACGCCGAAGTCACCAGGGAAGAACTGCTGAAATTCTTCGAGGGCAAGGTCGCCAAGTGGTGGATTCCCGACGACGTGGCCTTTGTCAGCGAGATCCCGCTGACCGCCACCGGCAAGATGCAGAAGCTCAAGCTGCGCGACCAGTTCAAGGACTACCGCCTGCCGGCAGTGTAAGGCGGAAACGGGCATCCGCCACGCCGTGCCTCGCTTGCGGCACGGCGCGGGCGGGGCACCGGCGGGCGCGTGCAGAGCGCTGGAAGTCCCGCCCGGCAAGCCGCAATCGATGATCGATGACAAGCCAACGACAAGAGTGAAGGAGACAGGTATGACCAAAATGCGTCCGCTGGTGGCCGGCGTGGCCGCGTTCGCGGCACTGGGTTCTGCGCTGGTTTCGGGCACGGCACTCGCGGATACGGTGAAGATTGCCTTCATCGATCCGCTCTCGGGGCTGATGGCCCCCGTTGGACAGAACCAGCTCAAGAGCTGGCAGTACGTGGCCGAGGTGGCCAACCAGAAGGGATGGGGCGGCCCGCACAAGTTCGAGGTGGTCGGCTTCGACAACAAGCTGTCGCCGCAGGAGAGCCTGACTATCCTGAAACAGGTGGCCGACCAGGGCATCCGCTATATCGTGCAGGGCAACGGCTCGTCGGTGGGCCTTGCGCTGGAAGATGCGGTGGCCAAGCACAACGAGCGCAATCCGGGCAAGGAAATCGTCTACCTGAACTACGCCGCGGTGGACCCGGACATGACCAACAGCAAGTGCAACTACTGGCATTTCCGGCTCGACGCCAACTCCGACATGAAGATGGAGGCCCTGACCACCTATCTGGCCAAGGACCCCAACGTCAAGAAGGTCTACCTGATCAACCAGAACTACTCGTTCGGCCACCAGGTGGCGCGCGCGGCCAAGGACTACCTGAAGCGCAAGCGCCCGGATATCCAGATCGTCGGCGAAGACCTGCACCCGCTCGCGCAGGTCAAGGACTTTGCGCCGTATGCGGCCAAGATCAAGGCCTCGGGCGCCGATACCGTGATCACGGGCAACTGGGGCAGCGACCTGGCGCTGCTGATCAAGGCCGGCAAGGACGCCGGGCTGACCACCAACTACTACACGTACTACGCCGGCACCACCGGCGTGCCGACGGCAATGGGCCCCGCCGGCGCCGAGCACGTCAAGTACGTCGGCTACTACAATCCGAACAACGAGGGCTTCAAGGGCGCCGACATCATCGAGGGCTACAAGAAGAAGTACAACGACGACTTCTACGTGATGGCTGCCTACACCGGCGTAGCCATGCTGGCCAGGGCCGTCAAGGACAGCGGCTCCACCGACCCGGTCAAGGTAGCCAAGGCCATGGAAGGCATCAAGGTCGACAGCATGAATGGGCAGGTGGAGATGCGCAAATCCGACCACCAGGCCCAGCAGTCGCTGGTGGTGGCCACGTGGACCAAGGTCAACGGCAAGGACGTCAAGTACGACCAGGAGAACACCGGCTACGGCTGGAAGACCAATGCGCTGATGGACCAGTACGTCGCGGCGCAGCCGACTTCCTGCCAGATGAAGCGGCCGGGCTGATCCGCCCACGGCGGGCCGGCCGGCAGCATAAAGCCGGCCGCCCGATCCAGCATACTTTCGGTCGAAAATGGGGAGCGCCGGGATGCGATGCATCCGGCTCGATGGCGCTCGTCCTTGTCGAAACCGGATGGCTGTGCCGCGGCGCAGCCTGATTGAAGGATAAGTTGTGGAATTCTTCGTCATCTCACTGCTGAACGGCATCAGCTACGGGCTGCTGCTGTTCATGCTCTCTTCAGGCCTCACCCTGATCTTCAGCATGATGGGCGTGCTCAATTTCGCGCACGCCAGCTTCTATATGCTCGGGGCCTACTTCGCCTATACCGTGGCCAGCAAGGTCGGATTCTGGCCCGCGCTGATCCTGGCGCCGCTGCTGGTGGCTGGAGCCGGCGCACTGGTGGAGCGCTTCGGCCTGCGCACCGTGCACAAGTACGGACACGTCGCCGAACTGCTGTTCACGTTCGGGCTGGCCTACCTGATCGAGGAGGGCGTCAAGCTCGTGTGGGGCCTGGCCGCCGTGCCGTATCGCATTCCGGCCGAGCTGGATGGACCGCTGTTTACGGTCTTCACTTCGTCATTCCCGAAATACCGCGCCTTCATGATGCTGGTGTCGCTCGGCATGCTGGTGGCGATCTATCTCGTGCTCACGCGCACGCGCATTGGCCTGGTGATCCAGGCCGCGCTGACGCACCCCGAGATGGTCGAGGCGCTCGGCCACAACGTGCCGCGCGTGTTCATGATGGTGTTCGGCGGCGGCGCCGCGCTGGCGGGGCTGGCCGGCGTGATCGGCGGCAATGCCTTTGTCACCGAGCCATCGATGGCGGCGGCGGTCGGCTCGATCGTCTTCGTCGTGGCGGTGGTGGGCGGCATGGGGTCGCTGGTAGGGGCGTTTATCGCGTCGATCCTGATCGGCGTGCTGCAGACCTTTGCGGTGACCATCGATGCGTCGCTGGCCGGGCTCTTCAGCAGCATCGGACTGGCCGTGACCGACGCCACGCCGTTCTATTCGCTGTGGAAGCTCACCGTGGCGCAGGTGGCGCCGGTGCTGCCTTACCTGCTGCTGGTGCTGATGCTGATCTTCCGGCCGCGCGGCCTGATGGGAACCCGGGAGAGCTGAGCCATGAGAGTCGAAACGACGATGGAACAACGCCGTGAAGCGGTCATCACCGGCCGTACCGTGCACTACAAGCCGCTAAACCTGGCGCGCTGGCTGATATGGGGCATGACCGTGCTGGTGATGCTGGTGCTGCCGCTGATCTTCACCGGCGGGTTTGCGATCACGCTGATGTCCCAGATGGGCATCATGATTATCTTCGCGCTGTCCTACAACATGCTGCTGGGCCAGACCGGCATGCTGTCGTTCGGGCACGCGGTGTATTCGGGCCTGGGCGCCTTCATTGCCGTGCACGTGCTCAATATGATCGGCGCGGGCAAGGTGTGGCTGCCAGTGTCGATGCTGCCCCTTGTGGGCGGCGTGGCCGGCGCCTTCTTCGGCGTGCTGTTCGGCTACGTGACCACGAAGAAGTCGGGCACCACATTCGCCATGATCACCATGGGCATCGGCGAGATGGTGTTCGCCAGTTCGCTGATGTTCCCCGAGTTCTTCGGCGGCGAAGGCGGCATCTCGACCAACCGCGTGGTGGGCGACCCGTTCCTCGGCATCACCTTCGGTCCCGGGCGCCAGGTGTACTACCTGATTGCCGCGTGGTGCCTGGTGTCGATGGTGGCGATGTATGCGTGGACGCAGACGCCGCTGGGCCGCATCGCCAACGCGGTGCGCGACAACCCCGAGCGCGTTGAGTTCATTGGCTACAACACGCAGCGCGTGCGCTATCTGGTGCTGATCCTGTCGGCGTTCTTTGCGGGCATCTCGGGCGCGCTGTCGGCCATCAACTTCGAGATCGTCTCGGCAGAGAACGTCAGCGCGGTGCGCTCTGGCGGCGTGCTGCTGGCGGCGTTTATCGGCGGCGCCGGCGTGTTCTTCGGGCCGATCATCGGCGCGGTGGTCTTCATGCTGTTCGCGGTCGCGCTGTCGGACCTGACCAAGGCGTGGCTGCTGTACCTGGGCCTGTTCTTCGTGCTGATGGTGATGTTCGTGCCGGGCGGCATTGCCAGCCTGCTGCTGATGCAGATGCCGCTGCTGGCGAAGGGCAAGTTCAGGCAGATGCTGCCGTCCTATGGCCGCGCAGCGGCAGCGGGCGTGGTGCTGCTGGCGGCCATGATCCTGACCGTCGAACTGGTCTACAAGGTCCAGGTCGACAGCGCCAACGGGACCGGCATGTCGCTGTTCGGCATCGGCTTCGATGCGGCCACGCCGATACCGTGGGCGGTCGCCGCCGTGCTGTGGGTGGCCGGGCTGCTGGCATGGCGCATGGCGGTAGCGCGCGTGCGCGCCGCGTGGGACAAGGTGCAAGGCGAAATCGCGGGAGGCAGGGCATGACAGCGGCACTGGAACTGACCGATGTGCGCAAGAAATTCGGCCAGACGGAGATCATCCGCGGCGTGAACCTGTCCGTTCCCAAGGGCGAGCGCCACGCGCTGATCGGGCCCAACGGCGCCGGCAAGTCGACCACGTTCAACCTGATCTCCGGGCGCTTCGCGCCGACTACCGGCTCGGTGCGGCTGAACGGACAGGAAATCGGCGGACTGCAGCCGTTCGCCATCAACCGCATGGGGCTGTCGCGCAGCTTCCAGATCACCAATATCTTCCACCGCCTGTCGGTGTTCGAGAACCTGCGCTGCGCGGTGCTCTGGTCGCTCGGCTACAAGTACTCGTTCTGGCACCGCCTGTCGGCGCTGCGCGACGCGCGCGAGCGCGCCGACGAAGTGCTGGAGCTGATCGGCATGCAGCACCGGCGGGAGTCGCAGGCGGGGCTGCTGACCTATGCGGAGCAGCGCGCGCTGGAAATCGGCATCACCATCGCCGGTGGCGCCGACGTGATCCTGCTCGATGAACCCACGGCCGGCATGAGCCGCTCGGAATCGGACCATGCCGTCGAGCTGATCCGCAAGGTCACCGCGGGCAAGACGCTGGTGATGGTCGAGCATGACATGAGCGTGGTGTTCGGACTGGCCGACCGCATCTCGGTGCTGGTCTACGGCGAGGTGATCGCCACCGATACGCCGCAGGCCATCCGCAACAACCGCAAGGTCAAGGAGGCTTACCTGGGTACCACGCTGGATGAAGGCGCCACCGAAGGAGCGCACTGATGGCAAAGCGCATGCTGGACGTTACCGGGCTGCACGCCTACTACGGCAAGAGCCATATCCTCCACGGCGTGGACGCGCATATCGATGAAGGCGAGATCGTTGCGCTGCTCGGGCGCAATGGCGTGGGGCGCTCGACCATGGCCAAGGCCATCCTCGGCATGGTGAAGGCCGAGGGCTCGGTGCGTTTTCGCGACGAGGAAATCCTGGGCCGCCGCACCTTCGAGATCGCCCATCTCGGCATCGGCTACGTGCCGGAGAATCGCGACATCTTCCCGACGCTGACAGTGCGGCAGAACCTGCTGCTCGGCGAGAAGCGCAATCCGCGCCAGGCAAAGCCACGCTGGTCTATCCAAGATATGTTCGCGATGTTCCCGCGCCTGAAGGAGCGCGAGAATACCGCGGCGGGCGTGCTGTCAGGCGGCGAGCAGCAGATGCTGACCCTGTGCCGCACGCTGATGGGCGATCCTGACCTGATCCTGATCGACGAGCCGACCGAAGGCCTGGCGCCGATGATCGTGACGCTGGTGGGTGACTACCTCAAGACGCTGAAGGAGCGGGGCGTGTCGGTGCTGCTGATCGAACAGAAGCTGGCCATCGCGCTCGATATCTCGCAGCGGGTGTACGTGATGGGCCATGGGCACATCGTGTTCGAAGGCACGCCGACCGAACTGAAGGCCAATGCGCAGGTGCGCAAGGAGTGGCTGGAGGTGTAGAGGCTCAGGTCACGTCCGGCTCACCACCGGACGCGACCGGATATCCCGCTTGTGCAGCTTGGCTGGCCGCGACTTTCGCCGTCTTCGGCAGCTCGAACGGCATATCCTCATAGTCGATCAGCCGCGTCTTCCTGACGATACGGTAACCGAGCCACAGCGCCAGGAACACCGGCACGCCGATATAGGTGGCGATGATCTCGGGCCAGCGGTTGGGAATGTCCGCGAAGGCCTGATAGTTCTGCCCGGCCACGATCACGAGGCAAAGCACGCCTGCGAAGAGCGGGCCGAACGGATACAGCGGCGAGCGATAAGCCAGCGCGTTGACGTCATAGCCCTGGTAGACCAGCCCGCGGCGGAAGCGGTAGTGGCTGAGGGCGATGCCGAACCACGCGAAGAAGCCCGTCATCGCCGACGTATTGAGCAGCCACAGGTAGACCGCCTTGTCGCCGAACAGCGAGCTGAAGAAGCACAGCGCGCCAATAGCCGTGGTGACCACCAGCGCATTGAACGGCACGCCGTTCACGGTCAGCTTGCCGAGCCAGCGCGGCGCGCGTCCGCTGACGGCCAGGCCGTACAGAATGCGCGTGGAGACATACATGCTCGACGTGCCGGCCGACAGCAGCGCGGTCAGCACCACGGCATTCATCAGGCCGGCGGCGAAGGCCAGCCCGGCGTGGCGGAATACCAGCGCGAACGGACTCACGCCGACGTCGGTCACGTCATTGCGCAGCAGGTTCGGATCGGTATAGGGAATCAGCACGCCGATGATCAGGATCGCGATCACATAGAACAGCAGATGCGCCAGAAGGTCTGCCGGATCGCGCGCGGGATGGTCTGGGCCGGGTTCTCCGCCTCGCCGGCGGCCACGCCGACCGTCTCGGTGCCCTGGAACGAGAAGCCCGCAATCATCGCCACGCCGATCATGGCCGGTATGCCGCCGACGAACGGCGCGTCGCCGAGGGTGAAGTTGTGCCAGCCCGATTGCGGCCCGCCCTTCATGATGCCGAAGATCATCAGCAGGCCCACGAACAGGAACACGATCACCGTGATCACCTTGATCAGCGCGAACCAGTACTCGGCCTCGCCGAAGCCGCGCACCGAGAACGCGTTGAGCGCGAACATCAGCAGCAGGAAGCCCGCACTCCAGGCTAAGCCCGGCATGCCGGGAAACCAGAACTGCATCACCAGCTGCGCCGCCGTGAGCTCCACGGCAATGGTCACGGCCAGGCTGAACCAGTAGTTCCAGCCGAGCGCAAAACCGAAGCCTTCGTCGACATAGAGCGCACTGTAGGTGACGAAGGAGCCGGCCACCGGCATGTGGACGGCCAGTTCGCCCAGGCTGGTCATCAGGCAGTACACCATGAAGCCGAGCAGTGCATACATCAGCAGCGCGCCACCAGGGCCGGCCTGCGCGATGGAAGCACCCGAGGCGACGAACAGCCCCGTGCCCACGGCGCCGCCGATGGCGATCATGGTGAGATGGCGCGCCTTGAGCTTGCGCTGGAGATCGTCATGCTCGACGACCGGGTGCTGGTGCGGATGAGGGTGGGAGTGGGAAGACATCAGGGTCGCTGGAACTTCGCCTGCCCGGACCTCTTCTGGAGATCCGGGGCGGAAAAATGAAAAGCCGGGAGTCTAACCTGTCTTTTTTGGGAATCGTCCGCCGAGCTCAAATTAAGTCGCATACTGGCCTTGATCCGCAGCGTTGACTTCGCGAAAGTGCGGCGGGCGCCATGGGTTTTTCCGCAAACGCTTGGCTGGACAAGGGTTTATCCGGGTGCGGGGCCGTGGGCCCATGCACGCGGCGAAGGGCGGAAATAAAGCCCGCGCATGGTAGCGAAATAGCCGGAAAATTAAAATTGAACGACCGTGCTATTTTGTGTATGCTGTGTTTCGCCCGTCGGCTGAAACGCTTGTCGGGCGCGGGAATGCGGAGGGTTTACCCTTCGGTCGCGGCTCCGGCCGCGGCAGTCCGACGGCCGGGACAGGCCGGCAGTGCAGCACGAAGACATATTCGAGAATTCGAATCCCGAGACAACCCAAGACACCAAAGGAACCAGCATGACAGCGCAGTATCAGGTTCAGGACGGCGTAGCCGTCATCACGCTCGACAATCCCCCTGTCAACGGCCTGGGTCACAGCACCCGGCTTGGCATCGTCGATGGCATGACCCGTGCGCTGGACGATGCGGCCGTCAAGGCCATCGTCATCACCGGCGCCGGCAAGGCATTCTCGGGTGGCGCCGATATCCGCGAATTCAATACCCCCAAGGCCACGCAGGAGCCGACGCTGCATTCGGTGATCCGCGTGCTCGAAGGCTCGTCCAAGCCGGTGGTGGCAGCGGTCCATTCGGTGGCAATGGGCGGTGGCCTGGAGCTGGCGCTGGGCTGCAACTATCGCGTGGCGTCGAAGGGCGCGCAGATTGCGCTGCCGGAAGTGAAGCTGGGCCTGCTGCCCGGCGCCGGCGGCACGCAGCGCCTGCCGCGCGTGATCGGCCTGGAAGCGGCCGCGAACATGATCGTGTCGGGTACCGCCGTGCCGTCCGAGAAGTTTGCCGGCACCAAGCTGTTCGACGAGATTGTGGACGGTGACGTGCTGCCCGCCGCCGTCAAGTTTGCACAGAACGTTGCCGCCGCGCCCGGCCCGTACCCGAAGGTGCGCGATCTCAAGGTCCGCCACGAGAACGCCGAAGGCTTCCTCGGCTTCGCCAAGACCACCGTGGCTGCGATGGCCAAGAACTTCCCGGCGCCGCTGAAGTGCCTGGAAGCGGTGGCCGGCTCGATCAAGCCGTTCGAGCAGGGCCTGAAGGAAGAGCGCGATGGCTTCCTGTACCTGGTGACCACGCCGGAATCGCGCGCGCTGCGCCATGCTTTCTTCGGTGAACGCGCCGCCAGCAAGATCCCCGACGTGCCGTCGGACACGCCGGTGCGCAAGATCGAGAAGATCGCCGTGATCGGCGCCGGCACCATGGGTGGCGGCATCAGCATGAACTTCCTGAACGCTGGCATTCCGGTCACGATCCTGGAAACCAAGCAGGAAGCGCTGGACCGCGGCGTGGGCGTCATCCGCAAGAACTACGAGAACAGCGCCAAGAAGGGCAAGCTGACCCAGGAAAAGGTCGAGCAGCGCATGGGCCTGCTGTCGACCACGCTGTCCTATGACGACATCAAGGACGCCGACATGGTCATCGAGGCCGTGTTCGAAGAGATGGGCGTCAAGGAAGTCGTCTTCAAGAAGCTGGACGAAGTGATGAAGCCGGGCGCGATCCTGGCTTCGAATACCTCGACGCTGGACGTGGACAAGATCGCATCCTTCACCAAGCGTCCGCAGGACGTGGTCGGCATGCACTTCTTCAGCCCGGCCAACGTGATGAAGTTGCTCGAAGTCGTGCGCGGCGCGAAGACCGGCAAGGATGTGCTGGCCACCGTGATGGCGATCGGCAAGAAGATCAAGAAGACCGCCGTGGTGTCGGGCGTGTGCGACGGCTTTATCGGCAACCGCATGATCGAGCAGTACAGCCGCCAGGCCGGCTACCTGCTGGACGAAGGCGCATTGCCGGAGCAAGTGGACAAGGCCATCGAGAAGTTCGGTTTTGCCATGGGTCCTTTCCGCATGGGCGACCTGGCCGGCAACGATATCGGCTGGGCCATCCGCAAGCGCCGCGCCGTGGATAAACCGGACATCCAGTACTCGAAGACCGCCGACTTGCTGTGCGAAATGGGCCGTTACGGCCAGAAGACCGGCGCGGGCTGGTACGACTACAAGGCGGGCGACCGCAAGCCGTACCCGAATCAGCAGGTCAACGACATGATCGTGCAGCATTCGAAGGACCTCGGCATCACGCGCCGCAAGATCTCCGACGAGGAGATCGTCGAGCGCCTGGTGTTCGCGCTGGTCAACGAAGGCGCCAAGATCCTCGAAGAGGGCATTGCGTCGAAGGCCTCGGATATCGACATGGTGTACCTGACCGGCTACGGCTTCCCGCTGTTCCGCGGCGGCCCGATGCTTTACGCCGACCAGGTTGGCCTCTACAACGTGGCGCTGGCGATGAAGAAGTACGCCAAGGGCTACCACGGCGAAGCCTGGCAAGTCGCACCGCTGCTGCAGAAGCTGGCGGACGAAGGCAAGGGCTTCAACGACTGAGGCCCGGGCCGCAGCAAGGCAGAAGGAAGGCGAAAGCGAAGGCAAAGGTGAACATGAGACCCGGTCCGGATGACTGCCTGCTGGTGGTCGACGTGCAGAACGACTTCATGCCCGGCGGCGCGCTTGCCGTGCCGCGTGGCGACGAAATCGTTCCTGTCGTCAACCAGCTGGCGCGCATGTTTTCGCACGTGGTGCTGACGCAGGACTGGCACCCGGCGGACCATGTCTCGTTTGCCGCCAACCATGCGGGGACCCAGCCGTTCCAGATGCTGGCGTTGCCGTACGGCCAGCAGGTGCTGTGGCCGGTCCACTGCGTGCAAGGCACGGCGGGCGCGGCTTTCCATGCCGCGCTCGATGTGCCCAATGCCCGGCTGGTGATCCGCAAGGGCCATCATGCGGGCGTGGACAGCTACTCCGCCTTCCTGGAGGCGGACCGCAGCACGCGCACCGGACTGGCCGGCTATCTGCGCGAGCACGGCGTCAAGCGCGTGTTCCTGGCCGGACTGGCGACCGACTACTGCGTGGCGTGGAGCGCGCTCGATGCGCGCGCCGCAGGCTTTGAAGCCGTGCTGACCGAGGACGCCTGCCGCGCCATCGACCTGAACGGGTCGCTGGCACAGGCGTGGCAAGACCTCGCCGCCGCGGGCGTGAGGCGTATCCAGTCTGCCGACTTGCTGCAAGCCAAAGGCTGAACCGAACCAACCGAACTGAAAGACACCAAGATTCCGAGGAGCAAGACATGAACGAGGCAGTCATCGTATCCACCGCCCGCACCGGGCTGGCCAAGAGCTGGAAGGGCGCGTTCAACATGACCCATGGCGCCACGCTGGGCGGCCACGCCGTCGAGCACGCCATTGCACGTGCAAAGATCGAAGCCGGCGAAGTTGAAGACGTGCTGATGGGCTGTGCCAACCCCGAAGGCGCAACCGGCTCCAACATCGCACGCCAGATCGCTCTGCGCGCCGGTTGCCCGGTCACCGTGCCGGGTGCGACCGTGAACCGCTTCTGCTCGTCCGGCCTGCAGACCATCGCCATGGCCGCGCAGCGCGTGATTGCCGATGAAGGCGACATCTTCGTGGCCGGCGGCGTGGAAAGCATCTCGTGCGTGCAGTCCGAGATGAACCGCCACATGATCGCCGACCCGTGGCTGGTCAAGAACAAGCCCGAAATCTACTGGAACATGCTCCAGACCGCCGAGAACGTGGCCAAGCGCTACAACATCTCGAAGGATCGCCAGGACGAGTACGGCGTGCGCAGCCAGCAGCGCGCCGCCGCCGCCCAGGAAGCCGGCAAGTTCAAGGACGAGATCGTGCCGATCACGGTGCTTGCTGGGGTGGCCGACAAGTCCACGGGCCAGCTGGTCACGAAGGAAGTGACGCTGGACCGCGACGAAGGTATCCGCGGTGACACGACGCTGGAAGCCGTGTCTAAGATCCGCACCGCGGTGCCGGGTGGCGTGGTTACAGCCGGCAATGCTTCGCAGTTCTCGGACGGTGCTTCGGCAGCCGTGGTGATGAACGCACGCGTCGCGGCCGCCAAGGGCCTGCAGCCGCTGGGCGTGTTCCGCGGCTTTGCCGTGGCCGGTTGCGAGCCCGATGAAATGGGGATTGGCCCGGTGTTCGCGGTGCCCAAGCTGCTGAAGAAGGCCGGCCTGAAGGTCGACGACATCGGCCTGTGGGAGCTGAATGAAGCGTTTGCCGTGCAGGTGCTGTATTGCGCCGACAAGCTTGGCATTCCGATGGATCGCCTGAACGTGAACGGCGGTGCCATCGCCGTGGGCCATCCGTACGGCGTGTCGGGTGCGCGCCTGGTCGGCCATGCGCTGATCGAAGGCAAGCGCCGCGGCGTGAAGTACGTGGTGGTGACGATGTGCATCGGCGGCGGCCAGGGCGCGGCGGGTCTGTTCGAAGTGCTGTAAAGGCGGACCGCTTGTTTGCTCCCTCTCCCGCTTGCGGGAGAGGGAGCACGCTTGCAGCCATTCCGGGCCAGCCGTTACAGCTGGCGCAATATCGCTCCGAAGTCATTCCCTTCCAGTAGGGCTGTCTGGCAGCCCCGGGGCACACCAGCAAGACAAAAGAATTCGCGGCACGCCAAGCAGTGCCGCACGGAGACACCATGTCGCTGATCCTTTCCCGCCGTGACCTGAATTTCGTCCTGTACGAGTGGCTCAAGGCCGAAGAACTGAGCCAGATTCCGCGCTATGCCGACCACTCGCGCGAGACCTTCGACGCGGCGCTGGATACCTGCGAAAAAATCGCCACCGACCTGTTCGCGCCGCACAACAAGAAGAACGACCAGCACGAACCGGAATTCGATGGCGAGACCGTCACCATCATTCCCGAAGTCGGCACCGCCCTGAAGGCCTTCTGCGAGGCTGGCCTGATGGCCGCCGGGCAGGACTATGAACTGGGCGGCATGCAGCTGCCCGTGCTGGTCGAGAAGGCCGGCTTCGCCTACTTCAAGGCCGCCAACGTCGGCACGAGTTCCTACCCGTTCCTGACCATCGGCAACGCCAACCTGCTGCTGACGCACGGCACGCCCGCGCAGATCGACACCTTCGTCAAGCCAGAGATGGAAGGCCGCTTTTTCGGCACCATGTGCCTGTCGGAGCCGCAGGCGGGTTCATCGCTGTCCGACGTGACGACGCGCGCCGAATACGAAGGTGAATCGCCGCTGGGCGCGCAGTACCGGCTGCGCGGCAACAAGATGTGGATCTCGGCAGGCGAGCACGAGCTGTCGGAGAATATCGTCCACCTGGTGCTGGCCAAGATTCCGGGCCCGGACGGCAAGCTCGTGCCGGGCGTGAAGGGGATCTCGCTGTTCATCGTGCCCAAGTACCTCGTCAACGCCGATGGCTCGCTCGGCGAGCACAACGACGTGGTGCTCGCCGGGCTGAACCACAAGATGGGCTATCGCGGCACCACCAATTGCCTGCTGAACTTCGGCGAGGGCATGAAGCACCGGCCAGGCGGCAAGGCCGGTGCGATCGGCTACCTGGTCGGCGAGGCCGGCAAGGGCCTGGCCTGCATGTTCCACATGATGAACGAGGCACGCATCGGCGTGGGCCTGGGCGCCGTGATGCTCGGCTATACCGGCTACCTGCATGCGCTGGACTATGCGCGCAACCGTCCGCAGGGCCGCCCGGTCGGCCCCGGCGGCAAGGATCCCGCCAGCCCGCAGGTGAAGCTGGTCGAGCACGCCGATATCCGCCGCATGCTGCTGGCGCAGAAGAGCTACGTCGAAGGCGGCCTGGCGCTGAACCTGTATTGCGCGAAGCTCGTCGACGAAGAACGCGCCGCGGCCACCGCCGGCGATGCGCCATCGCACGCGCGGCTGTCGCTGCTGCTGGACATCCTGACGCCGATCGCCAAGAGCTGGCCGTCGCAGTGGTGCCTGGAAGCCAATAACCTGGCGATCCAGGTGCATGGCGGCTACGGCTATACCCGCGAATACAACGTCGAGCAGTTCTACCGCGACAACCGCCTGAACCCGATCCACGAAGGCACGCATGGCATCCAGGGCCTGGACCTGCTGGGCCGCAAGGTGGTGATGAAGGATGGCGCCGCGTTCCGGCTGCTGGGCGAGCGCGTGCAGGCCACTTGCGAGCGCGCGTTGTCCACCGGCGACAAGGAACTGGCCGGCGAAGCCCGTGCCCTGGGCGCTGCTGCCACGCGCCTGTCGGAGGTCACCAAGGTCCTCTGGAGCGCGGGGGATGCCAACGTGACGCTGGCCAACGCCAGCCTCTACCTCGAGGCCTTCGGCCACGTGGTGGTGGCGTGGATCTGGCTGGAGCAGGCACTGGTGGCGCAGGATGCGCTGGCACGCGGCGCCAGCGGCGAAGACGAGATGTTCTATCGCGGCAAGCTGGCCGCGGCCGCGTACTTCTCGCGTTGGGAACTGCCGAAGGTGGGTCCGCAACTCGACCTGCTGGCCACGCTGGACCGCACCACGCTGGACATGCAGGACGCCTGGTTCTGACTGGCTCCTCCACTCCCCGACATCAAGAATCATCAAGGAACCGAATCATGCGTACCATCCAGCAACTGTTTGACCTGAAGGGCCGTACCGCGCTGATCACCGGCGGTTCGCGCGGGCTTGGCCTGCAGATCGCCGAAGCGCTCGGCGAGCAGGGCGCGCGCGTGGTGCTGTCCGCGCGCAAGGCCGACGAACTGCAGGCCGCGCAGGCGCATCTGAAATCGCGCGGCATCGAGGCCGACTGGATCGCCGCCGACGGCGCGCAGGAGGCGGACATTGTGCGCCTGGCCGATGAGGCGCTGGCCAGACTGGGCCACGTCGACATCCTCGTCAACAACGCCGGCGCGACCTGGGGCGCTCCCGCTGAAGACTATCCGGTCGAGGCCTGGGACAAGGTGATGAACCTGAACATCCGCGGCCTGTTCCTGCTGAGCCAGCGCATCGGCAAGCTGTCAATGATTCCGCGCCGCCATGGCCGCATCATCAACGTTGCGTCGATCGCCGGACTTGCGGGCAACCCGCCGGGCTCGATGGAGACCATTGCCTACAACACCTCGAAGGGTGCCGTGATCAACTTCACGCGCACGCTGGCAGGCGAATGGGGCGAGCACAACATCACCGTCAACGCGCTTGCGCCGGGCTTTTTTCCGTCGAAGATGACCAAGGGCTCGCTCGATCGCATGGGCGTCGATGCCATGTGCGCGGGCGTGCCGCTGCATCGCCTGGGCGATGACGAGGACCTGAAGGGTGCCGCGCTGCTGTTTGCCAGCGACGCGGGCAAGCACATCACCGGCCAGGTGCTGGCGGTGGACGGCGGCGTCAGCGCGGTCTGACGGCTATCGGTGCACGGTCCTAACGATAGTCGGAGTTTGCGGCAATAATGCGGAACCGGTGCCGGCGGCATCATCTGTCTTCGGCACCACACCATCCCCCACACCAAATCGCATTGCCATGAACCAGTACACCGGCTCACTGAGCCATATTCCTTTCCTTGCCGATCTCGGCGTGACTTGCAGCCTGGCGGAAGGCGGACGCAGCGAGATCTCGCTGCCGATCGAGAAGCGCCACGAGAACAGCTGGGACATGGCCCACGGCGGCGTGATCATGACCCTTCTCGACGTGGCCATGGCAGTGGCCGGCCGCAGCAGCGATGCCGACGGCCGCGGCGTGGTCACTATCGAGATGAAGACCAGCTTCATGGCGCCGGGGCGCGGCCATCTGACCGCGCGCGGCACCACCGTGCACCGCACCACCACCATGGTCTTCTGCGAGGCGGAGATCGTCGACGCCGACGGCAAGACCGTGGCGCGCAGCTCGGGCACGTTCAAGTACATCCGGCGCATGCCTCCGCAGCGTCCGGGCGCAACGGATACCGGCGCCGACGGCTGAACGCCGGCACAGCAAACACAAGGGAGCGGATTCGCCGCTCCCGCATCGCAGCCACGCAGTGTCCTGCAGCCCGCAGTTTTCCAACTCCCATTGGAAGGAACCGACCATGTCGAACACATTCAAGCGCATCGTTCTCGCATCGCGTCCCGAAGGCGCGGTGACGCCCGCCAACTTCCGGCTCGAAGAAGTGCCCGTGCCGCAGCTTGCCGACGGCCAGGTGCTGGTGCGCAACCACTACCTGTCGCTGGACCCGTACATGCGCGGCCGCATGAACGAGAGCAAGTCCTACGCCGTGCCCCAGCCGCTGAATGAAGTGATGATCGGTGGCACGGTTGGCGAAGTCGTCGCCAGCAAGAACGCAAAGTACAAGGTCGGCGACAAAGTCGTCGGCATGTTCGGCTGGCAGGAGATGGGGGTGAGCGATGGCACCGGCATGCAGCCGGTCGATACCACGCATCTGCCGCTGTCGGCTTACCTCGGCTCGGTCGGCATGCCGGGCGTGACGGCGTGGTACGGGCTGAACAAGATCATCCAGCCCAAGGCCGGCCAGACCGTGGTGGTCAGCGCCGCGTCGGGCGCGGTCGGCAGCGTGGTCGGGCAGTTGGCCAAGCTGGCCGGCTGCCGAGCCGTGGGTTTCGCGGGCGGCAAGGACAAGTGCGACTACGTGGTCAACGAACTCGGCTTCGACGCGTGTATCGACTACAAGGCGGCCAAGGATGCGAAGGAGCTTTACACGATGCTCAAGGCGGCCACGCCCGACGGCATTGACGGCTACTTCGAGAACGTCGGCGGCGACATCCTCGACGCGGTGCTGACGCGCATGAATGCGTTCGGCCGCATCGCCATGTGCGGCATGATCGCGGGCTATGACGGCCAGCCGCTGCCGCTGAAGAACCCGCAACTGATCCTGGTGTCGCGCCTGACCGTCGAAGGGTTCATCGTCTCCGAGCACATGGAAGTGTGGCCGCAGGCGCTGAAGGAGCTGGGCACGGCCGTTGCGCAGGGCAAGATCAAGTTCCGCGAATCGGTCGCACAGGGACTGGAAAGCGCGCCGGAAGCGTTCATGGGCCTGCTCAAGGGCAAGAACTTCGGCAAGCAGCTGGTCAAGCTGGTGTAAGCGGCAAGGGCGCGGTCGGCCCTGCGCGGCCGGCTGGCCTGCATAGAACGACAACCACAGGAGACAGCCATGAACGCACCGCAAGCCCGGCCAGCACCCGACGACGAGATCGGCGCTGGCCTGTCAGAAGAGGTCAAGGCACGCTATCGAAACCTGCCGCGCCTGCCGCAGTTCGACACGCCGGCGCAGGAACGCCTGCACCGCAAGCAGCGCCTCGCCGCAGCCTTCCGGTTGTTCTCCAAATTCGGTTTCGACGAGGGCGTGGCCGGCCACATCACCGCGCGCGACCCCGAGTTCACCGATACCTTCTGGGTCAATCCGTTCGGCGTGCATTTCAGCCAGGTGACGGTGTCGAACCTGATCCGCTGCGACCATCACGGCAACGTGGTCGAGGGCGACTATCCGGTCAATGCGGCGGCGTTCGCGATTCATTCGCGCGTCCACCAGACCCGTTCCGATGCCGTGGCCGCAGCGCATTCGCATAGCACCTATGGCCGCGCCTGGTCCACGCTGGGCCGTCCGCTCGATCCGCTCACACAGGATGTCTGCGCGTTCTACAACGACCACGCTCTCTATGACGACTTCGGCGGCGTGGTGGTGGAGCTGGACGAAGGCCAGCGCATCGCCAATGCGCTGGGATCGAACAAGGCCGCCATCCTGCAGAACCACGGGCTGCTGACGGTGGGCAAGACGGTCGACGAGGCCGCGTGGTGGTTCATAACGATGGAGCGTTCGTGCCAGGTGCAACTGCTGGCCGAGGCGGCTGCCGCGCGTACCAATGCGCCGCTCAAAGTCATTTCCGATGCTGCCGCACGCCAGGCTTATTCGATCGTCGGTACCGCGCAGGCAGGCTGGTTCCAGTTCCAGCCGCTGTATGCCCGTATCGTCAAAGAGCAGCCCGACCTGCTGGACTGACACGATGACCTCCATGCCGCATGCAAGGCGGTACTGACCGACCGGAACATAAGGCAAACCACAGCGAGAGGGGACTAGAACATGAAGCAATTCGAAGGCAGGGTAGCCGTCATCACGGGTGGCGCTTCGGGCTTTGGCAAGGAATTTGCGCGCACGGGCGCGGCGCTCGGCATGAAGCTGGTGCTGGCCGATGTGCAGCAGGATGCGCTGGATGCCGCCGTGGCCGAACTGAAGGCGCAAGGTGCCGAGGTGATCGGCGTGCGCACCGATGTCTCGCGCGGTGAACAGGTGCAGGCGCTGGCCGACGCGGCCATGGAGCGCTTCGGTCAGGTCAACGTGCTGTTCAATAACGCCGGCGTCGGCGCGGGCGGCCTGCTGTGGGAAAACTCGCTGAAGGACTGGGAGTGGGTGCTGGGCGTGAACCTGTACGGCGTGATCCACGGTGTGCGCATCTTCACGCCGCTGATGCTGGCCGCCGCGGCGAAAGATCCCGCGTACCAGGCGCACATTGTCAACACGGCGTCGATGGCGGGCATGCTGAGTCCTCCGGCGATGGGCGTCTACAACGTGTCCAAGCATGCCGTGGTCACGTTGACCGAAACGCTTTACCAGGACCTCGGGCTCGTCACCGAGCAGGTGCGCTGCTCGGTGCTGTGCCCGTACTTCGTGCCGACCGGCATCAACCAGTCACAGCGCAACCGGCCCACCGATCTGGCGAACGACGCGCCGCCCACGCGTTCGCAGATGGTGTCGCAGGCGTTGACGGACAAGGCGGTCACTTCCGGCAAGGTCACGGCCGAGGACGTGGCGCGCAAGACCTTCGATGCCATCCGCGACGAAAGCTTCTATATTTATTCGCACCCGCAGGCCCTCGCACCCGTGCAGCAACGTTTCGAGGACATCATCGGCCAGCGCAATCCGGGCGATCCGTTCGCGGACAAGCCCGAGGTGCGCGCCGGCCTGGTTGCCGCGCTGCGCGGCTGACGCAACGCAACAAACCAGACGAGGCCCGCGCATGGAGAACGCCATGACCGCCCCCGCCGTAATCCGCCATCTGCAGTTTGCCAGCCTGCCCAACGGCACGCGCCTGCACTATGCCAGCGCCGGGGAGCGCGGCAAGCCGCTGATGCTGTTCGTGCATGGCTTCCCGGAGTTCTGGTTCGAGTGGGAAGCCCAGCTTGCCGAATTCGGCCGCACCCACTTTGCGGTGGCGCCGGACCTGCGCGGCTTCAACCTGTCGAGCAAGCCCGAGGCCGTCGACGCTTACCGCCCGCGCCATATCGTCGAGGACCTGGTGCAGTTCGTCTCCGTGCTCGGCTACGAACGCTGCATCGTCGTGGCCCACGACTGGGGCGGGGCGATCTGCTGGAACCTTGCCATCCAGTTCCCGCAACTGGTCGAGCAACTGGTGATCATTAATTCGCCGCATCCGTACCTGTTCGCCAAAGCGCTGGCAACTGATCCGCAGCAGCAGGCGGCCTCGGCCTATATGAACTGGCTACGCCGCCCGGGCTCGGAAGAAATCCTGGCCGCCAATGGTTTCGCGATGCTGGAGAACATGCTCAAGGCGGGTGGCGAGCAACCCGCGCCGTGGTTCAGCGGCGAAACGCGCGAGAAATACCTGGCCGCATGGGCGCAGCCGGGCGAGGGCGAATCGCATTCGCTGTCGGGCGGCGTCAATTACTACCGCGCTTCTCCGATGCATCCGCCCGGGCCCGGCGAGCCGCCGCCGGACATCTCGCGGCTCGATCCGGCGGCGTTCGTGGTGCGCGTGCCAACCTTCGTGATCTGGGGCGAGCGCGACCGCGCACTGCCGAAATCGCTGCTCGATGGCCTCGACCAGTTCGTGCCGGACATGCGGCTGGAGCGCATTCCGGACGGCACGCACTGGGTAGTGCACGAGCAGCCGGAGCTGGTCAACCGGTTGATACGCAGCGCGCTGAAGTAGCGGAAAACGCAGTCTTGCCGTGCAGTTGGGATGGTTGCCCGGCCATAACTGGCCGGGTCGCCCGCGCGAAAACTGTCCCTGTCTGCCGGCAGATCCGGGTGGTAGATTGCCTCGTCGACAACGCGCAGCCCCCATGCGCCACACGGAGCAGGCAATGAAGACTATCGGGCTGATCGGCGGCATGAGCTGGGAATCGTCCGCCGAATACTACCGTCTCATCAACCAGGGCATGAAAGCCCGGCTGGGCGGGCATCGCAATGCGCGCAGCGTCATGGCCACGGTGTGCTTCGAGGAGATCAAGGCGCTGCAGCACGATGGGCGCTGGGACGAGCTTGCCGTGCTGATGCAGCAGGCCGCCCGGCAGTTGCAGGCCGGCGGTGCCGATTTCGTGCTGCTGTGTACCAACACCATGCATCGCGTGGCCCCGGCGATCGAAGCTGCGTTGTCGGTGCCGTTCGTCCATATCGTCGACCCGACCGCGCTGGCGCTGCGCGAAGCAGGCATCGGCCGTGTCGCGCTGCTCGGCACGCGCTTCACGATGGAGCAGGATTTCTACCGCGGCCGGATGCACGACCGCCATGGCATCGAGACCCTGGTGCCGGACGAAGCCGATCGCGCCATCGTGCACGACATCATCTATGACGAGCTCTGTCATGGGACGATTCGCGACGCGGCGCGCGCGGAATTCCAGCGCATCATCGGCGAACTCGGCACGCGCGGCGCGCAGGGCGTGATCCTCGGCTGCACCGAGATCACGCTGCTGATCGGCCCGCAGGACAGCGCGCTGCCGGTGTTCGATACCACCGCGCTGCATGCGCAGGCCGCGGTGGCCATGGCCGATGATGGCGTGGTGCCGTAGGCGTCGTCAGGACAGGCGCTCGCGGTACAGCTTGTAGTTCTCGTCGTCGAAGCAGACGAACGTCACCTGTTCGATGCCTTTGGCGGTAGCCAGGGCCTCGCGCACCGCACGGATGGCGATATCGGCCGCGCGTTCCCGCGGAAAGCCGTAGATGCCGGTGCTGATATTGGGAAAGGCAATGGTGCGCAGGTGATGTTCGGCGGCCAGCCGGATGCTGTTGCGGTAGGCACTGGCCAGCTGTGCGTCTTCGTCGCGGCTGCCGCCATGCCAGACCGGGCCGACCGCATGGATGACGTACGGCGCGGGCAGCAGTCCGCCGGTGGTGATCACCGCCTCGCCGGTCGGGCAGCCACCCTGCGTGTCGCGGATGGCCTTGCACGCCGCCATGATCGCGGGTCCGCCGGCACCGTGGATGGCGCCGTCCACGCCGCCGCCGCCGAGCAGGCCGCTGTTGGCCGCATTGACGACTGCGTCGACTTCCATCCGGGTAATGTCGCCATGCACAACCTGCAAGTGTTCACCAGTCATTCGCTGTCTCCCCCAGTGGATGAGTGTCCCGGACCGGCCCAGGGCCAGGCTGGCCTACATGGACGCCACAAGCATACGCCGATAATCCTCCGCGCTGGCCTCTTTTGGATTGGTCTTGTGGCAGTGGTCGAGCAGCGCGCCCGCGATCACCTTGTCGAACATGTCCTCGGTGACACCCATCTGGCGCAGGCCGGTGGGCAGCCCCAGGCGGGCGGTCATGTCGTGCACGGCCTGGGCGATGTCGGCGTCTTCCGGCAGGTGCATGGCGCGGCGCAGGCGCGCATAGCGGTCGTCGCGGACCACGGTCGGGGCGTCGGCATTGAAGCGCAGCACGGCTGGCATGACCACCGCGTTGAGCGTGCCGTGGTGCAGGCCGGTCTTGCCGTCGATCTTCAGGCCGCCGAGCGGATGCGACAGCGAATGCACGCAGCCCAGGCCCTTCTGGAACGCCATGGCGCCCTGCATGGACGCGCTCATCATATTGAGCCGCGCATCGCGGTCCTTGCCGTCGCGGGTGGCGCGCTCGATATGGCCCCAGCCGCGCTCCAGGCCGTCCAGTGCAATGCCGTCGGCGGGCGGATTGAAGGCGGGCGCCAGGAAGGTCTCGATGCAATGGGCAATCGCATCCATGCCGGTCGCGGCGGTCAGGCCGGCAGGCAGCCCCAGCGTCAGTTCCGGGTCGCAGATGGCTGATTTCGGCAGCAAGTGCCAGGAGTGGAAGCCGAGCTTGCGCCCGTCGTCGAGGATGATGATGGCGCCACGCGCCACCTCGCTGCCCGTGCCGGAAGTGGTGGGCACGGCAATCAGCGGCGCGGCGCGCTCGGTGATCTTCGCGCTGCCGCCTTCGATGGTCGCGTAGGTGGTCAGTTCGCCCGGATGCGTGGCGAGGATCGCGATGCCCTTGGCCAGGTCGATCGAAGAACCACCGCCGACGGCGACCAGGCCATCGCAGCCGGCGTCGCGATATTGCTGTGCGGCCTTGCGCACCATGGCCTCTGTGGGGTTGGACGGGGTCTCGTCAAAGACCGCCACCGGCAGGCCTTTCATCGCATCGATCGCGCGCTGCGCCACGCCCGCCGCGACCACGCCCTTGTCGGTCACCAGCAGCGGCCGACGGATACCGATGCGTTCACATTCGGACTTGAGCAGGCTCACCGCGCCGAAGTCGAGATGGATGTGGGTCAGATAATAGATAAAGGCCATGGTTCGCTGTCTCCTGCGGCGATCCGCCGCTAATTTCGCTTCTAGGGCGCTTCCTGTATTCACTGGCCAAACGGGTTCGATGGGTCGATCATCGCCCAGAAAACCCCCGCCGCGCTCATGCATCGGGGTTATTTCGGACTGCCCGCTTCCTGAAACACTGGCATGATACTTAAATCGAACGATCGTTCACAATTCGAACTTCTCCCGATGCCGGGGGAAGCGGGAAACATTTTGGCCGGCCAGGATGCCGCCAGGGCTGTATCGAATCCAGTGTCTGCCATGTCCGCTGTACCGTCCACCTCATCCCCCGCCTCGCCCGCTGGCCACGCGGTTACCGGCATGCCGGCGGTGGCACTCGATCCGCAAGTGGCAGCGTTGCTCGACCTGATCGCGCGTGCCAAGCGGCCGCCCATCCATGTGATGGACGTCGAAGACGCCAAGATCGCGTACGAGAAGAGTGCGCCCATCCTCGATATTTCGCCGCCCGCGGTACACGCGGTGGAGGATCTCCATATCTGTGGACGCGATGGCCATGCCATTCCGGTACGCCTGTATGCGGCGCGCGAGGCGAGCTGGGCCGAGCCGTTGCCGTTGCTCGTGTATTTCCATGGCGGTGGTTTTACGGTGGGCAGCGTGAATTCGCACGATCCGTTGTGCCGCATGCTGGCGTCGCGCGCCGATTGCATGGTGCTGTCCGTCGACTATCGCCTCGGACCGCAATGGCGATTCCCGACCGCGGCCAACGATGCCTTCGACGTGCTGCACTGGGTGTTCGAGGAAGCCGCCCGCCTGGGCGCGGATCCGCAGCGCATTGCGCTGGGCGGAGACAGCGCCGGCGGCACGCTGGCCACGGCCTGCGCCATCCATGCGCGCGACAGCGGCCTGGCGCCCGTGCTGCAACTGCTGATCTATCCAGGCACCTGCGCGCGACAGGACACGCCGTCGCACCGGGCTCTGGCAGACGGCTATCTGCTCACCGAGGACATGATCCAGTGGTTTTTCTCGCACTACCTTGACCAGGAATCCAGCCGCGACGACTGGCGCTTTGCTCCGCTCGACGGCGGCGGCGCCGGTGCCGATGTGCGCGGCTGCTGTCCCGCGTGGATCGCCGTGGCCGGCTACGACCCGCTGCATGACGAGGGCGTGGCCTACGCGGAAAAATTGCGCGCGGCCGGCGTGGCGGTCACGCTGGCCGACTATGCTGGCATGATCCACGACTTTTTCAAGATGGGCCGTTTCGTCCCCGCCGTGGCGCAGGCGCATGCCGATGCCGTGGCGGCGCTCCGGGCCGCTTTCGGCACCGGGCAATAAAAAGCAAGCATCGGGCCGCGGCACGCGCGGCACCCGATCCAATCATTTCTAGCAGTGACTTGCAGCACAAGGAGATATCGTCAAATGCAACGCCGCCAATTCATCGCCCGCGCCGGCCTCGCCGCCGCCACCGCCGCGCTTGGTTTCGCCGCCATGCCCGCGCAAGCGCAGGCAGAGAAATTCCCGCAACGCCCGATCCGCCTGGTCATCGGCTATACGGCCGGCGGTTCCACGGATATCCCGTTCCGCGTGCTCGCTGAAAACGCCTCGAAGATCCTCGGCCAGCCCGTCATCGTCGAGAACAAGCCGGGTGCCGGCGGCGTGCTGCCGGCCCAGATGATGCAATCGACGCAGCCGGACGGCTACACGCTGGCGCAGGTCGCCATGCCGGTCTATCGCCTGCCGTACACGACCAAGATCAACTGGGACCCGGTCAAGGACCTGAGCTACATCATCAACCTGGCCGGCTATTCGTTCGGCCTGGTGGTCCCGGCCGATTCGCCGATCAAGACCATGCAGGACTACATCGCCTACGCCAAGGCCAATCCGGGCAAGCTGACCTACGGCTCGCCCGGCACCATGACCACGCTGCACCTGACCATGGAAGAACTGGCGATGAAGCAGGGCGTGCAGTTCTCGCACATCCCGTACAAGGGCAACTCCGAATCGATGCAGGCGCTGCTGGGCGGCCACGTGATGTCGGTGGCCGATACGCCGGCGTGGGCGCAGTACGTGGAGCAGGGCAAGCTGCGCCTGCTGTCGACGTGGGGCGACAAGCGCTCGGCGCGCTTCCCGAACGTGCCGACGCTGAAGGAACTGGGCATGGGCATCGTGCAGACCTCGCCGTTCGGCCTGGTGGCACCGAAGGGCACCGACCCGAAGATCGTGCAGAAGCTGCATGACGCCTTCAAGAAGGCCATGGAAATGCCGAACTACCGCGAATCGCTGGCCAAGTTCGACATGGAGCCGTACTACATGAACAGCGCACAGTACTCGCAGTTCGCCGCGGATACGGTGAAGAAGGAAAAGGCCATCATCGAGAAACTGGGCCTGGCCAAGCAGTAAATTCGCTGGCGCCAGCCTGCACCACGGCTCAGGCCGCCATCCCGCCGGAACCATGCGACGCGGGGTGGCGGCCTGAATGCCATGTGAGATCCATTCAAGGGAGACCAGCCCGATGGCAAAAGAAGATTTCCGCCACAGCATGCCACTGCGCGTGCGCTGGGCCGAAGTCGATCCGCAGTCGATCGTCTTCAATGCGCACTACCTGACCTACTGCGATATCTGCGTGACCGAATACTGGCGCGATGCCGGCATCCGCTATCCGGAAGACGTGCTGCACGCGCATGGGGTCGATATCTTCGTGGTCAAGTCCACGCTGGAGTATCACGCGTCAGCGCGGTTCGACGATGTGCTCGAAATCCGCGGCCGTATGGCGCGGATGGGGCGGTCGAGCATGCTGTTCCGGGTGGAGATGTACCGGGGGGACGAACACCTGATCACGGGCGAAATCGTGTATGTGTGCGCGGATCCGACGTCGCAGAAATCGGCGCCGATTCCGGGGACGGTGAGGGAGATTATTGAAGGGTATGAGGTGGTGAAACCGGCGGCGTGAGGCTGCCGTGGTTTCTCCCTCTCCCGCTAACGGGAGAAGGGACCGGCTTCTGCGAGATGCGAGGGCGCTGGCAGTAGCGAGCGGGGGGCAGCAAAACGTTGCGGCTTACTTCGCCAACCCCGCATCCTCGATATACGCGCGGATCACCTCATCAAAACTCGCATCGCTCTGGAACCCCAGCGATATCGCGCGTTCCGCATTCCACGCCGCCGGCCACGTGCCCACAATCTTCTCGACGCGTTCCTCGCGCTGCCACGTCACCCGGTCGGCCGCTGCATCGCCCGCCACGCGGCGCAGCGCTTCAACCATGCCCGCTGCCGTCACCGACAGACCCGGCAGGTTCACCACACGGCGGTTGCCCAGACGCTCGCCATCCAATTCGATACCGTTGACAAGCGCCGTCACGGCCGCGCGCGGCGATAGCAGCCACAGCGGCGTTTCCGGTGCCACGGGGCAATTGGCCTCCACGCCCGCCAGCGGCTCGCGGATGATGCCGCTGGCAAACGACGAGGCCGCCGCATTGGGCTTGCCCGGTCGCACGCTGATGGTCGGCAGGCGCAGCACGCGGCCGTCTACGAAGCCGCGGCGGCTGTAGTCGGACAGCAGCAATTCGCCGATGGCCTTCTGCACGCCGTAGGACGATTGCGGGTTCAGCGCCGTATCGTCCTGTACCACGGGTGGCAGTTCGCCGCCATAGACCGCGACCGAGCTGGTGAACAGGACGCGCGGCTTGTGGCCGGCCAGGCGGCAGTTTTCCAGCAGCGCGCGCGAGGCGTCGAGGTTGACGCGCATGCCAAGCTCGAAGTCGGCCTCGGCCTGGCCCGAAACCACGGCGGCCAGGTGGAAGATGGCGCCGGTGTCGGCATCGATGGCTTGCGCAAGGACGGCGGGGTCCGACAGGTCGCCGCTCACCACGCGCACGCGCGCATCATCCAGGCCTTGCGGCGCTACCACGTCGAGCAGCGTCAGGCGGTCGAAGGCGACGGCGCGGCCGTCCAGGTCGAGGGTCCCGCGCCGCAGCAGCAGGCGCGCCAGTTGCAGGCCGAGGAAGCCGGCGCCGCCGGTAATCAGTACGTTCATGGCAATGCTTCTCCGTGGGTTCAGCGCTTCAGGTAAGGCTTGATCCAGCCCAGGCCGGCGGAGGTGCCGGCGCGCGGCCGATACTCGCAGCCGATCCAGCCCTGGTAGCCCAGGTTGTCGATGACGTCGAACAGGTACGGGTAGTTCAGTTCGCCGATGTCCGGCTCGTGGCGCTCGGGCACGCCGGCAATCTGGATGTGGCCGATACCCGCGAAGTCGCGCTGCAGTGTCTTAGTCACGTCGCCTTCCACGATCTGGCAGTGGTAGCAGTCGAACTGCACCTTCAGGTTGTCGGCGCCGACTTCCTTGCAGATGGCCTGGCCGTCGTCCTGGCGGTTCAGGAAATAGCCGGGCATGTCGCGCGTGTTGATTGGCTCGACCAGCACGGTGATGCCTTGCGCTGCGGCGGCGTGGGCGGCATGGGACAGGTTTTCGCGGTAAGTGGCGCGGCAGCGCGAGCGGTCGGCCTCGGCCGGGATCAGGCCGGCCATCACGTGGATGCGGTCGTTGCCGATCACGCCGGCATATTCGAGTGCGCGGCTGAACGCGGCGCGAAACTCCGCTTCGCGGCCGGGCAGGGCGGCAATGCCGCGTTCGCCCGCGGCCCAGTCCCCCGGCGGCGCGTTGAACAGCGCCTGCACCAGGCCATGGGCGTCGAGACGCGCGCGCAGTTCGGCGGCCGGGTGTTCGTACGGGAACAGGTACTCGACTGCCTGGAAGCCATCCGCCGCAGCGGCGGCAAAGCGGTCCAGGAAGTCATGCTCCGTGTACATCATTGAAAGGTTGGCGGCGAAACGCGGCATGGTTGGCTTCCGGTTGTGAGTCTTGAATGCGGGCGGGTCAGCGGTTGACCAGCTTGGCCGGTGTCAGCCATACGAGCACGGCGCCGACCACCAGGATCGCCGACAGCACGTACATCGGCAACTGCGTGCTGTGCGTCATGTCCTTGAGCGCACCGACCATATACGGCGACACGAAGCCGGCCAGGTTGCCCACCGAGTTGACCACCGCGATGCCCGAAGCAGCGGCGATGCCAGACAGGAACGCGGTTGGCAGCGACCAGAACAGCGGCGCGCAGGTCAGCACCCCGGCGGCGGCCAGCGACAGCGCGGCGATGGCTACGGTCGTATTGTCCGCAAACGAGGCCGCAATCGCAAAGCCCGTGGCGCCCATCAGTGCCGGCACGATCAGGTGCCAGCGGCGCTCGCTGCGGGCATCGGCGCTGTGGCCGAGGAAGTTCATGACGACAATCGCGCACAGGAACGGAATCGCCGACAGCAGGCCGATGTTGAAGTTGCCGGTGACGCCACTGGCCTTGACCAGCGTGGGCATCCAGAACGTCAGCGCATACTGGCCGGTGACAAAGCAGAAGTAGATCAGGCACATCCACCAGACGCGGCTGTCACGGAACACGGCGCCGAGCGAGTGGCCATGCGATTTGCCCGAGGCGGCGCCGGCCGCCTTGACCGCATTCTGCTGGTCTGCCTCGACATTGCGCTTGAGCACGCGTTTTTCATCAGCGTCGAGCCACGGCGCCTTGTCGATGCCATCACGCAGCACGAAGACGGTCAGCACGCCGATCAGCAGGGACGGCAGCGCTTCGATGATGAACATCCATTGCCAGCCGCGCAGGCCATGGGTGTTGTTGAAGGCGTCCATGATCCAGCCCGACAGCGGATTGCCGAACATGCCGGCCACGGGAATGCCCGACATGAACAGCGCGATCATCTTTGCGCGGCGGTTGGCCGGGTACCAGTAGGTCAGGTAGAGGATCACGCCGGGATAGAAGCCCGCTTCGGCCAGGCCCAGCAGGAAGCGCATCACGTAGAACTGGGTCGGCGTCTGCACGAACATGAACAGCCCTGACACGATGCCCCAGGTGATCATGATGCGCGCGATCCAGATGCGCGCGCCGAGCTTGTGCATCAGCAGGTTGCTGGGCAGTTCGAACAGGAAGTAGCCGATGAAGAACAGGCCGGCGCCAAGACCGAACACGGTCTCGGAGAAGGCCAGGTCCTGGCCCATCTGCAGCTTGGCGAAGCCGACATTGACGCGATCGAGATAGGCGATCACGTAGCACAGCATCAGGAACGGCATGATGCGCCAGAACACCTTGTGATAGGCGCGTTTCTCGATCTGGGCGTCGGCGTCGAGCCGGGCATTGCCGCCCAGGCTGTCGTAGGCGGGCACGCTGGCCGCGGGTTGGTTCGGTGTCACGGTGGTCTCCGTTCGGGTTTTGGGGGCGCGAGTGTTCTCCGCGCGGCTGCCTGGCGGCAGTCGCGTCCGGGTCGCGTCGGGTCGGGAATCAGTAAGTTGCTACCAGCGGGCTTTGAAGGTATCCCGCAGTTCGGTGAGTGCGCTTTCGCTGAGCGCGGCGCGGGCGGCGAAGCCCGGCACATCTTTCATCATCATCCAGAGCTTCGCGGTCTCCTCCAGTTCTTCCAGCGCGAAGGCCGCGCGCGAGACGCCGGACTCCCACACCACCGGACCGAGCCGCTCCAGCATGACGCCGCGCACCTTGCTGGCGAGCGTGGCAACCTGCGCCGCAACGGCCGGATCGCCGGGGCGGTGGTACGGAATCATCGGGATGTGGCCGACCTTCATGACGTAGTACGGCGTGAGCGGCGGCACGATATCGGCGGGCGCCCACACGCCGACCAGCGTCAATGCCACGAGGTGCGTCGAGTGCGTATGCACCACGGCGTTCGCCTCGCGGTTGTTGTCATAGATGGCGCGGTGCAGCGTCAGCGTCTTCGACGGCTTGTCGCCCGAGACCCAGTTGCCATCGCCGGACACCTTGGCCACGGCTGCCGGATCCATCATGCCGAGGCAGGCGTCGGTCGGCGTGATCAGCCATCCATCATCGAGCCGCGCGCTGATGTTGCCCGCCGAGCCAACCGTATAGCCGCGCTGGAAGAGGCTCGCGCCGATGCGGCAGATCTCTTCGCGCAGCTTGCTTTCCTGGCTCATGGCTGTCCTCCGAGCTGGGCGAGTGCCTGCGCGAAGAAATCCTCGCCGCCGAAGTTGCCGGATTTCAGGGCGAGCGCGAGCGGCTGAGCATCGAGCGTGACGGTTGCAGGCACACCCGGCGCGATCTGCTCGCCGATGCGCAACGCCCGCACACCCAGCGCCTGCACGACGGCGCCCGAAGTCTCGCCACCCGCGACAACGAAGCGGCGCGTGCCGCTGGCGAGCAGTCCGGCCGCGATACCGGCCAGCGCCTGTTCGACCAGATGGCCCGCGCGTTCCACGCCGAGTTCGGCTTGCACGGCCTTGACTTCATCGTGGCTGCTGGTCGCGTAGATCAGCACAGGCTCATCGCGGCCGGCCGCAAAGGCGAGCGCGGCATCGACTACCGCCTCGCCGCGCGCGAGTGCCAGCGGATCGATGCGCAGGGCGGGGCGGCCTTCTCCGAGCCAGCGCGCAACCTGGCCGTTCGTCGCGCGAGAGGCGCTGCCAGCCAGCACGACGCCATGGCCGTCGATGCGCGGCACCGACGCGGCATCGCCACGCTGCGGCAGCAGGCCCGCACGGCGGAAGTTCTCGGGCAGGCCCAGCGCGATACCCGAGCCGCCGGTGATGAGCGGCAGGTCCGCGCACGCTTGTCCGAGCGTGAACAGGTCGGCATCGGACACAGCATCGGCAATCGCGAGGCGCACGCCATCGCCGCGAAGGTCCGCAATACGTTCGGCAGTCGCATTCGCACCGCGAGCGACGGCGTCGTAGCGCAGCAGGCCGACCTTGCCCCGGCTCTGCTCCTGCAGCACGCGTACGAGGTTCGCGTCGGTCATTGGCGTGAGCGGATGGTGCTCCATGCCTGACTCGTTCAGCAGGACATCGCCGACGAACAGATGGCCGCGGAAAATCGTGCGGCCATTCTCGGGGAAGGCCGGGCAGGCGATGGTGAAGTCGCTATCGAGCGCTGCCAGCAGGGCTTCGGCGACGGGGCCGATATTGCCGGCGCTGGTTGAATCGAACGTCGAGCAATACTTGAAGACGAACTGCCTGCAACCCTGTCCGCGCAGCCGGTCGAGCGCGGCCAGCGATTGCGCCACGGCGTCGGCGGCGGGAATGGTGCGCGACTTGAGCGCGACCACGATGGCATCGGCTTGCGCCATGTCTTGCACGGCGCCGGCGTCCGGGACGCCAATGGTCTGCACCGTGCGCATGCCGTTGCGCACCAGCGTGTTGGCCAGGTCGGTGGCGCCGGTGAAGTCGTCGGCGATGCAGCCCAGCAGCGGGCGCTTTTGCGCTTGGATGGCGGTCATGATGCGCTGCGCCTCAGTGGGCCTTGTCGGCGTTGGCCGGAAGTTCGATGCCGGGGAAGATCTTGATCACGGCGGAATCGTCCTCGCCGCCGTGGCCGGCGGTGGAGGCCATCATGAACATCTGGTGCGCGGCGGCGGACAGCGGCAGCGGAAATCTGCTGGTGCGCGCGGTGTCGAGCACCATGCCGAGGTCCTTGACGAAGATGTCGACCGCCGACAGCGGCGTGTAGTCGCCGGAGAGGATATGCGGCACGCGGTTCTCGAACATCCACGAATTGCCGGCGCTGTGCGTGATGACGTCGTACAGCGCATCCGGGTCGACGCCTTCGCGCAGGCCCAGCGCCATGGCTTCGGCCGCGGCGGCGATATGCACGCCGGCCAGCAGCTGGTTGATGATCTTGACCTTGGAGCCGGCACCGTGGGCGTCGCCCAGGCGGTAGACCTTGCCGGAAATGGCGGCGAGAACGTCTTCGGCAAGCGAATAAGCTTCGGCGGGGCCGGACGTCATCATGGTCATCTCGCCGCTGGCCGCGCGCGCGGCGCCGCCGGACACCGGGGCGTCGAGCATCAGGATGCCTTGCTCGCCAAGACGGCGGCCCAGGGCTTCGGCAAAGGCGGGCGGCACCGTCGCGCTGGCAATGACGAGCGTGCCCGGGCGCATCGCCGTGGCGGCGCCGTTGGCGCCGAACAGTACGGCCTCGGTTTGCTGGGCATTGACCACCAGCGTGATCACGACATCGCAGCGGCTGCCCAGTTCGGCGGGGCTGGCGCACGGCACGCCGCCGGCATCGGCAAAGCGCTGCAGCACGTCGGGCCGCAGGTCGCAGGCATGCACGTTGAGGCCCGCGCGCAGCAGCGACTGCGCTACACCGTTGCCCATGGCGCCAAGGCCGATTACGCCGATATTCCGGGACATAGAAAACTCCTGATGCAGGTGAGACTGGTCAATCGATGAGGACGGCGCCGGTTCAGCTAGCCGTGCCGGAACGCTCGTCGTCCGCTTCGTCCTGGCCCAGCTGGGACAGGCGGCGGGCGGCGTTGAACATATGGTTTTGCGCGGCATTGCTGGCGGCCAGCGCGTCGCCCGCGCGGATCGCGGCGACGATGGCAAGGTGTTCGTCGCGCACCTGGCGCGTGAAGTCGGCGCGGCGCGCTTCGTTGGTCCGCGTCACGCGCGTTGCCGCTTCCAGGTACTGGCTCAGGAATTCGAGGGTCTTGAGGAAATACGGATTACCCGTGGCCGCTGCAATGGCGCGGTGGAATGCCACGTCGGCGGCGACACCGTCGCCGCCCTCGGCCACTTCGGCATCGAGCCGGGCCAGCGCTGCGTCGATGGCCACCATGGTCGCGTCGGTACGGCGGCGCGCGGCCTGCGCCGCCACTTCGGCCTCGATGGCCCGGCGCAGTTCGACGATCTGCAGGACCGAATCCAGCGTGCCGGTGTCGGTGTAGTCGATTCGCAGCGGGCGGATGCCGGCCTGCTCGGTCACGAACACGCCGCTGCCCTGGCGCGATTCGACCACGCCTTCGTATTTGAGCCGCGAGATCGCTTCGCGGATCACCGTGCGGCTGACGCCGAATTCCTCGGACAGCACAGCTTCCGTCGGCAGCTTGTCCCCGCGCGAGAAGGCGCCGCTCTGGATCTTGTCCAGCAGTTGTTCGGCGACATTGTCGGTCAGGGCTCGGGCCGGGACTTTCTGGAACATGGCTTATCTGGTCATCGGGTGGTCAGGTCATCATACAAATTTAACAGGGATCTGTTAGTGCAGGTAAACCCTTATACGGTGCAGGCTGCACGATGACGGTGCCTCCGATACGCGGAGGTTTGTGGCGTATCATGGCAGCCGCAGCCTACCCGCGGTTCCAACGCTTATCCGCTTACTTCCAACGAATTTCCATGCCTGTCACCGTCCTGATTTGTCCCTGGTCCGAAGCGCGCGAGCGCGCACGCGCCATCCGCTACGCGGTGTTCGTCGAAGAGCAGGGCGTGCCGGTCGAGCTGGAGTGGGACGATTGGGATGAGCCGAGCTGGCATGCCCTGGCGCTGGCCGGGGACGGCACGCCGGTTGCCACCGGCCGTCTGCTGCCCGACGGGCATATCGGCCGCATGGCGGTGCTCGGCCTGGTGCGGGGCACCGGTGTCGGCGCGCGCGTGCTGGAGGCGCTGATGAACAAGGCCGCCGAACTGGGCTATCCGGAGCTGGTGCTCAACGCGCAGACGCATGCCGCGGCATTTTATGCGCGCGCCGGTTTCACGCAGGCCGGGGATGAATTCGAGGAAGCCGGCATCCCGCACGTGGAGATGCGCAAACGCCTGCGCGGCTGATCAGCGCGGCGCCGGTACCGTGCCCGTGTCGCGGGCCAGGTTCAGCTTGCCGCGATAGGAGACCTCGCCGGTCTGGCCGTTCGCATCGAAGCTGCGTTCGCTGAAATCGAAGCGCCCGTCGTGGCGCACGCGCAGCACGGTGCTCGCGCGCGTGCCGTAGTTGGGCGAGCGGATGAACGCCGACGACAGCAGCTTTTCCCACTCGGGCGAGACACCGGTCGAGGGCAGCTCGAAGTTCGCGGTCTGGCGCTCGTCAGCCAGCAGTTGGAGGTAGGGTGCGGCGCTGGCGTTGGCATGGCCGGTATCGGCCGCCAGCACTTCCGCGAGCGCGCCGACCCGGCTGCGCACCTTGGGCCACGGCGTATCGAGCAAGGCGTTGGATAGCCCGTACAGGCCCGGCCGCAGGCGCTCCGGCTGGCGAGAGGCCGACCGGTTGCTGTACCACCAGAGTTCGTGCAAATCGCAGGCCAGCAGATTGAAGCCGTTGTAGCAGCCGTCCGCGCCTGCAAGGGCGCCAAGGTAGTCGGCTGGCCCCCGGTGTCCTCGCAGGAAGCCGGCCACCAGTTCACCGCGCGAACGCGCGTCGGTGCGTTTTTCCGACGGGGCGCGATAGTTTGTCAGCGCGGCAAAGCGGCCTTCGCCCGCCACGCCCATCCAGGTGCCGGGCTCGCCGATGACATCGGCCAGGTCGCGGCCGGCCAGCACCTGCGAGGCCTCCTGCCACCAGTGCGCGGGCGCCGCCGGACGGGCATAGAATTCGTCGCGATTGCCGGCCACCACCAGGGCATAGTCCGGGTGTGATTGCCAGGCAACCAGGATCAGGCACATTGCTTTGCTTCCTTTACTGCGCAGGATCTACAGCAGGTCCAGGTCGATGAAATGCTCGACCTGGCGCTCGCCATCCACCCACTGCTCCAGACCGCTCTGGCGCCACAAACCTGACAGCGTGGCGTCGAAGGCGGGAGGGACATCGGCATAGCATTCCATCCAGGTCTGCACGCCGGCGCGGGTTTCGGGCCTGCGCATCAGCGTACCACCAATTCCGGTCGCCTCGGCAACGGTCTCCATCCAGCGGTGCCAGTGCGGCAGCGCTTCGGCCGCCGTGGCTTCCGGCACGCGGAAATAAACGTAGAGGTGATCGCTCATGACGGTGTCCTGCAGGTCAGCCGGCGGCCTGCGCGGCCTCGGACAGCGGTACTTCGTACGGAAGACGGCCCACCGTCAGCGCGGCGCCTTCGGCGCTGCCCAGGTGCAGGGCTGCCGCGACGGCGTCGATCTTCAGTTCGGCCAGGGCCGCCCAGCCGCCCTGGGGCGCCGGAGCGGCATTGACGATCATGCCGCACGGCTGCTGCGGGTCTTCCGGTCGGAAGATCTCCGCGGCCGGTGCCGGCACGGCGCCGTTGCCCTGTACCAGCCACATGCGGCGCTTGAGCGTGCCGCGGTACTGGCTGCGGGCCACGATTTCCTGTCCCGGATAGCAGCCCTTGCGGAAATTGACGCCACCGACGATTTCGAAATTGACCATCTGCGGCACGAACTGCTCCTGCGTCGCCGCGACGATGCGCGGGATGCCGGACTGGACTTCGAGCCAGTCCCAGAACGCCGCATCGGCTTCGGACAGCTGGCTTGCCAGCGCCGCTCGGATTTCGGCGGCGCGCTCGGCCGGCAGCAGCAGTTCCCAGCGCGCCTGGCCGGCGGCGTCCGGCAGGCGGACGACGGTCGTGCCGTCAGCGCTGTCGGCGGCGAACACGGCGTTGGGCGCGGCCAGCCCGGCCTTTGCCAGGGCCTGTGCGGCGTGCGGCCCGGCCACGCCGAGCACCGCGACGGCCGGCGTGAGATCGCTGAGTTTCGCCTTGGCGCGCAGCACGAACATGCTCAGGCGCTTCTGCAGCGCGGGCAGGACGTCGGCCGACAGTTGCAGCACGATGCCGTCGGCGTCGCGCCACATCAGGAAGCTGGCCTGCAGCCGGCCCTTGGGCGAGCAATAACCGGCCAGGCGCGCGGCGCCAGGAGCGAGATCCTCGACCGCATTGGTCAGCTGGGTGTGCAGGAACGTGGCGGCGTCGTCGCCCGCCACGCGGATCCAGCCAAGCCCGGACGGCGCGCAGACAATGCCCCTGCTTTGCAGGGCGTCAAGGCTGGCGGCGAGGTCCGGGGCTGGGGTGTTCATTTCAGGCATTCCGTTCAGGCGAGAGGGTGCGTTTGGCAGGTGCGCGCCGCGCGTCACGGCTCCGGCAGAGACCCGTCTCATCGTGGCGGCGCAAGGCTCCCGGTATTATATGGGGCTGCCGGCATTTCAGCCGGCGCCGGCGCGCGCGGCGGGCAGGGGGCATCACCCGCCACACGGACGCTGCCGAGACTGAACGGATTTCATGACACGTCTTTTCATCCGCCTGGGGCTCGTGGTCCTGGTGCTTGCCGCGGCTGTCGCCGGCGCTTTTGCATGGTGGGCCAACCAGCCGCTGGGGCTGTCCACATCGCCCGTCGAGGTCGTCATCAAGCCTAATTCGGGCGTCGCCAGCGTCGGTCGCCAGCTCCAGCGCGGCGGCGTGGGCATGGATTCGCGGCTGTTCCAGCTGTTGGTCAGGCTGACCGGGCACGGACCGGACCTGAAGGCGGGCGGCTACACCTTCGAGGCGGGCATTACGCCGCTGGGCGTGATCGGCAAGCTCGCGCGCGGCGAGGTGACGCATTACGTGGTCACCGTGATCGAAGGCTGGGAATTCCGCAAGATGCGCGCGGCCGTGGACGCCAGCCCGGCGCTGCGCCACGACACGCAGGGCATGTCCGATGCCGAACTGATGAAGGCGATCGGCGCCGCCGAGGCCGCGCCGGAAGGGCTGTTCTTCCCGGATACCTACCTGTTCGCGCGCGGCAGCAGCGATATCGAGTTGTACCGCCATGCCTACAAGGCCATGCAGCGGCGCCTGAACGAAGCCTGGAACGCGCGTGCCGCGGACCTGCCCTACAAGACCCCGTACGAGGCGCTGGTGATGGCGTCGATCGTCGAGAAGGAAACCGGCCAGGCCGCCGAGCGCCCGATGATCGCCGCGGTATTCGTCAACCGGCTGCGCAAGAACATGATGCTCCAGACCGACCCGACCGTGATCTACGGCATTGGCGAGCGCTTCGACGGCAACCTGCGCAAGCGCGACCTGCAGACCGACACCCCGTACAATACTTACACACGTAATGGCCTCCCGCCCACGCCGATCGCGTTGCCGGGGCTGGCCTCGCTGGCGGCAGCGACGGCGCCGGCGCCGTCGGACGCGCTGTATTTCGTGGCGCGCGGCAACGGCACCAGCCATTTCTCCAACACGCTTCCCGAACACAACCGCGCGGTCGACCAGTACCAGCGCGGCAAATAGGCATCCATGCGCGGAAAATTCATTACCTTCGAAGGCATCGACGGCGCCGGCAAGAGCACCCATATCGACTGGGTGGCGGCGCGCCTGCGCGAGCGCCAGGACCTTGGCGCCGTGGTCACCACGCGCGAGCCCGGGGGCACGCCGCTGGGCGAAGACCTGCGCCAGATTCTCTTGCACCGGAAGATGCACCTGGAAACCGAAGCGCTGCTGATGTTCGCGGCACGGCGCGAACATATCGCCGAAGTCATCGAACCGGCGCTGGCGCGCGGCGACTGGGTGATCTCCGATCGCTTCACCGACGCCACCTTTGCCTACCAGGGTGGTGGCAGGGGGCTGGCCACGGCGCGGCTCGAAGCGCTGGAAGACTGGGTGCAGGCGGGACTGCAGCCGGACCTGACGCTGCTGTTCGACGTGCCGCTGGAAACCGCCAGCGAACGCCTGGCTGGTGCGCGAGCGCCGGACAAATTCGAGGCCGAATCGCGCGCCTTCTTCGAACGCACCCGTACCGAGTACTTGCGTCGTGCCGCGCAAGCACCCCGCCGGTTTCGCGTGATCGACGCCACGCGGAGCATCGACCAGATTCGTGTCGAGCTTGAGAAAATCATCGCAACGCTTTGATTTTGAAGCTTTAGATTGATTGATAATATCGCTTTCGAGATGAAGGCGGCACTTCAGCCTTCACGGCTAACTGACTGATTCGCATGCTCTATCCCTGGCAAACGGAAGACTGGCAACGGCTTGGCGCGCTGCGCGAACGGCTGCCCCATGCGCTGCTGATCCACGGCCAGCAAGGGACCGGCAAGCGCGACCTGGCGCTGCATTTCGCTCAGGGCCTGCTATGCGAGTCGCCGCGGCCCGATGGCCAGCCGTGCGGCCAGTGCGCGGCCTGCCACTGGTTCAGCCAGGGCAACCATCCCGATTTCACCGTGGTCCGTCCCGAGGCGCTGGAGGCTTCGGGCGAAGGCGAGTCGGACGACAGCGGCAAGAAGAAGGCGCCCAGCAAGATCATCCGCATGGAGCAGGTGCGGGCGCTGATCGAGGCGGTCGGCGTCGGGACGCACCGGGCCGGCTTGCGCGTGGTGGTGGTCTACCCGCTGGATGCCCTGCAGGCCGAAGGTGCCAACGCACTGCTGAAGACGCTCGAGGAGCCGCCATCGTCGACGGTGTTCCTGCTGGTCACCGACCGGCTCGACCGGATCTTGCCGACCATCCTGTCGCGCTGCCGCCAGTTTTCCGCGCAGCGGCCGACACCGGAAGCCGCGCTCGCCTGGCTCAAGAGCCAGGGCGTGGCGGACGCCGAAGCCCAGCTTGCACTGGCCGGCGGTTCGCCGCTGACGGCATTGCATGCCGCCGAAGCCGAGGAGCAGCCGCTGCAGCGCTGGCTGGTCGGCCAACTGGGTGCCGGCGCCGAGTTCGACGCGTCTGCTGCGGCGGAACAACTACAAAAGATGCCGGTCCCCGCCGTGCTTGGCATCCTCCAGCGCTGGACGTACGATCTGCTGAAATGCCGGCTCGATGCCTCGGGCGGCGCGGTGCCGCGCTACTTCCCGAAGGAGCGCGCGGTGCTGGCGCGTTGTGCCGGCGCATCGAGCGCCCATCGGCTGCAGGCGTTTGCGTCGCGCATCAATGCGCACCGTCGCAGCGAAAATCATCCGCTCGCGGCAAGGCTGGTGATGGAATCCGTATTTCTCGAATACCGGCAACTGTTCCAGTGACAGCGCTGGCGTAGCAGGCGAGGCCCGGCAACCGCCGGGGAGCAGCTCCAGAACACTTAAAACAGAACGATAGTCGGTCAAAAAGGGGTCAGTCATGAATGCAGAAGTCGCAACCATACCGGGGCGGGCCACCGCCACCATGGGTGGCGCACCATCGCGGCCGAACGTGTTGTCCTTGTCGATCAAGGACCAGGCGGGGCTCTATGCCGCGTACATGCCGTTCCTGGCGCGCGGCGGCATTTTTGTGCCGTCGAACCGGCCGTTCCGTCTGGGCGAGCAGGTGTTCCTGGTCCTGTCGCTGCTGGACCGTCCGCAGAAATACCAGGTCGCCGGTCATGTTGCCTGGATCACGCCGCCGGGCACGCCGATGAAGACGCCCGGCGTCGGCGTGCATTTCCCTGACGACGACAATGGCCGCAACCTGCGGCGTGCCGTAGAGGAAATCCTGGGCAAGCAGTTGGAATCCGGACGGCCAACCCAGACTTTATGATGGTTGCGAAGATTGCTTGATAACTGGCTGATATTGAAGAATATTTTTTTAGTTTTACTGTAAGCACGATGGTGCCGGCGACATGCCCGGTACCGCTGCTCTCCGCAGCACCGTATTCGCGTTGCCCGTGGCGACGGCCGAGTCGGCGCGGTTGTCCGTAGCGTCCCGCCAGGCTAGCCGGTTTCCGGTTCCTGGGTCGCAGTACCGAGGTTTCCCCCATGTTTGTAGATTCACACTGCCATATCGATTTTCCCGACCTGGCCGCCCGTCTGCCTGAACTGCTCGAGAATATGCGCGCCAACCAGGTGTCGCACGCGCTCTGCATCTCGGTGACGCTGGAAGACTTTCCGCGCGTGCTGGCGCTGGCCGAGCAGCATCCGAACCTGTACGCCTCGGTCGGCGTGCATCCGGACTACGAAGAGGGCGAGGAGCCCACGCTGGAGCGTCTGCTGGAACTCTCCGCGCATCCGCGCGTGGTGGGCACCGGCGAAACCGGCCTCGACTACTACCGCCTGAACGGCCGCAGCATCGCCGATATGGCATGGCAGCGCGAGCGCTTCCGCACGCATATCCGCGCGGCACGGCAGACGGGAAAGCCGCTGATCATCCATACCCGTTCCTCGGCGGACGACACGCTGCGCGTGATGCGCGAGGAAAACGCCCGCGAGGCCGGTGGCGTGATGCATTGCTTCACGGAAACCTGGGATGTCGCGAAACAGGCGCTGGACGAAGGCTTCCATATTTCGTTTTCGGGAATCGTCACGTTCAAGAGTGCGGCAGACCTGCAGGAAACCGCCCGCAAGGTGCCGCTGGACCGCATGCTGATCGAGACCGATTCGCCGTACCTCGCCCCCGTGCCGTACCGCGGCAAGACCAACGAGCCGGCCTGGGTGCGCCATGTGGGCGAGTTCATTGCCAATCTGCGCGGCATCCCGGTGGAACAGCTCGCTGCGCAAACAACCGATAATTTCTTCAAGCTTTTCAAGCACATCAACAGGGAAGCTCATGTTTGACATGAAATCTATCCGCGCGCTGTCCGGCGCCATGCTGCTCGGCTGCGCGGCGCTGGCCTGGGCCGCGCCGGCCGACGACATGCGCAAGGCCGTGGAATTCGACGACGCGCGCACCGTGCAGAAGCTGCTGGGCCGCGGCATCGATCCCAATATCGTCGACAGCCGCGGCGAGCCGGTGCTGGTTGTGGCATTGCGGGAAAAGTCCCTGAAAGCCGCGACGGCGCTGATCAAGGCCAAGGACATCGACTTCGACAAGGCCAACCCCGCCGGCGAAACCCCATTGATGATCGCCTCGCTGCAGGGCGAACTCGACATGGTCAAGCTGATGGTTGACGACATGGAGGCCGAGGTCAACAAGACCGGCTGGACGCCGCTGCACTATGCGTCCACCACCGGCCACAACGATGTCGTCAAATACCTGGTCGACCACGCCGCCTACATCGACGCCGAAAGCCCGAACGGCACGACGCCGCTGATGATGGCCGCACGCGGCGGCCACATCGAGACCGTGAAGCTGCTGCTCGACGAAGGCGCGGACATGCGGCTCAAGAACCAGCAGGGCATGACGGTGATCGACTTTGCCGAGCGCTATAACCAGGCCGAGATCGCCAATGGCCTCAAGTCGCGCTGGCAGAAGCTGTACCCGCAGGTGCCTATCGTCGCCGCGCCGCCGCTGAAGGCGCCCGTGGCGCAGCCCGGTGGCCAGCCAATGAAGGCAGCGCCCGCCAGCGGCAAATAATGTCGAAATCTGGTACGCGGACGGAGGCGATGCCCCTGAGCCGGCGCCTGCGGCAGTGGGCGCGCAGCCTCAAATCCAGTCTCGTGATGCTGTGGTTCTGCAGCCGCCATCCGGATACGCCGCTGGCCGCGCGTCTGCTGGCGGTGCTGGTTGTGGCCTATGCGTTCAGCCCGATCGACCTGATTCCGGATTTCATCCCGGTTCTCGGTTATGTCGATGATGTCCTGCTGGTGCCGGCTGGGATCTGGCTGGCCTTCCGGCTGGTGCCAGCTGCCGTGAAGACGGATTGCCGTGCGCAGGCCGACACCTGGCAGGCGTCGAAGCAAGCGCGCCCACGCAACCTGTGGGCGGCGGGGGCGATCGTGCTGGTTTGGGCGTTGCTGGCGTGGCTAGGCTGGCGCTGGTGGTCGGGCCGCTGAACGCGCCCCGGTTCAGGCGTCGTCCGCCAGGCGCACGCCGGTGAACTGCCAGCGCTGGTGCGGATAGAAGAAGTTGCGATAGCTGGCCCGGATATGCGATTCGGGCGTCACGCACGAGCCGCCGCGCAGCACCATCTGGCTGCTCATGAACTTGCCGTTGTATTCGCCCACCGCCCCGGCGCTCGGCTGGAATCCCGGGTAGGGCAGGAAGGCGCTGCCGGTCCATTCCCACACATCGCCAAACATCTGGCGCAGCACGCCCGAGGTGTTCTGCCGGTCCGGCAGCGGACGCAGCACGCGGCCCTCGATGAAATTCCCCGTCGCCGGCAAGTTGCGGGCCGCATGTTCCCATTCCGCTTCGGTCGGTAGCCGGCGCTCGGCCCAGCGGGCAAAGGCATCGGCTTCGTAGAAGCTGATATGCGTGACCGGGCTTTCCGGGTCGACCGGATGCATGCCGCGCAGCGTCATCTGCCACCAGGTCCCATCGCGCTCCTCCCAATACAGCGGCGCGTGGATACCTTGTTCGCACACCCAGCGCCAGCCGTCCGACAGCCATAGCCCCGCAGTCTGGTAGCCGCCGTCGTCGATGAATTCGAACCACTGGCGGTTGCTGACCGGGTGCGAGCACAACGCATAGGGCTGCAGGAACACCTTGTGGCGCGGCCCTTCGCAGTCAAATGCAAAATCCTCGCCGCGACTGCCGATCTCTACCACGCCACCGTCAAAGCGGACCCAGTCCGGGGCCGGCCGCGGGTCGGCGATCACCGGCTCCAGCAGTTCCGGCGCGAACGCGGGCCGCAGTGGATTCTGCGCGAACAGGTGCAGGATATCGGTCAGCAACAGTTCCTGGTGCTGTTGCTCATGGTGCAGCCCGAGCGTGATCAGGGCGGCTTCGGCATCGGTCTGGGCGGCGCCGAGCAGGCTCAGCATCGATTCGTCCACCGCTTCGCGGTAGGCCAGGATCTCGTCCAGCGACGGCCGCGTGAGCAGGCCGCGGCGCGGGCGCGGATAGCGCGCGCCGACGGACTCGTAGTAGGAGTTGAACAGGAAGCGGTAGTCCGGATCGACCGGCTCGTAGTCCGGCATGCGGGCGGCCAGCACGAATTCCTCGAAAAACCACGTGGTGTGAGCCAGATGCCATTTGGCCGGGCTGGCTTCCTCCATCGACTGCACCGTGGCGTCGGCATCCGACAGGTCGGCGACCATGGCTTCGGTCGCGGACCGGATGTGCCGGTACTGCGCCAGCAAGGCGGGTTCGTGCGGCGGGTGGATGGCGGCGGCTGGCAGCAGGGCTGAAGTCATGCGGGCTCCCGGGATCGGTCGATGACTGAGGCGAAGGACGCGTCTGGCCGTTGCAGGCCGGCCAGTGACGTCGCCAAATGGCACGCGGGGCGCCGTAGCGCCCCGCATCCATCATAGACTCGATCCGCCGTCGCGGCGAGCCGGTGCCGCGACGCGGTCAGGCCGCCAGGCGGGCGCCGTCGTTCAGCGCGGCGAGCTCCGTGCGGGCGCTGCTCAGGCCGGCTTCGCGAGCGTCCGGACCCATGGCCAAGCCGTGGGCGCGCACGTACGTGATGTCGGTGATGCCCAGGAAGCGGAACACCACATCCACGGTCTTCTCGTGCAGGTCCAGTTCATTGGCGTCCTGGCGCACGCCGCCGCGCGACGACACGACGATCACGCGCTTGCCGCCGGCCAGGCCGACCGGGCCAGTCTCGGTGTACTTAAAGGTACGGCCGGCCTGGGCGATGCGGTCGATCCAGGCCTTGAGCTGGCTCGGGATGCCGAAGTTGTACTGCGGCACGCCCACCACCAGCACGTCGGCGGCCAGGAATTCCGCCAGCCAGGTTTCGGTGCGCTGCAGTTCGGCTTCCTGCACGGCGTTCAGGCCGTCCTTCGGGCCGCCCAGCACGGGCAGCAGGTTGCCGGACAGGTGGGCCGGGGCGTCCTGGTCCAGGTCACGCACCGTTACCGTGGCACCCGGGTTGGCGGCGACCAGGTCGCCCACGGCGCTGGCGGTCAGGTTGCGGGAAACGGAATTGCCACCAAGAACGCTCGAATCGATCTGCAGGATGTTCATGACTTTCTCCACTAAGGTGCGGTTGCGATGGAGGAAAGATAGCGGCTGGCCATTGGTATCGGTAGTGAGGCAAAATGCAAATAATTGTTCTATTCGTGCAACGACTGGCGCGCCCTTGATGCGTGTGACGTTGCGCAGGCGGAGGTGCCCACATGCAGGACCTGAACGATTTGTCGCTGTTTGCCCAGGTGGTCGAGCATGGCAGCTTTTCGGCCGCCAGCCGCGCCACGGGAATTCCGAAGTCGCGGCTGAGCCGGCGCATCGCGCAGCTCGAACGGGATCTGGGCGTACAGCTGTTGCGCCGGACGACCAGGCAGGTGCGCGTGACGCCGCTCGGCGAGTCCTTCTTCGAGCGCTGCCGCGCCATGCTGAACGAGGCGCAGGCCGCGCGCGAAGTGATCGAGCAGGCGCGCGACCAGCCGGGCGGCACGCTGCGCGTGAGTTGTCCGGTGGCGATTGCGCAGATTCTGCTGGCGCCGGCGATCGGCCATTACATGCGGGCCAACCCGGCCGTGCGCATCGAACTCGAGGCCACGAACCGTCGCGTGGATGTGATCGGCGAAGGCTATGACCTGGCGCTGCGCGTGCGCGAGATCCTGGAAGATTCCAGCCTCGCCGTGCGCACCTTCGGCGAAAGCCAGCTCATGCTGGTGGCCAGTCCTGGCCTGCTCGACAGCATCGGCCGGCCGCGCACGCCACAGGCACTCGATGGCATGCCGGGCGTCGGCCAGAAGCCGCACGATGGCAAGCACGTCTGGATTCTTGGCTGCAAGAGCGGCGAGACCATCCAGATTTCCTATGATCCGCGCCTGGTGACCGACGAGTTTGCACTGCTGCGCGAGGCAGCGATTGCCGGCATCGGCGTGGCCATGCTGCCGCGCATGTACTGCCGAGATGCGATCGACCGTGGCGAACTGGAGCTGCTGCTGCCCCAATGGGAAATGCCAGTGGGCACGCTGCACGCCGTGTTCCCGTCGCGCAAGGGCGTGACCCCGGCGGTGCGGCGCTTCCTGGATTTCCTCAGCGAGATCCTGCCCGAGAACGCGCGCAAGGTCGGCATGCACGAGGGCAGGGAGCCGGCGATGCACCGCGTGGTCTGACGGCGCGGCCGCGATCGCTTGCCGGGTTCTTGCGCCTTTACCTTCACGCCGCGGCGCACTAAGGTACATGGGCGAGAGCCCCTTGCGTGCGGGCGAAGTCGCTTGGCCACCGAACGGCCGGCCTGCTTCCCGGGTGCTCCGATTGTTCTCAACCGGCAAGGAGGATGGCCATGAGCGGCTCTCAGGGTTCGCAGGACTTGGGCAAGGCAGTGTTGCGCGTTGTGTTGGGCGCGCTGATCCTGATGCACGGCATTGCCAAGCTGAAGGGAGGCGTGGGCTTCGTCGAGCAGACCGCCACGCAGGCGGGGTTGCCAGCCTGGGTCTCCTACGGCGTCTATTTCGGTGAAGTCATTGCGCCCGTGCTGCTGATCATCGGCCTTTGGACCCGTGTTGCGGCGCTGATCGTGGTCGTGAACATGCTGTTCGCGATCGGGCTGGTGCACATCAAGCAGATCGGCATGCTCAATGAAACCGGTGGCTGGCAGCTGGAACTGCAGGGCATGTACCTGGCGGCCGGGCTGACGCTGATGCTGATCGGCGGAGGCAGGCTGGGTGTGGGTGGTGCCGGCCGGTGGAACTAGCTATGGCCGCCCGTTGCTGGAGGCGTATCGTGAAGGCCCCGAGAAGCTGGACGGCAACGGCCGTTGCCATGGCGTCGGTGCTGCTGACGGCCTGCGCCAGCGCGCCGGACATCAAGACCGACTACAACCGCAGCGTGAATTTCGACGCGTATCGCAGCTTTGGCTTCGTGAAGAACCCCGGCACGGACCGGCAGGGTTATGAAAGCCTGACGACGCAGTACCTCAAGGGCGCCGTGCAGCGCGAGATGACGTCGCGCGGCTACCAGTACAACGCGCAGTCGCCCGACCTGCTGGTCAACTTCAATGCGCGCATGCAGGAAAAGGTGCAGGTCACCCCGGCGCCGCCGCCGATGATGGGCTACTACGGCTATCGCGGCGGACTCTATGCGCCGTGGCCCGGCTACGGCTTCTCGAACGACGTTTACACCTATACCGAAGGCACCCTGAACATCGACCTGGTCGACCGCAAGGCGATGAAACTGGTCTGGGAGGGCGTCGCCGTGGGCAGCGTCGACACGGGGAACCAGTCCGATATCCAGCAGCGCATCGAGAAGGTGGTGAGCCAGATCTTCGCCCGGTACCCGTTCCGCGCCGGCCAGTAGGGCAGGGGGCTCTGTTGCCGTCGCGCCGCGCTTACGAAAACTTGCGCTTTATTGCGCGGCCCGACGGCATGGCCGGTCTGCTTAAACGCTACAATCGCTGCCCGTAGTTTTGAACGTGGCATGGCGATCATGGGTTTTGGCTGGTTCGGATTTTCGACTCTCTGGCTGGTGCCGCTGGTGTGGCGGCTCTTCGGTGGACTGCTTGCCGGTGAACGGCGCCTGGCCGGCCCCGGTTCGCTGCGGGTCTGGCTCGGTACGCTGATCGTGCTCTGCGCGAGCGCTACGCTCGAGGCCCTGACCGGCGGCGAAGGCGGGAGCGCGGGCGGCTCCGCAGGGCGCGCGCTTGGCGCCATGGTCGGGAATCTGTTTGGCTGGACGCCCGCCCTGCTGCTGATGCTGGGCGTGCTCGCGGTGGCCGCGCCGATGGTATTCGGCGAAACGTGGCGCAGCCTGTTCCTGCTGCGCAGGCCGCGCAGCGCGCCGCGTGCCGAAGACGCGCCCGCGGAATTCGTGCCGACCCAGCCGATGCGGGAACCTGAGCGCCGGGAATTCACGCCCCATAGCGGCGCCACGTCGGGCAACTGGAACGCGCCATCGGGGCGCCACCGCAGTTTCGACGCCATTTCGGCCCGCCGCCAGGCCGCCTGGCAGCCGCCGCCGCGCACGCGCGAGTCGCCGCCGCAGCCAGGGGAGCTTTGGCTGCATCAGGCCGAATCGCCGGGCGCGGTGAAGCCGCCAGCGCGCCCGGCCACGCCGCCCGTTGCCGAGCCGATGACGCCGCGCGCCACGCAGGCTCCGCAGCCGCGCCGCCCGATCAGCCTGCAGGCCGCTGCCGCGGCGGCTGCCACCTCGACACCCGCTGCAGCATCCCGTGCGGCCACGCCAGCGCGTGCCAAGGTCGTTAGCAGCGCGCCGCGCCAGCCGCAGCCCATCGTGCGCGCCGCCATCACGACCTTGCCCGAGGCCTCGGCAGTCGCTAACCCCGCACGCGCCGCGGCAACGGTTGTCCCGGCAAAGCAAGCCATGGCGCCCGCCGCGGTGCCAGCGGCAACTGTGGTCACTGCAACGCCTGCCGAGGCTGCCGCCGCGGTCGCAGAAACGGCAACCGATGTCGCCGTTGCCGTGGCCGAGCCCGCTATGGTGGAAATGACGGCGTCAACGGACGCGTCGAGCAGCCAGGCCGGTGACGCCGGCGCGGACGCTGTCGACGTGGACGGGTTTGACGGCGACGAGGCAACGCTGGAAGCCATCCGGGAGGAAGCCCTGCAGTTGCTGGCCGAGTTGCAGATGCTGTCGCGCAAGGCCGTCAGCCCCGTGCTCGCCGGTGAGGGACAGGCACCTGCCACGCCGGCGGTGGAAGCGCCTTCGCCGGAAATGACGAATGCCGGGGAACCTTCCCCTCGCACCGATCTCACCGTTGAAGCCGAAGCCGAAGCCGAAGCCGAAGCCGAAGCCGAAGCCGAAGCCGAAGCCGAAGCCGAAGCCGAAGCCGAAGCCGAAGCCGAAGCCGAAGCCGAAGCCGAAGCCGAAGCCGAAGCCGAAGCCGAAGCCGAAGCCGAAGCCGAAGCTGAAGCTGAAGCTGAAGCCGAAGCCGAAGCCGAAGCCGAAGCCGAGGTTGTCGTCGAAGCCGAGGTAGAGGTTGTTGACGTGGAATCCGTCCCGGAAGCTGCGCCGGCATTCGTCATGGAAGACGGTCCGCTGCCCGAGACCACGGTGGAAGATGCGTCCGAAGCGGAAACGCTCGTCGATGCCAATGCCCTGCTGGGCGCCCCCGAGCCTGAATCGGGGGCGCTGCCCGAACCGGAACCCGAACCGGCGCCCAAACCGGAACCCGAACCGGCGCCCGCCGTGCCTGCGGCGAAGCCGCGCATCGTATTGCCCGCGGTGGTCGGCAAGACCGTCGCGCTGAACGCCCAGCAAGCGGCCCAGCCGGCGTCTGTTGCGCCGGCCCTTGCGCCGGCTCCAGCGCCGCGTATCGTTGTCGACTATCGTTTGCCTCCGGCCGAATTGCTTGAGGGCGCTGCCGATCAGAGCGAGCCTGTATCCGAGGAACGCTTGCTCGAGACTCGCGAGCTGATCGAGCAGCGCCTGTCGGAATTCAAGGTGCCGGTCGCCGTGGTCGGCGCCAGCGCCGGTCCGGTGATCACGCGCTTCGAAGTCGAGCCCGCCATGGGCGTGCGCGGTGCGCAGGTGGTTGGGCTGATGAAGGACCTGGCGCGTGCGCTCGGCGTGACCTCGATCCGCGTGGTCGAGACCATTCCCGGCAAGACCTGCATGGGCCTGGAGCTGCCCAATGCGCGCCGGCAGATGATCCGCTTGTCCGAGATCGTGCGCGCATCGTCGTTCCAGTCGCACAGTTCGCGCCTGGTGCTGGCGATGGGCAAGGACATCACCGGCCATCCGGTCGTCACCGACCTGGCGCGCGCGCCGCACCTGCTGGTCGCCGGCACCACGGGCTCGGGCAAGTCGGTCGCGGTCAACGCCATGATCCTGTCGATGCTGTACAAGGCCACGCCCGAGGATGTGCGGCTGATCATGATCGACCCGAAGATGCTGGAACTGTCGGTCTACGAAGGCATTCCGCACCTGCTCGCGCCGGTGGTGACCGACATGAAGCAGGCCGCGCACGCGCTCAACTGGTGCGTGGGCGAGATGGAAAAGCGCTACCGGCTGATGTCGGCGCTGGGCGTGCGCAATCTCGCCGGCTACAACCAGAAGATCCGCGCGGCCGAGGCGTCGGAGCAGAAGGTGCCCAACCCGTTCTCGCTGACGCCCGACGCGCCGGAACCGCTCTCCACGCTGCCGCTGATCGTGGTGGTGATCGACGAACTGGCCGACCTGATGATGGTGGCCGGCAAGAAGATCGAGGAACTGATCGCGCGGCTGGCGCAGAAGGCGCGTGCCGCGGGCATCCACCTGATCCTGGCCACGCAGCGTCCGTCGGTGGATGTGATCACCGGGCTGATCAAGGCCAACATCCCGACGCGCGTGGCCTTCCAGGTGTCTTCCAAGATCGATTCCCGCACCATCCTTGACCAGATGGGCGCGGAAAGCCTGCTGGGGCAGGGCGACATGCTGTTCCTGCCGCCGGGTACCGGCTATCCGCAGCGCGTGCATGGCGCCTTTGTCGCCGACGAGGAAGTGCACCGCGTGGTCGAGCACTGGAAGCAGTTTGGCGAGCCCGACTACGACGAAGGCATTCTCGCGGCCGATACCCCCGAGGGCGGTGCCAGCGACCTGTTTGGCGACGGCGGCGGAGATGGCGAGGCCGATCCGCTCTATGACGAAGCCGCGTCGTTCGTGCTCAACACGCGCCGCGCGTCGATCTCGGCGGTACAGCGCCAGCTTCGCATCGGCTATAACCGTGCCGCACGGCTGATCGAACAGATGGAGGCCGCGGGCCTGGTCTCGCCGATGGGCCGCAACGGCGCGCGCGACGTGCTCGCGCCCGGGCCGGGCGACTGAAACCGGGAGCCGCCATGACCCTCAGCCAGGGCAACTTGTTCGCCGACGTGCCCGCGGGGGCGCCGGACGAAATCTTCCAGTCCCTGCTGGAGCGGACCGGACTGAAGATCGAGCGGATCATCTCCAATGGCCAGGCCAGTCCGCCGGGCTTCTGGTATGACAGCCCGCAAGATGAGTGGGTGCTGCTGCTGAGCGGCAGTGCCGGGCTGGAGTGCGAGGGCGACGCCGCCCCGCGCGTCTTGCACCCTGGCGACTGGCTGCACCTGCCGGCGCATTGCCGGCATCGCGTGGCATGGACGGATGCCGCGACGCCCACGGTATGGCTGGCGGTCCATTGCGAGCCGGCGTAGCCGCTGAACCGACGTTGACGCCGTGGGCCGGGTGCCGGCCTGTCTCCCCTGATCTCCGCCTGGCCTGAATCCGAGCCGTGCCGCTGGTGCTCGCGTGCCGCTTCGAGCCCGGCGTGATGCTCGATGCGCTGCGCGAGCGCCGGCGGGGGGAGGGGATTGGCTGGGCAGTCGTGCCCGGCGGGCGCCGCCCGCCAGGCACGACACCTCACACACCCACCGGAAACACCGGCTCCCCCAGATTCAACATCAACCGGTTCGCCCACGCAAAGATTGCCACGGAGTGAATCAGATCAAGGATCTCGGCATCGCTGATCCCGGCCTCGCGCAGCGCCGCCAGGCTCTGCGCCGATACGCCCGCAGGATCCTCGGTCAATGCGATCGAGAACTTCGCAATCGCCTTCTCCCGCTCGGTCGTGCCCGCCGAGCGCGGATCCTCGAAGACTTCCTTGATCACGTCATTGCGCTTGGCCAACTGCTCGAAACGCTGAGCGTGTACCGACGCGCAATAGACGCAGCCATTGAGCCGCGACACGACGGTGGTCGCCAGCTCGCGCTCGGCGCGCGGCATGCCGCCGGGTGCGTACATGATCGCGTTGAACGCAGTGGAGCGCTGGCGCAGGATCTCGGGCTGGTGCACGAGGAAGCGGTAGTAGTCCTGCACCCGGGCCTTGGGATGGCTCTCGTCGAGCACGGCCATCTGCTCCGGCGTGGCCTGGTCCAGTTCGACGACATCGAGCCAGGCTTTCCAGTCCAGCACTTCATTGGTAAAGCCGTGGGCCTTGATGATCTCGCTCATGCTTGTGCTCCTGAGTTGTCGTTCAGCGCCTTCAGGGCATCGAGGCCGGCAACGAGCCGCACCTGGTACGACAGGAAGGCAATCAGCTGCGCCAGCGTGACCACGGCCGGCGTGCCCAGGCCCGCGGCGGGCAGCGCTTCCAGCGCGGCCTTGTCGCCCTCCACGGGCTTTTCGATCAGCGTGCGCGTGAACGTCAGGATGGCGCGCAGGCGCGGGTCGGCCGCGTCGGCGGGGCTGCCCTGTTCGGCAACCGATATGGCCGCCGTATCGACGCCAGCCACCGCCAGGCGCGCGCGGTAATGGTCGGCCAGTCGCGGCGACGGCGTCAGGCGCGCGGCGTAGAGCGCGACCAGCAGGCGTTCGGCCAGCGTCAGGCCGGGCAGCGCCGGATCGAACAGGGCGTCATAGCTGCCCTGAGTGGCGGCCACGACCTTGTCGCGCTTGTGGCGCAGCGCGTGCGTGGCGCTGCCGGGCTGCAGCCCGGTGATGGCATCGATCAGGTCCGGCGACGTGGGGGCTTGGCTCATGGTATTTGTCACGGTTCGGGTGGATTCAGGCGTTCAGTGCGGGCGGCGGCGCCGGCACCCATTCGTCGCCGAAAACTTCAGGCTCGGCATAGGCCTGCAGCGCGGCGTAGTGAAGTTCAACATCTTCCTGGTACAGCAGGCCGGCGATGCCCTGGCCCAATCGCCGGGCACCGTCGCTGATGGCCGGGATGTCGCCGGACACCGTGCCGTGCGACAGCGCGGCCGGATAGCAGAACGCATGGATGCGCGACAACCCCGGGCACGCGCCAGGCGTCTTCTCCTGGAATTCGAATGCGGGGCCAAGGTCGGGCGAGTCGGACAGTTCGCCGTCCTCCTGTCCCGGCCGTGGCACGAAACGATCGCGCCAGAAGCGGGTCTGGGGCGCGAACGCGGCGAATTCCGGACGCGTTTCCAGCGCAATGCGGAAACCGGTCGAGAAGATCAGGAAATCCAGTTCGAACACGCCCTTGGGCGTGCACACGCGCAGCACGTCGCCATCCACGTCTATGGCGTCAAGCGCGCAATCCAGGTTGAAGCGCGCGTTGGCATGGCGCGATACGCGCAGCGTGCTGCCGCGCGGCGGCGGCACCTGCTGGCTGTTGATGTAATGGCGCAGGCGCCATTTCCATTCATCGGGCAGCCCATAGTGGCCATGTGTCAGGCCGGGATTGCCAGCACCCTTGCTCTTGTTGACGCGCGGAATGTCCGCGCGGCGGATCAGCATGTCCACGCTGGCGGCGCCGGCTTCGAGCGCGGTGGCGGCGCTGTCCATGGCCGACGCCCCGGCGCCGACCACGCCCACGCGCTTGCCGCGCAGCGCGCCGTAATCCATCCCGTCGGATGAATGCGCCCACAGCTGGCGCGGCAGGTGCGCGGCGATCGGCGGCACGTAGGCGCCGCCAAGTCCGTCGCGGCCGGTGGCCAGCACCACGCGGCGGGCCAGCACGGTGCGCGCGCCTTCGGGCGTCGTCATCGACAGTGCGACCAGGCCGTCCGCGCGCGGCAGCACCTGTTCAATGCGATGCTCGTTGCGGATATCGAGATCGAGCACCTGTCGGTACCAGCGCAGGTAGTCCATCCATTGCAGCCGCGGAATCTTGTCGAGCGCTTCCCATGCATCGTTGCCGTACTGGGCTTCGAACCATGCACGGAAAGTCAGCGCCGGCAGGCCCAGCGCAGGGCCGGTGAGCTGCTTGGGCGAGCGCAGCGTCTCCATGCGGGCGGTGGTGGCCCACGGCCCTTCCAGGCCGGCCGGAGACTGGTCGAACGCGCAGGCCTGGATGCCCAGGTGCTTCAGCGTGGCGCTGACGGCCAGGCCGGCCATGCCGCCGCCGATCACGGCAACGTCGAGCACGGCTTGCCCGTCGTGGGTGCGCGGCATGGTCCAGGCCTTGGCGGGCAGTTCCAGCCAGGCCAGGTCCTGGCGCAGGCGGGATTCGAGCGCGGCCAGGCCGGCCTGGCCGCGTGGAGGGTCGGATTCAGTCATGGCTCAGTGATTCGGGTTCTCGGTTGGGGCGGCGCCGTCGCCATACAGCGACTGGAGCAGGGCGCCGTGCTCGGACGGATCGCGGCGGATGAAATCGGGCAGCAGGGAGGCGGACGCCTCGGCCAATGCATCGACCAACCCGAGCACGACCGCGCTGGCAGGGCGCGCGTGTGGCGTGACCACGCCGAAATAGAACGGGATGTCCGCATCGAGCGGGCGCACGGCGATGTCGGTCAGCGGCAGGCCCCGCGCGGTCACGGGTTCGAGCACGGCGATGCCGAGCCCGGCGCGCACCAGCGTCAGCGCGTTGATCGAGGTATTGGTGTCGATCAAGCCCGCCGCGCCAATGCCGGCGCTGGCAAACGCGGCATCGGTGCGGCGCCGCAGCCGGTACGGGTTCTGCATGGTGATGATGCGGCGCTGGCTGCAGTCCGCCAGCCGCACGGCCTTGCCATCCGCGAGCGGATCGTCTGCGCGCATGGCGGCCACGCAAGCTGCCTGGCCGATCCAGTGGACATTCACGCCGCGATGCTCCAGCGGCAGGCTGTTCAGGCCGATCTCGGCGGCGCCGGTCAGTACCGCGTGCACGACCTGCTCGGGCGACACGCTCCGTACTTCCACGCGCTCGGGCGAGCACAGCCCACGCCCGAAAGCGAGTGCCAGCGCCGCGGGCAGCAAGCCTGCCGACAGCGCCGGCGTGGCGGCAATCCGCAGCGGACGGCCATCGCCGCGCGCCAGCGCGGCGGCACGGGCGCGGATCTGCTGCAAGCCGGCCAGCGTCTGCTCGACTTCGTCATACAGAAGGAAACCCTGCTCGGTCGGACTGACGCGCGGGCCGCTGCGTGTGAACAGCGCAAAGCCAAGTTCGCCTTCCAGCTCCTGGATGAGCCGGGTCATGGCCGGCTGCGAACGGCCGAGCAGGCGGCCCGCAGCGGTGACGCTGCCAGTCGTGACGACCGCCGCAAAGGCTTCCAGCTGCCGGATTTCCATGGGACGAAGGATCGTGTATGCGAATTTCGGATTCTTATCGATCCATCATGCGTATGGCAAATACTATTTCGCTATGACGTCATGCGCACGCGCACGCCTATCATGTAGAGATGCCGGATGCACATCGGCCCACCCGTGCCCGCAGGAGCGCTGCCTTGTCATTTTTCCGCCGCAGTGGCGTTCCCGCAGGCGCGGCAGCCTGGCTTGCCGGCCTGCTGCTGGCGTCGTTGCTGATGCTGGCAGGCGTGTGCCGGGCACAGGGCGGCGACGTCCTGCGCGTTGGCTCCAAGCGCTTTACCGAGTCCTACATCCTTGGCGAAGTGCTGACCCAGGCGGCCGGCGACGCGCGCCACCAGGCCGGGCTCGGCAATACGGCGATCGTGTTCGCGGCGCTGCGGGCCGGCAGCATCGACCTCTATCCGGACTACACGGGCACGCTTGCGAGCGAGATCCTGAAACTGCCGCCCAGCGCGACGCTGGCGCAGATCAACCAGGCCCTGGCGCCGATGGGACTGGGCGCGGGCATCGCGCTGGGCTTCGAGAACACCTATGCGCTGGCCGTGCCGGAGGCGCGTGCCGACGGCTTGCGCAAGCTGAGCGACCTGGCGCGGCAGCCGCGGTTGCGGCTGGGCCTGTCGCACGAATTCCTGGGCCGGGCCGACGGCTGGCCGGGACTGGCGCGCCGCTACGGGCTGCCGCAGCAGCCGGTCGGACTGGATCATGGCGTTGCCTATGAGGCGCTGGCGGCGGGGCAGGTCGATGCGATCGACATCTATTCCACCGACGCCAAGATCCGCAAGTACCGGCTGCGCGTGCTGGAGGACGATCTGCACTTCTTCCCGCGCTACGACGCCGTGGTGGTCTACCGGCTCGACGTGCCACGCCGCTTCCCGGCCGCGTGGAAATCGCTGCAGTCCCTGGCGGGGCGCATCGGTGCCGCCGACATGGTGACGATGAACGCAGCGGCCGAGATCGACGGGCAGTCGTTTGCCGCAATCGCGCGCGGCTTCCTGTCCGGCCATGCGGCGCGGCGGGCGGAGCGCGGTGGCTTGCTGCAGGCGCTGCTCGGCCCGGACACGCTGCGGCTGACACGGCGCCACGTGGGCCTGGTGGCCGGTGCCGTGGTGGCTGCCACGCTCGCGGGCGTGCCGCTGGGCATCGTCGCGGCGCGGCGCCGGCGGCTGGGTCAGGGCGTGCTGGCCATGGTCAGCGTGCTCCAGACGATACCGTCGCTGGCGCTGCTGGCCATGCTGATCCCGCTGCTGGGGCGCATCGGTGTCTGGCCGGCGATGGTGGCGCTGTTCCTCTACGCGTTGCTGCCCATCGTGCGCAATACCTGCATCGGGCTGCAGCAGATTCCCGCGGGCATGCGCGACGCGGCGCGCGCGCTGGGGCTGCGCGATGGACAGGTGCTCCGCTTCGTGGAGCTGCCGCTGGCGCTGCCGGTTGTGCTGGCCGGCGTGAAGACCGCGGCCATCATCAGCGTGGGCACCGCGACCATTGCCGCGTTCGTCGGCGCCGGCGGCTATGGCGAGCGCATCGCCACCGGTCTCGCGCTCAACGACACGGTGCTGCTGCTCGCCGGGGCGATTCCTGCCGCCGTGCTGGCGCTGGTCGTGCAGGCCGGCTTCGAGGCGCTGGAATGGACGCTTGGCCGGCACCAGCGTGGCGGGCCGGCCATCTGATATGCAAAAATCTCCGATATCTGATGCTGTCATGTTCCGCGGCTGGCGCCGATAATCGGCGCCAGGACAGGCAGCGCGCCGCAGTGGCTGCCAGGCGAAACAAGGAGGTAGCCAATGAACCCGTTGAGATTGGTCCGCACCGTACTATGGGGCTTCCTTGGCTTGCGCGAAGGCCAGGAGCACCAGCGTGACCTGGAGACCATGCGGCCGGTGCCGCTGATCCTGACCGGTGTGACGTTGGCCGCCGGGCTGGTGCTATGCCTGGTGCTGGTGGCAAAGTTTGCGGTAACCAGCGCCTGAGGCCGGCGGCCACCGGCAGGCTGAACCCCTATAACGACAAGACCGGGACGCATCCATGCTTTTCCCCGCACGGCGGTTGCTGACCGCCGCCACGCTGCTCGCCGGCCTGCTCGGTGGTGCCGCTCCCGCTGCCGCGGCGACGCCTGGCGCCACGGCCGATGTCGAGCGCGGCCGCTACCTTGCGCGCATCGCGAACTGCGTAGCCTGCCATACGAGCGAATCCGGCAAGCTATTTGCCGGCGGCCTGCCTGTCCGCACGGCGGCGGGCACCGTTTACTCGACCAATATCACGCCGGACGCGACCGGCATCGGCGGCTACTCGCTGGCGCAGTTCGACCGCGCGGTGCGCCAGGGCGTGGCCCGCGACGGCAGGCGGCTCTATCCGGCCATGCCTTACCCGTCCTACGCGCGCATGCGGCCCGAAGACGTAGCAGCCCTCTATGCCTATATGCGGGCCGGCGTCGCCCCCGTCAGCCAGCGCAACCGCGATGCCGAGATGCGCTGGCCGTACAGCATGCGCCCGCTGCTGGTGGTGTGGAATGCGTTGTACCTGAGTGGTTCACCGGTTCGCACCGACGCAGCGAAGAGCGCCGAATGGAACCGTGGCGCCTATCTCGTGCAGGGCGTCGCGCATTGCGGCGCGTGCCATACGCCGCGCGGGTGGCTCTATGCCGAGAAGGGCCTGGACGAGCGCAGCAAGCGCTTCCTGTCAGGCGCCAGCGTAGAAGGCTGGTCCGCGACCAATCTCACCGGGGACCAGGTCACCGGGCTGGGCGCATGGTCGCGCGCGGAAATCGCGGAGTTCCTGCGCACCGGGCGCAATGCGCACGCAACCTCGTTCGGACCAATGTCCACCGTGATTGCCACGTCGACCCAGTACATGGTCCCCGCCGATCTCGACGCCGTGGCTGCTTACCTGAAGTCGTTGCCCGGCGCGCGCGGCGAGACCGAGCCGTTCCGGCATGATCCGTCGGCGGCGCCGCGCCTGCTGCAGGGCCGCTTCGACAGCTCCGGCGCGCGCCAGTATTCGCAGTTCTGCATGCCTTGCCATGGCGCCGACGGCAAGGGCTTCGCGCGCGTGTTCCCGCCGCTGGCGGGCAACCCGACAGTGGCCGATCCGGACCCCGCATCGCTCGTCAACCTGCTGCTGAGCGGCGCCGTGACCGCGCGAGTCGACACCGCGCCGACCGACTATCACATGCCCGGCTATGGCTGGACCCTGGACAACCAGGAACTGGCCAACGTGCTCACCTTTATCCGCGGCAACTGGGGCAACCGCGCCGCGCCGGTCGGCGAAGCGGCCGTTGCCGCGCGCCGGCGCGAGCTGGAAACCGCCCGCTGAACCCGCCACGACGAACCCATGACGATTTCGCGCAGAGATTTCCTGAACGGCACCGCGCTGGCCATCGCCGCTGGCATGGCCCCCGAGCAACTGCTGGCCGCGCCGCAGGGGCAGCCCGGCGCGGCCTATCCGCCGTCGCTGACGGGCTTGCGCGGCAATCATGCCGGGACCTTTACGCTGGCCCACAGCCTCGCGCGCGAAGGTGCGAAGTACCCCACCGTGATGGCCCATGAAGCCTTCGACCTGGTGGTGGTGGGCGGCGGCCTGAGCGGCCTGACCGCAGCGTGGTTCTACCAGCGCCGCTTTGGTCCGGGCAAGCGCATCCTGATCCTCGACAATCACGACGACTTCGGCGGCCACGCCAAGCGCAATGAGTTCACGGTGCGGGGCAAGCGGCTGGTGACCTATGGCGGCAGCGCGGAAATGCCGCCCACGGCGGCAGCGGACGCCGCCATGCGCGAATTGCTCGGCGGGCTTGGCCTCGACGCGGCGCGCGCGCCGCTGGCCGAGCCGGCGGACCCCTACGCCGCGCTCGGCATGGGCCGCGCGGTGTTCTTCGATTCGGACCATTTCGGCCGCGACCAGTGGCTCGGCGGGGATCCGTTCGGCGAACTGGTCGACGCGCGCGGCGGGCGGCAGGGCGTTGCCGCGCCGGACGCTGCCGCGCTCAGGCGTTTCCTGGATGCCGCGCCGTTGCCGCAGCAGGACCGCGCGGCACTGGCGCGGCTTGCCGATGGCGGCACCGACTACCTGATGGGCATGGCCGCCGGCGAACGTGCCACGTATCTGCGCAGCACGCGCTATGCGGCGTTCCTGCGCGACAAGGCCGGCATCGGGCTGGCCGGGCAGCGCTTCCTGCGCAGCCGCGGCAACGATGCCTTCGCGCTCGATGCGGACGGCATCAGCGTGGCCGACGCCATCGGCATCGGCCTGCCAGCCGGTGCCGGCATGCCGGCACCAACGGTGGACCCGCGCCTGGGCAAATCGCCGGCCTCGCGGCTATGGTTCCCTGACGGCAACGCCTCGCTGGCGCGGCTGCTGGTGCAGAAGCTGATTCCCGGCGTGGCAAAGCTGGCGCGCCCCACGGATATCGTGAACGCGGCCTTTGACTACGCGAGACTGGATCAGGACGGCGCCCCGGTACGGCTGCGGCTGGAAGCTACCGCCATCGCCGTGGACCCCGATGGCCCGATCACGCGAGTCACCTACGGCTGGCGCGGCAATCTTCATCGCGTGGAAGCGCGCCACGTGGTGCTGGCGGGCTGGAACATGATGGTGCCGTACCTGATGCCGTCACTGCCGGCCGCCGAACGCGACACGCTGCGCGGCGAAGTGAAGGCGCCGCTGGTCTATACCAAGGTGGCGCTGGACCACTGGCGCGCGTTTGCCGCGCTCAAGACGCGGCGCATCCATGCGCCGGCCATGGCCTATACCGACCTTTGGCTGGAGCCGCCGGCCGGCACAAGCCCGGGCGATCCCGCGGTGCTGCACATGCTGTACGTGCCGACGGTGCCCGACAGCGGCATGAGCGCGCGCGAGCGCTTCCGCGCGGGTCGCGCATTCCTGTTGGGCACGCCGTTCAGCGAACTCGAGCGCAGCATCGGCATGCAGCTCGACAGAATGCTCGGGCCGGCGGGATTCGCGTCGAAGGATGTGATCCGCGCCATCACCGTCAACCGCTGGGCGCATGGCTACAGCTATCGGCCGGACACGCTAGCGGGAGAAGACCCGGCGACGTGGGCGTCGCCGGCGGGTGTCGGCAACGTGAGTTTCGCGGGCAGCGACAGCGCGGGCAGCCCGTCGCTGACTGCTGCGGTCGCACAAGGCCGGCGCGCCGTGGACCGTCTGGCGGGCTGAAGTCAGCCCAGTCGTTCGCGCCCATGCGGCGCGGCAAGGTCCAGCACCGGCCCGGCCGGCACGACGCCGGCCGGATTCAGCGTGCGGTGGCTTTCGTAGTAGTGGCGCTTGATGTGCTCGAAGTTCACGGTGTCCGCAATGCCAGGGTGCTGGTAGAGGTCGCGCACAAAGCCCGACAGCGCCGGATAGTCCGCGATCCGGCGCAGATTGCACTTGAAGTGCCCGACATAGACCGGGTCGAAACGGACCAGCGTGGTGAACAGGCGGATATCGGCTTCCGTCAGGCGATTGCCGACCAGGTAGCGCTGCGTCGCCAGCCTGGCTTCGAGCCAGTCGAGCGTTTCGAACAGCGGCCAGACCGCTTCTTCGTAGGCCGCCTGCGAGGTCGCGAAGCCGGCTTTGTACACGCCGTTGTTGACGGTGTCGTAGATGCGCGCGTTGACCGTGTCGATCTCCGCGCGCAGCTCGGCGGGGTAGTAGTCGCCGGGCGCTGCGCCAATCCCGTCGAAGGCGCTGTTCATCATGCGCAGGATCTCGGAGGACTCGTTGCTGACGATCGTGGCGCGCTGCCGGTCCCATAGCACGGGCACGGTGACGCGGCCGCTGTACTGCGGATCCGCTGCCGTATAGACCTGGTGCAGGACGCGCGCATGGTTGACCGTGTCAGGCACCACGCCGGGCCCATCGGCGAAGGTCCAGCCTTCTTCGCGCATCAGCCAGTGCACCACTGAAACGCCGATCCTGTCTTCCAGCCCCTTGAGTCGCCGCATGATGAGCGTGCGGTGCGCCCACGGGCAGGCCAGGCTCACGTACAGGTGGTAGCGTCCGGCCTGCGCGGCGAAGCCGCCGGTTCCCGACGGCCCGGCGCTGCCATCGGCCGTGACCCAGTTGCGGAAGGCGGCGTCCTTGCGCACGAAACGTCCGCCGGTGGCGTCGGTGTCATACCACTTGTCCTGCCACTGGCCATTCACCAGAAGTCCCATTTGCTGCTCCCTGACGGTGCGCACGCCGTGCCTGCTGCCTGGCGCGCCTATGCCGACATGGTGAGCGATTCTGGCCAGCTTTCCCTACGATTTTCCCGAGCAAGTCATTCGACTGCTTTGAACGAGATGACGGCCGGGTCGGGCGACGTGGCGTCGCGTTACCCGAACCTCAGCGGTCCGTCGCCTGGGCCAGCAGGCGGTCGATCTCCGTGTCCTTGTCCTCCCATTGCTGCGCGAGCCAGCGATGGAATTCGCTGCGAAAGGCGGAGTCGGTGCCGTAGTCTGCGTTGCAGAAAGCCGGTGGAATCGGCAGCTGATGCACGCGCACGATGACCGGGCCGGTGCGTCCGCAGGCGAATTGCCAGAAGCTCGGCGCGCCATGCGGATAGACGATGGTCGCATCGAGCATGGCGCGAAAACGGTTGCCCATGGCGTTGATGGTCACCGCGAGGCCGCCGGCCTTTGGCTTGAGCAGGTGCCGATACGGCGAAGCCTCCGCCACGCGCTTGGCTTCGGTGAAACGCGTGCCTTCGGTGAACACCATCACGCTGGTGGGCGACAGCGAGAACTTCTCGCAGGCACGGCGCGCGGTGTCCTGGTCCTCGCGCCGGAGCTGGGGTTTGCGGCGCAACTGCGCGCGCGTGTGGCGCTTCATGAAAGGAAAGTCCAGCGCCCACCACGCCAGGCCGATGACCGGCACGTAGAGCAGTTGCTGCTTGAGGAAGAACTTCAGCAGCGGAACCCGGCCGTTGAGCGCGCGCTGCAGCACGAAAATGTCGACCCACGACTGGTGGTTGCAGTTGACCAGGTACCAGTCGGATCGCTTCAGGCCTGCCAGGCCGTCAACGTCCCAGGGATGGCGCTGGATCGCGCCGAACCACGCGCCGTTGCAGGTGATCCATGCGCGGGCGATGGCATTGAGCATGGGATCAATGCGCCGCCTGGCGCCGGGCATCGGCAACGCCAGCTTGAGCAGCGCGAACGGGAACATCAGCAGGCACCAGAACAGCGTGTTGAGTGCCAGCACGAGCAGGCTCGCGGCGCCGACCGGCCAGCTATGCAGTGGCGGACGTGATGTGCGTTGGCGGGAATTGATGCCGTGCTTGGCGGCCTGGCCGACAGCAAGGGCGCTGCCGGCGCGGGCTGGGGAAGGGGTCGATTTCATGCGCGCAAGTTTGGCTGCGCAACGCCCGCAAGGGTTTGCGCGGGATCAAGTCCGATCCGATGCAGCAGAAATTGCGATGGTGGCAGCAAGGATCAGACGTTATTTGGCAGGCGCCTTCTTGTGGCTATGTGACTTGCCCGACGATTTGGGCTGCGTGTCCTTGTCATCGGCCAGGGACGAGGAAGTCTCCTGCTTGGCGCCTTGCGTGTACGGATCGAACTTGTCGCCGGCACGCTGGGTGTCGGGAACATAGCCGTCCTTGTTGGTGGAGCGCTGGGTATCGGCAGCGGCGCCGCCCTGGTTGGGGCTGCGCATGTTGTAGTCGTAGCGGTCCGCCGGATTCGCGGGTCCGGCGGCGTGAGTGGCCATCGGGACCAGGGCGGAGAGAACCAGTGCTGCAACGGCTTTCATAAGTGCCTCCTTGCCATCGGGATCCCTGGGATCCGTCGGTCGCATCGTCGGCGGTGATGCCCGCGGGATGCGCCAGAATCCTAGCCTATGCGCCCCGGCCACAAAGTTCCAGTGGCCGCCGTTACAGCAAGCGGCGCCGGCGTGGCATGGCGTCTGTCCACATCAATACAATGCCCCTCGCATCAAGTGCAGTGGCAAGCGCCGGCGCGGCGAGACGAAAGGCGGGCAGGTGAGGAAAGGTACAACCGGACGCGGCGGCCCGGCTTAGGGCGTTGACTGCCGGCAGCCGCGCTCGAGCAGCGCCTTGCCGACGCGCGAGCCATAAGGCCGTCCGATCGCCTCGGATATAAAGGCGCCGGCCTGTATGACGCCGTCGAGATCAATGCCGGTATGGATGCCCATGCCATGCAGCATGTAAAGCAGGTCTTCCGTCGCCACATTGCCCGAAGCACCCTTCGCGTAAGGGCAACCGCCGAGGCCTCCAACGGAGGCGTGGAAGATGCGGATGCCTGCTTGCAGGCTGGCCAGGATATTGGGCAGCGCCTGGCCATAGGTATCGTGGAAATGCCCGGCCAGCCGCTCGCGCGGGAAGACGCTGGCCGCGGCTTCCATGACGGCCTGCGTGCGCAGCGGCGTGCCCACGCCGATGGTGTCGGCGATATCGATCTCGTCGCAGCCCAGGTCGCGCATGCGGGCGACGACTTCGGCAACCTTGTCGACCGCGATCTCGCCTTCATAAGGGCAGCCGAGCGCGCACGAAATGCTGGCGCGCAGGCGCAGGCCCGCCGCCTTGGCGGCAGCGGCCACCGGCTCGAAGCGCGCGATCGATTCGGCCACCGAGCAATTGATATTGCGCTGCGAAAACGCTTCGCTGGCGGCGCCGAAGATCACTGCCTCGCCGGCAGCGGCGGCCAGCGCCGCTTCGAAGCCCTTCATATTCGGCGTCAGCGCCGAATAGACCGTGCCGGCACGGCGCGCGATGGCGGCCATGACCTCGGCGCCATCGGCCATCTGCGGCACCCACTTCTGCGAGACAAAGGACGCCGCCTCGATATTGGCGAAGCCGGCTTCGCTCAGGCGATTGACCAGTTCCACCTTGACCGCGGCCGGCACATGGCGCGCTTCGTTCTGCAGCCCGTCGCGCGGGCCCACCTCGACGATCTTGACGGCCTCGGGCAGTGCCAGCGACTGGGGAAAGAAAGGGGCGTTCGGTGCCATGTCAGGCAGCCTCCTGTTCCAGCGTAACCAGTTGCGCGCCTTCCTGGACCTGGTCGCCGACGGCGTACAGCACTTCCTGCACGGTGCCGCCTGCTGGCGCGGTCAGCGTGTGCTCCATCTTCATGGCTTCCATGACGATCAGCGCATCGCCCTTGTTGATGGTGGTGCCGGCCTCGACCATCACCGCAATAATGCGGCCCGGCATCGGCGCGGCCAGCTTGCCGCCTTCGCTCTCGGCTTCGCCGGCATGCAGCAGCGGATCCACCACTACGAGCGAACACTGTGCTTCGCCGCTGAACACGTGCAGCGTGTCGCCTTCGATATGGACCTGTCCCTTGACGGTGCGCTCGCCAAGGTCGACGGTGTGCACGCCGTCGCGCAGCGATGCGCGCCATGGCAAGGTCTTCCCGCGCGCAGTCAGGCGCTGGCGGCCGACTTCGCTGCGCACGGTGACATCGATGTCGCCGTCAGCGCTTTGCAGGCGGTAAGTCGTGTAGCCCGCGTCATTTAGCCGCCACGCGCCGGCATGCGTCCACGGCGAATGCCGGTCGGCCGCGTCGCTGCGCCGCTCGCGTGTTTCGCGGTCGAGCAGCGCGGCGGTCGCCAGCGCGATGATCTCCATGCCGACCGGCGCGGGCGCGGGGAACAGCGTGGCCTCGTTGCGTTCGATCAGGCCCGTGTCGAGATCGGCCGTGCGGAACGCTTCGGACTTCAACAGCCGCTGCAGGAATGCCACGTTGGTGGACAGGCCGACCACGTGATAGGCCGCCAGCGCCTGGCGCATGCGTGCAAGCGCCTCATCGCGGTCCTTGCCCCAGACGATCAGCTTGGCGATCATCGGATCGTAGTAGGGGCTGATGGTGTCGCCTTCGCGCACGCCGGAGTCGATGCGAACACCAGCGGGGCCGTGGGCATCGCCGCCGCGCATGAACTGGACAGCGGGCGGCGTGCGCAGGAAGCGCAGCGTGCCGGTGGACGGCAGGAACTGCTTGTCGGGATTCTCGGCGTAGATGCGTGCTTCCAGCGCGTGGCCGTCAATGCGGAGTTGTTCCTGCTTCAGCGGTAGCGGCTCGCCGGCGGCCACACGCAATTGCCATTCGACCAGATCCTGCCCGGTGATCATCTCGGTGACCGGATGTTCGACCTGCAGGCGCGTGTTCATCTCCATGAAGTAGAACGAGCCGTCCTGGTTGGCGATGAATTCGACCGTACCGGCGCCGACATAGCCGACGGCCTTGGCGGCGGCCACGGCAGCCTCGCCCATCG
>NZ_JBYOJS010000012.1:0-115164 GCF_057798895.1 Cupriavidus sp. 22TCCZM04-2
CGAGGCATCGACCTGCGTGACCGGGGCCACGATGATGTTGGGGCTGGCGAAGGACACGCCGGCGCCGCCGAGGATCGCGTTGACGCCATTGTTCAGGAACAGGCTGCCGCCGCGCACGGCGCCCATCTCGGCATGGTCCAGGTCTTGTTCGAGGGGCAGGTTCTGGATGGTGAGGGACATGATGTAACTCCTTGGGTGGCTGGTCTGGCTTGGGTTAGAGAGCATCTGGTGTTGCGCTCGAGGTCATATACGCATGGGGTGTGCCAGCTGCTGTCGCAGCGGCAAAATGCGTAGCTAACCGGTTGAATTTAAATAAGAAAATGCGACGATGGCCGCGTGGCCATGCCGGTCTCCACGCCAGTGGCTGTACGCCAATCCCCAACACATCTCCCCTCTCTGTTTGCGCCCCGACGACATATCGGTCGGCGAGGGTCCGTGGATACCCACATTGACGGTGCTTTTCAGCTGCGTAAAAATAAATTCATAAATATGAATATCGCCTGGTATTGGCCAAGGTGGCCGACCAGGTCAACGCCGCACTGGAGACAACTTTATGAAGCCGAATTTCCGTCGCCGCCTGATGCTCTGCGCTGCCGTGCTGGGCGCAATGCCCGCACTGGCCTGGAGCGATACGTATCCGAACAAGCCGATCCGGATGGTGGTGCCGTTTGCCCCGGGCGGCGCGACAGACGTGGTCGCGCGCCTGATCTCGCAGAAGCTCGGCGAGGCGCTCAGGCAATCGGTGGTGGTGGAGAACCGGCCCGGGGCGAACGGCATTATCGGCACCGACGTCGTCGCGCGCGCCGCGCCGGACGGCTATACCTTGCTGCTCAACACGGCTGGCGCGCAGACGCTCAGCCCGCTGATCTACAAGGCCAGCTATGACCCGCTGAAGAGCTTCGAGCCGATTTCGCTGATCTCCAATATCGGCTTTGTGATGGTGGTGCATCCATCGGTGCCGGCCAAGTCCGTGCAGGAATTCGTCGCGCTGGCCAAGTCCAAGACCCGGCCGCTGAGCCTGTCGGCGGGCAGCAGCATGATCGAGCTGATCGGTGCGAGCTTCAAGGCGACCGCCGGCACGCCGGATGTGGTGAGCGTGTCTTATCGCGGCACCGGCCCGCAGATGCAGGCCGTGGTCGCCGGAGAAGTGGACATGACCATCGATCCGTTCAATTCGATGGCCATGATCAAGGCCGGCAAGCTGCGCCCGCTGGCCGTGCTGTCGGACAAGCGTTCGCCCGCGCTGCCTGATGTGCCGACGATGCAGGAGGCCGGCTACAGCGGCATGGCCTTCGGTTCATGGGCAGGCCTGCTAGCCCCGGCGGGGACGCCGAAGGACATCGTCGCGCGGCTGGGCAAGGAAGTGACCCGGATCGTTGCGCAACCCGACATCCGGGAAAAGCTGGCCGCCATCGACTACGAGGCCGTTGGCAGCACGCCGGAACAGTTCGCCAGGACCATTGCCGACGATACCGCGCGCTGGAAGAAGCTCGTGAAGGAGACGAACTACAAGGCGGGCTCGTAACACCTGGCGCCCGCGCCGCCCCGCATCGCCGCAAGCGTGCGTGTGCGCTCGTGCTGGACCTGACCTCGGTCATCATGGGTCCGGTCTGCCCTAAGGTGCTGGCCGATTACGGCGCCACGGTTGTAGTCCTTGAGCGAGGCGATGCCAATTGTCACGAAAAGTGGCCTACCGCACGCAAGCGGCAATGGGAGCTTGGAGCGCCCACAAACCATCGACTACGGTTAAAAGTCCGCATCGCTGCTTTGAGGGCTGACGATGGTGAGACGCAATGGGCGCCTGGTCCAGATTTTGGCGGGGCTGCTGGGCTTGTTGGCAGTGCAGGGCGCGCGTGCGTCCGATATCCCGTGCAACGCCCCGGTCGGCGGGCCGGGGGCGCGTTGCGAGGAACCCTACGGCGCAGGCGTGGGATGCGAAACGCATCCCGCCCAGGGTGTTCGCAAGGGCCACCTGATCTGCGAGTACACCATGCTGTCGCAGCGCTACGAGCGCATCTATGCGGAACAGCAGAGGATGCTGCAGAAGGGCAAGCTCCAGCCAGCCGATCTTGCGGCATGGCGCGCCCGGCGCGATGCATGCGATTCGGTGCGATGCCTGGATGGTGTCTTCCATCAGTTCTGGCGCCAGCGCGACGCCATGCCGCAGGCGGCGGGCAAGCCGGCCATGGCCCGGCAGGGTGCCGCGCAAACGCAGGGCAGTGCAAGACATGAGCCGGCTTCGCGGCCGCCCCCCGCGCCAGCGAAGGTGGCATCGCGCGAGACACCGGCCTCCGCGCCCGCGGCTGTGGTGGAACCCTCCGTTGCCGAGGCCTCCATCGCTCCCGATGCGCCGTTGGCACGCAGGGCGTCTGTCACCCATCCCATATCGACAGCGCACAAGGCCTCCGCGGTAACCACGCTGGAGATCTTCCCCGACGCCAACGTCGCCGCGGTGCCGGTTTCCCTGGTGACGCCCCCGCCGCGCAGCCCGCGCCGGCCGCCGCCCCTGGTGGTGGAAAGCCTGGTCTCCGGCCTTGCTGTCCTTGGCCTGGGAGCCGGCCTGGTATGGAAGCGCAGGCGGGCCGCGCCTCAGGCTGGCAGCGAAGCGACGCGCGCGCGGATGCCCCCGGTTATGAAGATCACGTATGGGCTGCTCCTGGTGAATGCCGTGCTGTTGCCATTCACGCTTGGCCTGCGGTAGGGCGTACTCGCACTGAAGCTCGGGCACCGGCCCGACGCAGGCGTCACCGGCGAATGCCGCTCGCAATCTTTTCATCTTCCGATCGAAAAGATTCACTTCTGCTGACAAATCACATCGGTCACGATTCCCCTGCTTGGGCACCATGCAATGCGCGCGGAGGCGCGCGCGATGCGCGTCGATTGGCGCGGGACTTCGGCTGAATGGATTCCGCGCGCCCTGTTCGAGGAAATTCAGATGCTCGCAAAGATCGTGGCGACGTACCGCTACTTCATGTCGGTGGTGCCATTCCGGCTGACGCCGGCCATCATCAGTACGATCGTGCTGATCACGCTGCTGCTGATACCGCCGCCCGCGGGCCTGAAGGCCAACGCCTGGGATCTGGTAGCCATCTTCCTGACCACCATTGTCGCCATCATTCTCAAGGTGATGCCGATCGGCGTCATGGCGATGATGGCCATCGTGATCGTGTCGCTCGCGCAGGTGACCTCGGGCTCGTCCAAGGGGGCCATCGCCGATGCGCTCAGCAGCTTCTCGAATCCGCTGATCTGGCTGATCGTCGTGGCGATCCTGATCTCGCGCGGGCTGAAGAAAACGGGCCTGGGCAACCGCATCGGCCTGATGTTCATCGAGCTGCTGGGCAAGCGCACCATCGGCATCGGCTATGGCCTGGCGATCTGCGAGCTGGTGCTGGCGCCCTTCACGCCGAGCAACACCGCGCGCGGCGGCGGCATCGTGCACCCCATCATGCGCTCGATCGCCGGCGCGTTCGACTCCGATCCCGCCAAGGGGACGCAGGGCAAGGTCGGCACCTATCTGGCTCTGGTCAACTACCACGCCAACCCGATCACTTCGGCCATGTTCGTGACCGCCACCGCGCCGAACCCGCTCGTCGTCGACTATGTGGCCAAGGCCACCGGACAGTCGCTGCACCTGAGCTGGACCACCTGGGCGCTGTGCATGCTGGTGCCCGGCCTGCTCTGCCTGTTCCTGATGCCGCTGGTCATTTTCCTGCTCTGCCCGCCGGAGCTGAAGGCAACTCCCAATGCCATCGCCTATGCCAGGGGCGAACTCGCCCGCATGGGTCCGCTAAGCGGCAAAGAGCGGGTCATGATGGGGGTCTTCGCCGTGATGCTGGTGCTGTGGGCCAATGTGCCGGCGATGATCTTTGGCCCAGCCTTCACGCTCGATCCGACCGTGGTCGCCTTTCTCGGCCTGTTCGCGTTGATCATCACCGGCACGCTCGACTGGGACGACGTGCTGTCGGAAAAGAGCGCCTGGGACACCCTGATCTGGTTTGGCGCCCTGGTGATGCTTGCCGAGCAGCTCAACAAGCTTGGCGTCATTGCATGGTTCTCGAACAACATGCGCGATGCCATCGTCGCCAGTGGCGTGGGCTGGCTGCCGACTGCCGCGGTGCTGGTGCTGGCGTTCGTGTTTTCGCACTACCTGTTCGCGAGTACGACCGCCCACATCAGCGCGATGATGCTGGCCTTCCTTACCGTCGGTGCGCACCTGATCCCACCGCCGTATGTCCCGCCGTTCATGCTGATGATGGCCGCGGGCTCCGCGATCATGATGACGTTGACCCACTACGCCACCGGCACCTCGCCGATCATCTTCGGCAGCGGCTATGCGACATTGGGGCAGTGGTGGCGGGTCGGCGCGGTGATGTGCGTGCTCGAACTGATCATCTTTACCGTGGTGGGTGGCGTCTGGTGGAAGATCCTGGGGTATTGGTAAGCGGGACGACGGTGGGTCGGCGCTTAACGAGCCTACCGCGCTGACCACGCGCCTCCATCGCGAATCGAGCCGATTGAGCCCGTAGCCAGCGCCAGCGCCGCCGCGGCGGCGAGCGCACCACTGTAGGCGTCGGCCGACGCGTTCTGCGCAAGCAGCAGCTGGTTCTGCGCCAGGTTTGCCTCCGTCACCGAACCCACGCCCTTGCGGTAAGCCGCGAACGCCGCGTCGTACGTGACCCGGGCCGCATCGGCCAGTGCCGTGGCCGCGTCATAGGCGGCCAGGCTCGATTCCAGCGCGCTCTGGCTGACCACCACCTGCCGCACGGATTCATCCTTCGCGCGGCTCAGCCGGGTCGAGGCGCTGTCGGCATCGTTGCGTGCCTGAGCCAGGACGGCGGAGCGCAGCCCGCCGTCGTAGATCGGGACCGTGACGCCAAGAAACACGCTCGCGCCATAGCGGTAGCCGTTCAAGTTGACCGTGGGCGGTTGCTGGCCGATCGGGGGTATCGCCGTAATTGCCGAGCCGCCCGAGGCATAGGACGTAAATGCCGACAGAAAGACCTTCGGCATGAAGCCGGCCTCCGCCGCCTGTACCCTGGCCTGGCTCGCGCGTTGCGCCGCATAGGCGCCCAGCACGTCGGGTCGCCGCGCGATCGCGGTGTCGACGATTTGCCCGACCGAACTGCGCAGCGCCGGCGACAGCGGACGCAGCGGCATCCCGGCAATGCGCGGACGGGACAGCGGGGAAATGCCGACGGCATTGACCAGTGCCAGGTAGGCGTCGGTCTCGGCGCCCTTTGCTTGCACCATGGCCAGGTTGGTCTGCGCCCGGTTCTGCGTGGCCTGGGCGACCTCGACCACGGTGCCGATGCCACGCTGGAATCGCGCCCTGGCCGCGGCTTGCACCGCGTCGGCATTGTCCACGGCCTGCTGCACCGTGCCGGCACGCGTGCGCGCGGCCTGGTAGCGATAGAACGCCGCGCTGACGTCGTGGATGATCTTCTGGTGCACGGCCGTGAACGCGATGTTGGCCGCCACCGAAAGCTGCTCCGCGGCATCGACCATGCCGGAGCGCTCGCCGAAATCGAACAGCAGCCATTGCAGCGACAGCACCGAGATGGCGCCGTGATTGGACGCATTCGCGCCAAGCGGCCCCAGCGCGGTCGCGGTGGAGCTGTGCCCGTTCTGGTAGCCGCCCATGGCAGCGGCCGAGATGTAGGGCAGGTAGCTGGCCCTGGCGATGCCGGCCGCCAGTGCCGCGTTGCGCGCGTCGTTCCAGGCGATGCGGGTCAGCGGGTTGGTGGACTCGGCCAGGTCGATCAGTTCGGGCAGCGTGTAGGCATGGGCCGGATCCAGCGCTGCGGGTGGGGAAACCGCAGCGAGCGCTGGGTTTGCCGGCAGCGTGTAGTCCGATGCCATGGCCGCCGTCTGGCCGGCGTCGCCCGGCACGATCTCGCCAGATGCCGTGGTGAGCGGCTGCCAGGGACGATCCGGCTGCGGCGGCGCCAGGTCGAGCGAGGCGGTGGCGCATCCCGCCAGCGCCAGCGTGCACAGGGTCAGCGCGGGCAGGGAATCAGGTTTGCGCATGGATCGGGTTGGGGGCAGCCGAGGCTGGCGCGTCGGCATGGGAGGCATCGAGTCGTCGGTCGATGATGGCGAACAGCGCCTGGCGGGCGAGGTCATCGTGAGAATCGGCGGGCATGGCTGCGCCGGGCTGAGCGGCTGCCAAAGGCGGGCCGCCTGGCTGCAGCCGGTTCAGGCGTTGCGCAAGCGCCGGGTCGCCGGGGAGTCGTTCGGCTAGCAGGAACACGGGGCCCGAGATCGCGTCGAGCGTGGCCAGCCGATCACGATGGATATCTGCCCGCTCCGGTGCCTGTCCGACGGATGCCGGTTCGTAATGGGCGAGGATCAGGTCCTGCGTGATCGCATCATGCAAGGCCAGCGCGGCCGCGGCGTGCTGCCGCCTTGCCGCGGGCTGCGGCGCATGGACGAGCGCATGCCATTGCGCTACCAGTGCCGCCAGAGCGGCTTCGATGCGGCCGGCTATGCTGACTGGCCAGACGTGCGTGAAAACAAGATAGACCGCGAGATTGCCCAGCACCACGCCGATCACGCGGTCGCGCGCGATGGTCAGGTCGAAGCCGGGCGCGGCGCCCTGCACCACGCACAGGTAGAACGCGAAGGCGATCTGGAAGCCCGCGTAGGCGATGCGCTGCGAGCCTTGCGCCACCCATGCGGAGATCCATGTCCCGGCGAACACGAGCAGCAGCAGGCCGCCGACGGATGACAGGCCGGGAACGACATACACGATCGCCGCCGTGCCGATCACCGCGCCGATCACGCAGCCGGCCAGGCGCAGCGTGAGCTTTTCCACGGTCTCCGCCATGGTCCCGAGCGATACGAGGTAGCAGGTGATGAAGCACGTATGGATGCCGGGCCAGTTGAGCTGCTGGTAGAGCAGGTAGCAGAACATCGCGGCCCCGGTGGTCTTGAGCGCGTAGCGCACATGGTCGGGGTTGGTGAAGGCGTCGGCGCTCAGGAAGCCGCCGTGCGCGGCTTCTGCGGCTGGTGCCGGCGGCGCTGCCGCACCGGCTTCGGCATAGCCTTCGGTCGCGGCGACCAGCTCTTGCACGACGGCCTGCTGCACCGGCGACAGGTTGTCCAGCGGCGTTGGCGGCAGGCCGATGTCAACGGGATAGCCGCCGGCGTCGAGCATGCGGGCCATCTCATCGAGGGTGCCGGCGATAGGCGCGGCGGTGGCCGCCGGCAAATGCGCGCCGGGCTGCCGACGCGCCACGTCCACGGCCAGCAGGATTGCCATGGTCGACGCCATGGCTTGTTGCAGCGCGCGCAGGTCCTGCGGGTTCACCGTGCCCTCGGCCTTTGCCAGCCTGAGCCATCCGGCGACGGGCTGGACGCCGTCATGGAGGGCCGCATGCAAGGCGTCCGCGTTGCCGCGCAGGGCGCTTGCCGCCACGCGCAGGCAATGGCCGAGCCGTTCTGTAGCCAGCCGGCGCGGCGACGGGCCCATCAGCAAATTGACGACGATGTTCACGCCAATCGGGATCGCTACCATCAGCCAGGCATAGAGCAGCGCGCGCGTGGCGATTTCCCCGCCGGGCACGAGCCCCAGTTCATCGAGTGCGAAGCCGATGATCATGGCGACGATGGCGCCGACCGGCCTCAATTTGCTGGCCGATGTCAGGAACAGCAGGGCCGCGGACAACACGGCCATGCACGCCACGCGGCGCATCGGATCGTCGATGCTGAAATCGGCGAGCCCCATTACCAGTGCGATGATCAGGCTGACCAGAACCAGCGCCGCCGCGCTCATGAGGATGCTCGTGGTGCGGTCGGCCCGGTTGATGAAGAAGATGACGTAGGCCGAGATGGCGGCTTCGGGCGTGCCGTACAGGCTTGTGACGAGGACGGTCAGCGTGCAACCGACGGTGATGCGCGTCGTGGCCGCGGTGCGGCCGGGGAACGGCGCCAGTAGGGCGCCGATATCGGCAAGGCCCAGGCGCAGCTTGTCAGCGGCAGGCTGCGCCATGCCGGATCTCGACGGTTGCGCTCGCGCCTACCCGGGCCAGCGTCTCGGGCGGGTCTTCCAGGCGGATCCGGACCGGGAAGCGCCTGGCCACGCGCACCCAGTTCACTGAGGGCTGGACGTAGGGTAGCGAGCGCGGCAGGTTCAGGCGGTCGGTGTCGGTAATGCCGATGCCGATGCCTTCCACCTTGCCGCGCAGGGCGTGGCCGCGATCGATCATCGAGTAGACCGTAGCGCAGTCGCCGACGTGGATGCCGGCCAGCGAGGTCTCGCGGAAATTGCCTACCGCGAACCATTCGCCCGTATGCACCAGCAGGAACAGGGACTGGTTGGGCAGCACGACTTCGCCCGACAGCACGGTCAGGCCGCTGACGCGCCCGGCATGCGGGGCGCGGACGATGGTGTCATCGAGCGCGCGCTGCGCGATCGCCAGTGCGGCCTCGCGCGCATGCACGGTGGCGGCGGCGTCGTCCTCATTGCCGATGGCCTGCGCCGTGGCGGCGCGCTGCGTATTGGCCTGCCGCAGCGACACGCTGGCGTCGCGCTGCGCCACCTGGGCCTGGTCGAGCTGCTGCGCGGGCACATAGCCGTCAGCCACCAGCGGCCGCAGCCGTTCGACGGTGCGTGCGGTCAGCGCGTAGTTCTGCTCGGCACGCCGCGTCTGCTCCGATGCGATCGACGCCGTGGCGCGTTCGGTGGAAAGCGTGCGGCGGCGCGTACCCAGCGCGGCCTGTGCGAGCTCAAGGTCCGCCCGCGCCTGCGCCACCACCAGTTGGTAGGGCACGGGATCGATTTCGAACAGCACGTCCCCCTTGGCCACGAGCTGGTTCTCGGTGACGTGGATCCTGGCGATACGACCGCCGACCGGCGATGCCACATGCACCATGTCGGCATCGAGCGCAGCATCGTCGGAAGACGGATAGCGGCTGGTGCGCTGGTACGCGTAGACGGAGAGCAGGACGGCCACCAGGACAATGGCCAGCGCAATCAGCTTGCCGCGCTTCGGACTGCCCTGTACGCCGGCCATTTTCATAGCAAGTGTCCCGTGCCTAGTAACCAGACGAGTTCCGCAAGGATGAGGCCGATCGCGGTATTGACCAGGAGCTGGGCGCGGACGATCTCTGCCCAGCCTGTCGCGACGAAGATCCGGTAGGACACGACCGCGCCCGCGATGCCGGCCAGCGCGCTCAGCAGCCAGAGCGGGAAGTAGGCGCCGAACAATCCGAATGACGGTGCACCGGCGCAACCATAAAGCGATGCGGCCAGCGCCAGAAGCGCAAGCGAGCGTGCCATGGAATCAGGGTCGAAATCGTCGCCGTAATATAGCAGCGCCGATTGTGCATTGTCCAAGTCGCAGGGCTCGCCGTACCGATGCTCGTGGCCACGCGCGGCCTGCTACAGTCGCTGCTGCGGCCACGACCGCGGCAGCCGCCACCGCAGCGGCTACGACACACCTTTTTCTGGGGACGCAGATGAACCGCAAGGGCTTGCAGGATGCCGCCGACTCCCTCGACGAACTCGCCGCGGGGAGGCAACCGGTGCCGGCCAGGGTGGCTGCCGGCGCCGCCGCGCTGGAGCGCGTGCATGCCGACTATCCGGGCTGGCGCGATGTCGGCGATGCGCTGTTCGGACTCAAGGCGCTGGCCGGTGGTTGCGCGATGGACCTTGACGCCAACGGCCGTCAGGGGGCCGGCCGGCTCGCCGATGTCGTGCGCAGCCTGCTCGACCAGATCTGAAGTCCGGCGCAGCAGCGCGACGGCTCTCTGCCGTTCTGCCAGCCACCGGCGTCGTCGTCTGCGGCCAGGGCGGCCGTGTTGAGGCACCGTTACGCAGTTGCAGCAGGTCAATGCAGGATCAGAGGGTTTTCCCCTGTGGTGACTGAGCGACGCCGGCGTCTCGCATTGCACAAATTTTCGTAAGAAAATGTTTGATACATGACGTATAAGGCACAAAAAATCTTCAAAACCGGCCGGTACTGGGTAACTACCTAGGGATGAACTTAGAGAGATTCCTCTAATCTCTCCCTCCTCGATGCGGCGCGCCTCTGACCGACGCGCCGTGGTCGAGGAAATTCAACTTCGGTCAGAACGCCATGGCGGCACATGGCGCCTTTCTGGCCGGTCGCTCTCAAGGAGAACCACGCATGTCCGCCTTCACGTCCGATCAGTTTGCGGCACTCCACAAGTCCAACCTGGCCAATCTGGCCATGATGTCCAGGTCGACCATCGACGGCTTCCAGAAACTCACTGAACTGAACCTGCAGACCGCCAGAACGGCGCTGACCGAAGGCCAGGAGAACCTGAAGGCCGTGCTGGCCGGCAAAGACCTGAGGGATGTGCTTGCGGTGCAGAGCGGCGTGGCCCAGCCGGCGGCCGAGAAGGCCATCACCTATGCGCGCCAGGTTTGCGAGATCGCCACGCAGGCGCAGGCCGAACTGGCCCGCGCGGTGGAAGAGCAATACGAACAGAATCACCGCAACCTGCAGGCCTTCGTCGACACCTTCGTGAAGAACGCACCGGCAGGATCGGAAGCGATCTCCGCGCTGCTGCAGTCGACGGTTGACGCCGCCGGCAACACCTATCGTTCGGCCCAGGCCATCTCGAAGCAGATGACCGACGTGGCGCGCAACAATCTTGCCGCCGCGGCAAACCGGGGCGCCTCCGACAAGGCCTGATCCAAGGCAACCGGACTGGCGCTCGCCAGTCGATGACGCCAGGCCGGATCGCACCGGCCTGCAGCGTTCACGTGGAGACCAGTTCGCAGAAGCGCTCGAGGTCGATATTGCCGCCGCTGATCAGGATGCCCACCCGCTTGCCCCTGAGCGCATCCGTCTGCTGCAAGGCCGCTGCCAGGCCCAGGCAGCCCGTGGGCTCGACGATCATCTTCATGCGCGACGCATAGAACTTCATCACCTCTGCCAGCTGGGCATCGGTCGCGGTCAGGATATCGTCGACATCGCGCTTGATGATGGCGAAGGTGTACTCGCCCAGGTGCTGGGTCTGCGCGCCATCGGCAATCGTCTTCGGCGTGTCGATATGCACGATCGAACCACTGCGGAACGATTGCTGGCCGTCATTGCCCGCTTCGGGCTCCACGCCATAGAGCTTGCATTGGGGCGCCAGCGCGCGCGTCGCCAGCGCCGTGCCGGACAGCAGCCCGCCGCCGCCCAGCGGGCAGAACAGCGCGTCCAGCGCGCCGACTTCCTCGAACAGTTCGCGTGCCGCGGTGCCTTGTCCGGCCAGGACGTCCGGATGGTCATAGGGCGGAATCAGCGTGAATCCATGTTCGCCGGCCAGGCGCCGCCCAATGGCCTCGCGGTCTTCGGTGTAGCGGTCGTAGCTCACGACGTTGGCGCCGTAGCCCCGGGTGGCCGCCACCTTGGCCGCGGGCGCATCGTGCGGCATCACGATCGTCGCGGGAATGCCCAGCAAGCGGGCAGAAAGCGCGATGCCCTGCGCATGGTTGCCCGACGAAAACGCGACCACGCCCGCGCGGCGCTGCTCGGGGCTGAATTTCGACAGGGCGTTGTAGGCGCCGCGGAACTTGAAGGCGCCCATGCGCTGGAAGTTCTCGCATTTGATGAACACTTGGGCGCCGAGCCTGTCATCGAGCGTGCGCGAGGTATTGACCGGCGTGCGATGCGCGACGCCGTCCAGCCGTTTGGCCGCGGCCTCGACGTCGGCGTAGGTGGGGAGATCCGGTGTGGTCATGGGAGGTTCCGTTCAGCGGGTAGCGGGGATTGAGCGAGTGGCCATGTGGCGTTGCGCAGATTGGATTTAAACAGTATGTCTATTATTGGAATAACCGTCAAGATTGGTGGAATTGAGTCACTTCGGATGCGTTGCCACCACGCGAAGTAGCGCCTGAGGCAGTTCAGGGACTGCTTGGGGGTGAATGCGCCCTTGTGGCGCGGGGTATCCTCGATATCGCATGCTAGGATGAACCCTTCCGCAGCCGCCGCCCCCCTCGGCCAATGACCACCCTGTACGCAACCCTCGGCGTCGAATCGGACGCTACCCTGGACGAGATCAAGCGCGCCTACCGCCGTGGCGCCATGAAGTGGCACCCTGACCGCAATCCTGGCCGCGAGGCCGAGGCGCATGCGGCCTTCCAGGAACTCCGCGACGCCTACGCCATTCTTTCCGACGCCGAGCAACGGCGCGTCTACGACGATGTATTCGCGCAGGAGATGCGCCGCTGGCAGGCCGAGCACGCGGAGCAGGAAGCGCAGGAGCAGGCGGCGCAGCGCGAAGCCCAGCGTATCGCGCAGGAGCATTACGAGAAGATGGTCGCGATGGCAATGCGCTTTGCCGGTAATGGCCACAATCGCGATGTCCTCTTCGGCGTGCTGCTTGGGCAGGATTGCGAGGCCGAGCTTGCCGCGCGTATCGCGGACAGCGTATGGGCCTTGCAGGAGTCGCGCAAAGCGCATGCGCAGGCCGCTGACGCTGACGCTGACGAGCCGGAGATGGCTCCGGAGGAACCGGCTGCCGCAGCGACACAGGCGGAAGACGCCAGGCGAAGCGATCGTCAACCGGGCGCGTTCGAGTCGTTCTGGCAGGGCTTGTTCGGTATTCGCTCCTAGCGCCCGGCTGAGCGCCGCCAGCCTTCCCGAACACCGTTCCGGACGCTTCTCCGCGCATTTCCCAGCCTGTTCAAGGATGACCGATGGATATTGGATTCCTCCTCGCACACCCCTGGTTTGGCACATGGGCAGCCGCCGTGGCCGCTGTGTTCGTCGCGCTGATCGTGCATCGCCTGGGCGGACTGCTGCTGTTGCGCCTGACCCGGCCGGCGCCGGTGCTGCATGCGATCGTCAGGAAAGCGCGCGCGCCGTCGATCGTCGTGCTGCCGTTGCTGGCGTTGCAGACCGTGTGGCAGGCGGCGCCGGACGAGTTGCGCTGGATCGACACGGTGCGCCATCTCAATGGCCTGTTGATGATCGCGGCGACGACATGGCTGGTGGTCCGCATCATCGCCGGCTTCGCGCAGGGCGTGATGGACCGGCACCCGGTCGATGTCGTGGACAACATGGGCGCGCGGCGCATCCACACGCAGACGCGCGTGTTGTCGCGCATTGCCATGACACTCGCCATCGTCATGGGTGCGGCCATGCTGCTGATGACCTTCCCTGGGGCGAGACAGGTCGGGGCCAGTCTGCTTGCTTCAGCCGGTGTGGTCGGGCTGATCGCGGGCTTCGCGGCCAAGCCCGTGTTCAGCAATATGATCGCGGGGCTGCAACTCGCGCTGACGCAGCCGATCCGGCTCGATGACGTGCTGATCGTCGAAGGCGAGTGGGGCCGCGTCGAGGAAATCACGGGGACATACGTCGTCATGCGGCTGTGGGACGAGCGCCGGCTCATCGTCCCGCTGCAGTACTTCATCGAGAAGCCATTCCAGAACTGGACGCGCAACAGCGCGCAGATCATGGGCTCGGTCTTTTTGCACGTCGACTACGGCATGCCGCTGGCACCGCTGCGCCAGGAACTGGAGCGCGTCGTGCACGCCGCGCCGGAGTGGGACCAGCGCTTCTTCAACCTGGTCGTCACCGAAGCCACCGAGCGCACCATGCAGCTACGCGTGCTGTGCACCGCGGCTTCGTCGGGGCTGGCGTGGGACCTGCGCTGCCGCATCCGCGAAGCGCTGATCGACTTCATGCAGCGCGAGTTCCCCGAGCACCTGCCGCGGCTGCGCTTCGAGCGCGATGCCGAGGCGCAGGCCGCCATGCCGGCTCGCGCCTTCAGCGAGGCCTGAGCATACCTCAGGGTTTGCGGCTCGCGTTGGCGGCGTTTGCCTTCCATTCCCGGAACACCGTGTCCAGGCACGCGGCCGACTTGCAGCCATCGCGCTTCGCACGGAATGCGGTGATATCCGTTTCGCTCAGTTGCCCCGTCTTGAGCATCCGCTGCTGATCGGCATAAATGCGTTGATACCCCATGGAAAACAGCGCGGATTCACAGATCAGGCGGTGCGATGGCATCTGGCTTGCCGGGGCTGCAGCGGGATCGCAGTCGATGTCCGTGGCGTACGCATTGCCGGCAAGCGCGAGGCTGCAGGCAGTGAGGCAAAGCAGGAGTTGGCGGAGCGGGCGGGGCATGACAGGGAATCGGCAATGGCCCGCTATGGTAAGGCCAAAACGCGCGGCCGGCGCGATGGCGGAATCAGCGATGCGCCGGCCCATGCAGCGGGTCGTCCAGGCTCAGGACGCCGCCACTACCCCACAAGCAATGCGTCCCCCCGCATTTCCGGTCGGCTGCGTCTTGTAGTCGTCCGGGTCCTTGTGCACGACCACGGCGCGGCCGATGACGCTGTTCGGGCCGGCGCCGACGGTCAGGTCAGGCAGCAGGAAACTCGCGCGCGCATTGCCGCTCGCGTCGGCCGTCAGGTTGTTCATGTCGCCGGCATGGTGGTCCGGCATGCTCATCTGCCCGTGCTGCTTGCCAGCCGGATTGAAATGCCCACCGGCGCTCATCGCGTCGGGCGCCGAGCAGTCGCCCTTTTCATGCACATGGAAGCCATGCGTGGTGTTGGGCGGCAGGCCGGTGACCGACGCCACCATCATCACGCCACCAGACTGCTGGGTGAAGGTGACCGTGCCGCCGGTGCTGGTGCCGCTCTTCGGCGTGAGCGTCGCGGTGGCCTTGGCACCGCCGCCACCACTGGCCGTCATCCCCGTACCGGCGCAGCCCGCCAGCGTCATCGCTACCGCTGCGGTGGCCGCCAGGCCGAAAAGTGCGCGTTTCATCGGAACTCTCCCTTTGACGTTATTGCGGAAGAAACAGTATAGGATGCGACGCCTGCGCACGGGCGCTCGTTGAGCGGCTTATCGGACGGTCGGACGGTCTTATGCGGCTAGCTGCGAGACGGGGCTTTGCTGCGGCGCGGCACCAAAATGCGGATGCCGCGCGAAGATGTCCGCGACCCAGTTGACAAAGACCCGCACCTTGGCCGACAGGTGGCGGTTCTGCGGGTACATCGCGGAGATCGGCAGCTCTTCGGTCTGCCAGTCGGTCAAGACCTCCACCAGGCGGCCGCTGGCCACGTAGGGTTCCGCCATGACGCGCGACAGGCAGGCCAGCCCATGCCCGGCCACCGCGCACTCGACATAGATTTCGCCATCATTGGTCGAGATCGCGGAGGGCAGCAGTATCTCGGTGCTTTCCCGGCCGCGCGTGAGTTGCCATGGCCATTCGCGCCCGGTGCGGTTGGACAGGTGGTTCACGGCCTTGTGCTGGGCCAGGTCGGCAAGTTCGTGCGGGGTGCCGAAGCGGTTCAGGTAGATCGGCGACGCGTAGAACGCCAGCTTGAGCTGGCCGACACGGCGCGCGACCATCGATTCGTCCACCGCGCCCACGCGCAGCACCACGTCGACGCCTTCCTGCAGCAGGTCGATCGGCTTGCCGTTGATGGTCAGGTCCAGCTTCAGTTCCGGATAGCTCGTGAAGAACTCCTGCAGGTTCGGGATCAGTGCGAGCCGGGCCAGCGCGGCGGTGGTGTCGACCGACAGCGTGCCCTTGGGCGATTTGTTATGGCGCGTCAGCGACTGCTCGGCCTCTTCCACATCGGCCAGGATGCGCACGCAGCGCTCGTAGTACGCCGCGCCGTCGCTGGTCACGCTGATGCGCCGCGTGGTCCGGTGCAACAGCTTGACCCCCAGGTGGGTCTCCAGGTTCTGGATCAGGCGGGTGAGGGTGGCCTTGGGCAGGTCGAGCGAATCGGCGGCACGCGCGAAGCTGCCCATGTCGACCACCCGGGTGAAGGCCTGCATTGAGACGAGACGATCCATGATGTGCTTCCGACCAATGTTTCCTGAGGGCTCGCCGAACGGGGCGACCTGACTGACGCTATGCGGGCTGGCCGCCGGGGATAGGCGCGTCGGGCGGTGTGACTGGCTGCCCGGCGCCTGCGACTGGGGCGCTGGCCGGCTGCGCCCGACAGGGAGGCGCAACCGCGAGAGCGGGAGTGAATCACATTTTCCAAGACCTTGTCATCCGTGGGGTCTCGGCGGGCCGATTATTCCAAACACGGAACAGTGCGTTGGCAATCCCTCGCTTTATCCCATCGGCGTCAATCACCATAATCCGTTCCATCGCAACACATGATAGGCGTGCCAATGGATTTCGGCACGCCCGCCAAGGTGCCCATGTCCCAGTCGCCCAGCCAACGTTCACCCGCCGCCCCGCCGGCTCAAGGCAACGGGTCGGCGCGCGTCGTGGAACACAGGATCGCCAGTGGCGAGCGCGAGATCTCGGTGTGTGTCTGCTACCCGCCGGGCTATCCAGGGCTGGCCGCCGAAGGCAGCGCGTTGCTGCCGTGGCTGGTGTACCTGCACGCCGGCGGGTTTGTGGACGGCGGCCTGGAGAAGACCCGGCAGCTGGTGCAGTCGCTGGCGGCGTCGGTGCCCGCGGTGGTGGTGACGCCGGCGTATTCGCTGGCGCCCGATCATCCGTTCCCGGCCGCGCCCGAAGACGCGTTCAGCACCGTGGAATGGGTGCTGCGCAACGCGCGCCGGCTGAAGGTGGACAAGACCCGCTTCGCGCTGGTCGGTGAGGAAGCCGGCGGCAACCTGGCGATCGCGCTGTCGCAAATGTTGCGCGACCGCTGCGCCGCGCAGCCGCGGGGGCAATGGTTGATCCGCCCCGTGACGGACCCGTGCCTGCAGCACGCGTCGTGCACGGCTGGCGGGCAGGTGCCGCTGGAAACCCTGCAGCGGCTGGCCTGCAATTATCGAGAATACCTGCCGACGCCGGCCGCCAGCGTGCATCCGTATGCCGCGCCGGCGCTGGCCTCGCGCCTGGCAGGGCTGCCGCGCACACTGGTGCAGGTAGCCGAAGTGGACGCGCTGCGTGCCGAAGGCGAAGCCTTCGCGGGGCGCCTTGCCAAGGCCGGCGTGCCGGCCGAGGCCATGATCATGCCCGGCGCCTGTGGCGACGGGGTAGAAGAGTCCCACGAGGATTGTCAGTCGTGGGTCGACGAAGGTGCGCGGTTCCTGCGGCGATGTCTGGCCGCGGCCGACGACACCTCATCCCGGCGCGAAAGCCGGACCCGGAACGAGCCTGCCGGCTGAGGCCTTCCGGGTAACACCGCCAGCCGGTACCGATGCCGCCAGGAAGAACTGCGCGGCATCCGGCAAACAGACTTGCTGATCTGTCCGACAAGTTCCGGACCGCAATTTGCGGCCCGGTGGGCGGCGTTCGCGCTTTTGCTTTCCCAGTTGAAGAAAACCCGCAACAGGAGTGAAGAAAAATGAGTATCCAGAATCGACGCACGTGGATCGCGATGGCGATCGTGATCGTCCTCGGCGCCGGCGTCGCCACCTCCATGCTGCGGCCGTGGCATGGCGGCGAGGCGCATGCCAATACGCCGCCGCCGGCCCCGACCATCGAAGTGGCGAGCGTGGTCGGCAAGACCATTACCGAATGGGACGAGTTCTCCGGACGCATCGAAGCGGTTGACCGCGTGGAGATTCGTCCGCGCGTCTCGGGCACGATCGAAACCGTGCATTTCCGCGAAGGTTCGATCGTGAAGAAGGGCGACCCGCTGTTCACCATCGACCCGCGTCCTTATGCCGCCGAAGTGGCCAAGGCCGAAGCCGCGGTCGCCGCGGCCCAGGTGCGCGCTGCGCACGCGCAGACGGAAAAGGCCCGCGCCCAGCGCCTGCTCGACGACAATGCGATCTCGCGGCGCGAGTTCGACGAGCGCATCAACGCGGCCAGCGAGACCTCGGCCGACGTGCGCGGCGCGCAAGCTGCGCTGGAAGTGGCGAGGCTGAACCTGAGCTATACGCGCATCGTGGCGCCGGTCACGGGCAAGGTATCGCGCGCGGAAATCACGGTTGGCAACCTCGTTGCGGCCGGCACGGCGTCGCCGCCGTTGACCACGGTGGTATCGGTGTCGCCGGTATACGCCAGCTTCGAAGTGGACGAGCAAAGCTACCTGCGCTACACCGCGCCCGGCGCCGGCGGCGGAAAGAATGGCCTGCCGGTATTCCTGGGGCTGGCCAACGAGGACGGCAATCCGCATGAGGGCAAGATCCATTCGGTCGACAACCGGCTTGATACCCGCAGCGGCACCATCCGCGTGCGTGCCGTGTTCGACAACGAGGACGGCCGCCTGCTGCCGGGACTGTATGCGAAGGTCAAGCTGGGTGGCGGCGCCCCGCACGATGCCGTGCTGATCAACGACCGCGCCATCGGCACCGACCAGGGCAAGAAGTTCGTGCTGGTGCTCGACCAGGCCAACAAGCTGGCGTATCGCGAAGTGGACCTCGGGCCGACCTATGAAGGGCTGCGCGTGATCCGCAAGGGCCTGAAGCCGGGCGAGAGCGTCGTCGTGAACGGCCTGCAGCGTGTGCGCCCAGGCGATACGGTGGCGCCGAAGCCGGTGTCGATGGCGTTCCGCAGCGAGCTGGAGCCGCGGGCTTCCGCGCCTGACCGCAAGCAGGCGTCCGCCGAGGCAGAAGGCAAGCCAGTGAGCTAAGCAGGCCGGGAAGTCCCCCGCTACAAACAGTCCCTCGCATTCGCTTCCCCTGATGTGAATGGCGCCCGCCACAGCGGGCCGCCAGGGGGGCTTCTTGCCCAAAAACAGGCCGAGAACCAAGATGAATCTCTCGAAATTCTTTATCGACCGCCCCATCTTCGCGGGCGTGCTGTCGGTGCTGATCTTCCTGATCGGCGCCATCTCGATGTTCAAGCTGCCGATTTCGGAGTACCCGGAAGTGGTGCCGCCCTCGGTCGTGGTGCGCGCGCAGTTCCCCGGCGCCAACCCGAAGGTGATCGCCGAGACCGTGGCCACGCCGCTCGAAGAGCAGATCAACGGCGTCGAGGACATGCTGTATATGAACTCGCAGGCCAACAGCGACGGCTCGCTCACGCTGACCGTGACCTTCAAGCTGGGCACCGACCCGGACAAGGCGCAGCAGCTCGTGCAGAACCGCGTGTCGCAGGCCGAGCCGCGCCTGCCGGAAGACGTGCGCCGCCTGGGCATCACCACGGTCAAGAGTTCGCCGGACCTGACCATGGTGGTCCACCTGGTCTCGCCGAACGACCGCTACGACATGACCTACCTGCGCAACTACGCGCTGATCAACGTGAAGGACCGCCTGGCGCGGATCCAGGGCGTGGGCCAGGTGCAGATGTTCGGCTCGGGCGACTATTCCATGCGCGTCTGGCTGAACCCGGAGAAGATCGCCGAGCGCAACCTGTCGGCGTCGGACGTGGTCAAGGCCATTCGCGAGCAGAACGTGCAGGTGGCGGCGGGCGTGATCGGCCAGTCGCCGACACTGCCCGGCACCGACCTGCAACTGTCGGTGAACGCGCAGGGACGCCTGCAGACCGTGGAGGAGTTTGGCGACATCATCGTCAAGACTTCGCCCGATGGCGTGGTGACGTACCTGAAGGACATCGCCCGCATCGAACTCGGCGCCTCGGAATACGCGCTGCGTTCGCTGCTGGACAACAAGTCCGCGGTGGCGATCCCGATCTTCCAGGCCCCTGGCTCGAACGCAATCCAGATCTCGAACGATGTGCGCAAGACCATGGAGGAGCTGAAGCAAAACATGCCGGAAGGCGTGGACTACAGCATCGTCTATGACCCGACGCAGTTCGTGCGCCACAGCATCGAGGCCGTGGTCCATACGCTGTTCGAGGCCATCCTGCTCGTGGTGCTGGTGGTGATCCTGTTCCTGCAGACGTGGCGCGCATCGCTCATCCCGCTGCTGGCGGTGCCGGTGTCAATCGTCGGCACGTTCGGCCTGATGCATGCATTCGGCTTCTCGATCAACGCGCTGAGCCTGTTCGGGCTGGTGCTGGCAATCGGCATCGTGGTCGACGACGCGATCGTGGTCGTGGAGAACGTCGAGCGTAACATCGAGGAAGGGCTGTCGCCGAAAGAGGCAACGTACAAGGCCATGCGTGAAGTCAGCGGCCCGATCATCGCCATCGCGCTGACGCTGATCGCCGTGTTCGTGCCGCTGGCGTTTATGACCGGCCTGACGGGCCAGTTCTACAAGCAGTTCGCACTGACGATCTCGATCTCGACGATCATCTCGGCCTTCAACTCGCTGACGCTGTCGCCGGCACTGTCCGCGCTGCTGCTGCGGGGCCACGACGCGCCCAAGGACTGGCTCACGCGCGGCATGGACAAGGTGTTCGGCGGCTTCTTCGCGCGCTTCAACCGCTTCTTCGGCCGCAGCTCCGACAGCTATGGCCGCGGCGTGAAGGGCGTGATCCGCCGCAAAGGCTCGGTCTTCGGCGTGTATGCGGTGATGCTGGTGGCCACCTGGGGCGTGTTCCAGATGGTGCCGAAGGGCTTCGTGCCGGCGCAGGACAAGCAGTACCTGGTCAGCTTCGCCAAGCTGCCGGATGGCGCCACGCTGGACCGGACCGAGGATGTGATCCGCCGCATGTCGGACATCGCGCTCAAGCATCCGGGCGTGGAATCCGCGGTGGCGTTCCCGGGCCTGTCGATCAATGGCTTCACCAACAGCCCCAGCGCCGGCATCGTCTTTGTCACGCTGGACCCGTTCGAAAAGCGCAAGAGCAAGGCGCTGTCTGGCGGCGCGATCGCCGCGGACCTGAACAAGCAGTACGGCTCGATCCAGGACGCGTTTATCGCCGTGTTCCCGCCGCCGCCGGTGCAGGGGCTGGGCACGATCGGCGGCTTCAAGATGATGATCGAGGACCGTGCCGCACTGGGCTATGACGCGTTGTTCGAGGCCACCAATGCCTTCATGGGCAAGGCACGCGCCACGCCTGAACTGGCCGGCATCTTCAGCAACTACCAGGTCAATGTGCCGCAGCTCGACGTCCAGCTCGACCGCACCAAGGCCAAGCAGCTTGGCGTGCCGGTCACCGACGTGTTCGAGACGCTGCAGACCTATCTCGGCTCGGCCTACGTGAACGACTTCAACAAGTTCGGCCGCACGTACCAGGTCAAGGTGCAGGCGGACGCGCAGTTCCGCCAGCATGCCGAGGACATCCTGCAGCTCAAGGCGCGCAGCACGAGTGGCGAGATGGTGCCGCTGTCGTCGCTGGTCAAGGTGAAGCAGGGCTTCGGCCCGGACAGCGTGAGCCGCTACAACGGCTTTACCGCGGCCGACATGAACGGCGGCCCGGCCCCGGGCTTCTCGTCGGGCCAGGCGCAGGCCGCGGCGGAGCGGATTGCCGCCGAGACGCTGCCGAAGGGCATCGGCTTCGAGTGGACCGAACTGACGTACCAGGACATCCTGGCCGGCAACGCGGGCGTGTGGATCTTCCCGCTGTGCGTGCTGCTGGTGTTCCTGGTGCTGGCCGCCCAGTATGAAAGCCTGACGCTGCCGCTGGCGGTGATCCTGATCGTGCCGATGAGCCTGCTGGCCGCCATGACGGGCGTGTGGCTCACGCGTGGGGACAACAACATCTTCACGCAGATCGGCTTCATCGTGCTGGTCGGCTTGTCGGCGAAGAACGCGATCCTGATCGTGGAGTTCGCCCGCGAGCTGGAGCACCACGGCCGCACCGTGGTGCAGGCCGCGATCGAAGCCAGCCGGCTGCGCCTGCGCCCGATCCTGATGACCTCGTTCGCGTTCATCATGGGTGTGGTGCCGCTGGTGGTGTCGACCGGCGCCGGCTCCGAAATGCGCCACGCGATGGGCGTTGCCGTGTTCGCCGGCATGCTTGGCGTGACCTTCTTCGGGCTGTTCCTGACGCCGGTGTTCTATGTCGCGCTGCGCCTGCTGGCCACGCGCAAGCAGCGCCGCGAAGCCCTGGAAAACAGTGCATCGGCCTCGCACGCCGTGCCGTCCGCAGAGTGATGGTGATCGATATGAATAACGTGATGACGCAATACCTGCCAAGGTTGGCAACACTGGCCGCAGCGCTGGTGCTGGCGGGCTGCTCGCTGGCGCCGACCTACAAGGTGCCCGAGACGCCCACCGCCGCGACCTTCAAGGAGGCCGATGCCGCGGCCACTGAAGGCGCGCAGTGGAAGACCGCGGCGCCGGCCGAAGGCCAGCATCGCGGCGACTGGTGGAAGATCTTCGGCGATGCCGAACTGGACCGGCTGATTGAAGCGGCCAACACCTACAACCAGGATCTTGCCGCCGCGGCGGCGCGGCTCAAGCAGGCGCGCGCGTTCACCGGCGCCACGGAAGCGGACCTGTATCCGCAACTGAGCGTGGGCCTGGACCCGACCCGCGCGCAACCGTCGGCGGCATCGCAGGGGCTGCCGGACGGGACCCGTGTCGCACCGCAAACCGTGCTCAAGGCCCGTGCATTCGCCAGCTACGAGCTGGACCTGTTTGGCCGCGTGGCCAGCAGCGTCAACGCGGCGCGCGCCGAAGAGCAGGGCGCCGAGGACCTGTATCGCTCGGTGCAGCTCGCACTGCAGGCCGATACGGCGCAGGCGTATTTCGCGCTGCGTACGCTCGACAGCGAACGCGAACTGCTCAACGCTACAATCCAATTGCGTGAAGATGCGCTGTCGTTGCTGCGCAAGCGCTACCAGGCGGGCGAGACGACGGACCTGGACCCAGCCCGCGCCGAAGCCGAACTCGGCACGGCGCGCGCCGACCTGGCCGGCGTCGAGCGCCGCCGCGCCAACCAGGAGCATGCGCTGGCCGTGCTGACCGGCGCGTCGCCGTCGCAGTTCGGCCTGGCCGCGAAGCCGTTCGACACCGCACCAGTGGCCGTGCCCGCGGGGCTGCCGTCGGAACTGCTCGAACGCCGTCCCGATATCGCGGCGGCGGAGCGGCAGATGTCGGCGGCCAATGCCCGCATCGGCATCGCGAAGGCTGCGTTCTTCCCGCGCATTTCGCTGACGGCGCTGTTCGGCTTCGAGTCGGCGGACCTGTCGAACCTGTTCAAGTGGTCGTCGCGCACGTGGGCGCTCGGACCGCTCGTGGGCTCGACGATCGCGCAAACGGTGTTTGACGGTGGCCGCAACAGCGCCAACCTGGCCGGCGCGCGTGCCGGGCATGAGGAAAGCGTCGCGCGCTACCGGCAGACCGTGCTGGTGGCGTTCCGGGAAGTTGAAGACAGCCTGGCCGATGTCCGCTGGCTCAGCCAGCAATCCACGGCGCTCGACGGCGCACTGGCTGGCGCAAGGCGGGCCCAGCGTATTTCGCGCAGCCGTTATGACGCGGGTGCGGTGGACTACCTGACGGTCATCGACGCCGACCGGACGGTGCTGCAATCGCAACGCGACGCCAACGCCGTGGCTGGATTGCGGGCCGCGGCCACGGTGGCGCTGGTGCGCAGCCTGGGCGGAGGATGGGGGCCCGTTCCGGCATCCGAAGCGGTGGCTTCCGCGCGCTGACAGCGGCGGTCGTCCCGGAGGCGGCGGGGTGGCGCGATGCAATCGGTTCACTACACTGAAAGCAATGCGCCACGCCACCGAACGTGCGTGGGCCTCACGCCTCCATGCGACGACACAAGACGCTGTTCTGGATCCTGATTGCAGCCGCCACGGGCGCTGCGGCATTGTTCGTGCCACTGCCGTGGGCCGACACCACGCGCATTCGCAATGAGGTCGTGATTGCGCGGCCGCCGGCGGCGGTGTTCGACTACGTGTCCACGCCGGGCAACTGGCCGGCGTGGCACCCGTCTTCGCTGGGCGTGGCGGGTGCCACCGATCACTCGCTGCGACCCGGCGAGCGCGTGACCGAGACCTTCGTGGTGGCGGGACGCAGCGGCGTGGTGGTGTGGACCGTGACGAAGAGCGATCCGCCCCGGGCGTGGCGGATCGAAGGCGAGATCGCTGGACGCAAGGCCGGCACGGTTGCCTATACGCTGACCCCGGCCCTGACGCCTTCGCTCACGCCGAGCGAGGAAAGCACGCGCTTCGAGCGGGAATTCAGCTACCAGTCGCCCACCTTGCTGTTCGTCCTGCTCAACCGCCTGATGCTGCGCCCGCGCATCGAGGCGGAATCGGCGGAAGCCGTGAGGCGGCTCAAGGCAAAGCTCGAAGCCTCGCGTTGACCGGGCGCCACGCGCCTTGCGCCGCGCCAGGATCCGCACTAAGTTGAAATTACCCTCCTAGCCGGCCGCGGCCGGCCGCAGTCCGCAGGGATCACATTGCCGGCTCCGTTGCGCGGCTGGCTGGTGGTCTGCGGTGCGGCGTGACGTGATGACGTGGTGACGTGGTGACCCGAAAACGCCAAATGAGAACCCTCCATCTTCCGATGCATGCCGCACAGGTACGCGCTGTGAGCCTGGCACTGGCGGCGGCGCTGGCCTTGTGTGCAGCCACGGCGTTGCGGGCCCAGCCGCAGGAAACCGGATCGATCACCGTGGGCGGATCAGCGCATGTGCGCGGGCCGGTGACCGTGCACGGCACGCTGATCGTCGCGGGACGGGTGCATGCGCGCGGCCCGCTGTCCGCCGCCTTTTTTTCCGGCCCCGCCACGGTGCGGGGGCTGCCCTATGCGGCGGGCTATCTCAAGGTCTTCAACGGACCGCTGACGGTGCATGGCAACCTCGTGATCAAGGGCGACCTCAATGTCGACGGGCCCATTTCCGTCGATGGCCCGCTGGAAGCGAACGGCGGCATTGAAGCGGATGGCCCGATGCAGGAGCGCGAGTACGCACGCTGACGCGCGCGCATGGCCACGGCAGTGGTGTCCGGGGCGGCCCGTATTGCACAATACAGGCCTCGGATCACAACCCACCCCGGAGCCACGTCATGGCGAAGCAGGACATATTCGGCCTCAGGACCATTGCGCTGTTCGAAGCGGCCAAAGGCGCGCTGGTGATCGTGGCTGGCCTGGGTCTGGTAGCGTTTCTCCACCGTGATGCGCAGGCGCTGGCCGAATCGATCATCATGCGGCTGCACGTCAACCCGGCCAGCCGCTACCCGACGATTTTCCTGGCCTTGCTGTCGCACCCGAGCGATGCGCGCCTGTGGGCCATCGGCGGCTCGGCTGCGGTGTACGCGCTGATGCGCTTTGCCGAAGCGTGGGGACTGTGGCACCGGCTGGCCTGGGGCAATTGGCTGGGCGTGTTTTCCGGCGGCATCTACCTGCCCCTGGAACTCTACGAAGCGCTCGTGCATCCGACCTGGATACATGCAGGCCTGGCTGTGGCGAACCTGCTGGTTGTGCTGTACCTCGTCAAGGGACTGGCGCGCCACGAAGTCCAATCCTGACAGCCGAAGGCCGGGGAACAAGCCGGTCCAGGCCAAAGAGCGGGCTTCCGAAGACGCCCGCTCTTTCATTGCGACGCCGAGATGCCGCGCGTGTCAGGCCGGAACCTGCGCACCCGTTGCGGCGGTCTCCTTCGCATGGAGGCCCCTTGCCGTGGCCACGTGCGCCGCCAGTACCGGGCGCAGGACCATCATGGCCAGGCACGCGGCGGTGAGGTCCATGGCGGCGACCGTGTAAAGCACGGTTGACCACGTGCCGGTGGCCTCCATCAGGAGGTTGCCGATCGGGACGAACAGCGCGCCGATGCCCTTGGCCGTGTAGAGCACGCCGTAGATCTTGCCGATGTGCTTGGTGCCGAACGCATCGCCGGCCAGCGCCGAGAACAGCGAATACACCTCGCCCCAGGCCAGGAACACTACGCCGGACAGGATCAGGAACGCATACGGATTGCTGCCGAAGTACCCGAGCGCGATGATGCCCAGGCCCTCCAGCGTGAACGCGATGACCATAGTCTTCTCGCGGCCGATATTGTCGGAGACCCAGCCGAACAGCGGACGCGAAATGCCGTTCATGATGCGGTCCAGCATCAGTGCGAGCGGTAGTGCGGCCATTACGAAGAAGTGCAGGTCGACCTTGAACTCCTTCACGCCGAGGTCCTTCGCGATGACGCCGAGCTGCGCGACGGCCATCATGCCGCCGGTGACAACCAGCACGAACATCACCAGCATCAGCCAGAACAGCTTCGTGCTCATGGCTTCCTTGAGCGTGTAGTCGCGCGTGGCCTGGACCAGCTTCTGCGACGCCCTGACTTCATTGGCCTTGGGCGAGCGCAGGAACCATGCCGCGACAAAGGCGAGCGATCCTTGCAGGATGCCGAAGAACAGGAAGGTGGGCTGGAAGCCGGACGACTCGATCATCGCCGCGATCGGGAGAATCGTTGCCGCGGAGCCCGCGCCATAGCCGCCTGCCGTCAGGCCCACGGCGAGGCCGCGACGATCCGGGAACCACTTGAGCGCATTGTTGATGCAGGTCGCGTAGATCGAGCCAACGCCAAGACCGCCGACGGCCGCGCCGATGTAGAACCCCATCAACGTGGTGGCCTGTGAATTGATGATCCACGCCGCGCCGATGAAGATCGCGCCGAACGCGACCATCATGCGCGGGCCGAACTTGTCGATGAAGTAGCCCTCGATCGGCGCGAGCCAGGTCTGGACCAGCACGAGCACCGTAAAGGCAATCTGGATGCTGGCGCGGGACCAGCCATAGGTCTCCTGGATCTCCGGGACAAACAGCGTCCACGCGTACTGGATGTTCGCCGTGGCGATCATGCAGACGACGCCGACCAACAGCTGCATCCAGCGCGTACGTTCGGAACCCTGCTGCGGGCGCAGGGCTGCTGCCGAGGGATTATTCATTGCGCGCTCCTGGCATCGGTTGATTCAGGTTGATTCAGGCGGTTCAATGGCGCGGGTCTGCATCGGCAGGCGGAATTCCGGGGTCTGGCGTGGGTCGCTGTCATTTTCATGTCTCCTGTTCCATCGGCTTATCGGTTTGGGTATTTCTGCATTTTCAGGACGTGAAAATACCCTGGCTCTCCGGTATATGTTCCGGCTGCCGAAAATGGATAAAAAGGGATTTTTCAGATCGACCGATCTGGTTTCGGATAAGTGGCTGGATCAATGTCTGTTCGTACCTCCGAAAAATTGCTTGCTTATCGCCAGATGACAGAATTGTCATGTTTCCCTTGTGCCGGAGCGCCTGGCGCCAGGCATTGGGATACACAGTATGTGATATATCATGTAAGTCAAGGTAAAAGAGACATCCATGTGTTTATATGAATGTATTTATTAGGAGATGTTATGGAAAAGGCGATTGAAGCGTGTCCGGAATGAGCCGCTGCGCAAAAAAAAGCCCGCAGGCTGGGCAAGCGGGCTGAGGCGCGTGTCCGACTCCACCACGAATCGGCGACACGTATTGCGCGGATGGAAATATAAAGCTGTGATGCGGTTCGATTGATTATTGGATTATATTTTTGTGAAGTTGTATTGGGGTTTTCTCTTGGTATTTCGGCGATCGGCTCTCACATGGACCGGCGGCGCAGCGCCGGTATGACGAGCGCCGTACTGGCGGCGAGCACGATGGCCAGCAGCGCGGCGGCGCCGACACTGCCGCCGCCGCCTTCGGGCTCGGCTACGGCATTGGCGCCTCCGCCCTGGGCGGGTGCGTTGTCGGGCGCGGACTCGCGCCAGGACAGGTCCACCAGCACCGGGTCATGGTCGGACGCACGCCAGGCATCCGGCGCGTAGTAGCGCTGCTGCTGGGCAGCGCTGCGATATGCTTGCGCATAGGCAAAGGCCGCGGGTTCGTCGGCATTGACATGCCAGATGCTGACGCTCCGGATGCGCCTGGCAAGGGCAGCGTCGGCCAGCGCGTAGTCGAGGTAGCCCGCCTGTCCATCGAATACATAGGTGTAGGCGTCGCGTCCGGCCAGCCTTGCCACCATGTCTTCGTATCCCTCTTTTGCCAGCAGTCGGATCGGCTCTTCCCGGGCGTAGCTGTTGAGGTCGCCGATCACCAGCGTGCCTTCGGCAGCGACGCCGGTCGGCGCGGTCTTGAGCCAGCCGGCCAGCGTCCGGGCCGCGCGCGAGCGGGCCGCGTTCCAGCAGCCCTGGCCGTCGGCCTGGTCGCGCTCGGGTCCCTCGGCATCCGCGCAGCTCTTGGACTTGAGGTGGTTGACCGCGACGGTGAATGACCGCGAGGGATTGCCGACTGGCGCGAATGTCTGCGCGAGCGGTTGCCGGCTGCGTGCTTCCAGCACTGTGGTCGCCGGTGTGCCAAGCGGCATCACGGTGCGCCGGTGATAGAGCAGCGCGACCGAGATGGCATCCAGGCCAAGCCTTGGCGTGCCGGGTTCGACGGCGCGCCAGTCCGGGCCTAGTTGGGACGCAAGGCGCTGCACGGCGCTACGCGGACCAAAGCCGTTGTTCTCCACTTCCATCAGGCCGATCACGTCTGCGTCGAACGCGCGCAGTGCCGCGAGCAGCTTGGCTTCCTGTCGCGCGAAGTCGGCCGCGTTGCGTGCGCCACGGTTGTCGGGCGCATCGAAGCCGCCGCCCTGGCCATTGCCGTTGAAGTAGTTGAGCACGTTGAACGCGGCGACGCGCACGTCGGTGCCGGCGGCGCGTGTGGGGGCGGGCTGGCGTGGATTGGCGGAAGTGAACCGGATCGGCGCCGCACCGGGCACAGGCTGCACGCGCCAGTTGCCGTAGCGTTTCTCCAGCACGCCGCGCAGGCCGTTGACGGTGTCGCCGGCACGCACCGGGTTTGCGGCGCTCAGTGCCGGCGCGGGGTAAGGAACGGTCGCGGGGTTCTGCTGGATGGACCCATCGTCGAGCACCAGCCGGTTCAAGGCATTGTCTCCCGCAGCCTGCGCGGCACCTTCACGCGGCGCGGCGACTGCGGTGGGAATGTGCAGGCGCCCGTGTCCGAGCAGCAGGCTGCCATAGCGGCCCAGGTCATGCGTGTCGTTGACGGTCAGCGTTTGCGGCACGGTGACCAGCATCCCCTCGAGCGCCCTCGGTGACATGTCGTTGGGGAAGGGCAGCGCGAGACTGGCCGGCGTGACCGAGCGCCCGGAAGCGCAGACCGATGGCAAGCCCGACAAGGCCAGTTGGGTCTGTCCGTAGCGCTCCTCCACGGTGCCGGCCAGCCGCAACAGGTCGCCGGCGCGTGCAGCGTAGCGCGGCGCGTAGACGAACAGGCCCTCGGATACGCCCGCTCGATGCTGTCGCTGCGCGTCGGCCTGCTGGACAAAGAAGCCCATGAACCCATCGGGACCGCTGTAGTCGGCCGTGACCACCGCCTCGATCTCCACCAGCTTGCCCGCCAGCGGGGAAGTGGCCGATGCCGCCCGCACGTCGGCAATGAAGGTGGACGGCGCACCGCATGGCGCGGCAGCAGCAAGGGCAAAGGTGGCGTGGCCGGCGAAAAACAGTCCGGCCTTCATGGCATTCAGCGGTTTCATCGACATGGCGGTTCCTCACGGATTCAACGGAAGCCGCGATGCTACGGTGCGCGAGTAACGAAAGGATTGCGGCCACACGACCCGCGCGCTTGATCGTGCTAAGGTAGTGTCATCCCGCCGGCACGCGTCGGCAGCCCCCCAACCACACACAGGGACATCATGATCAAGGAAATCGCGCAAATCACCGTCAAGCCTGGCAGCGAAAGCCAGTTCGAGGAGGGCGTTGGCAAGGCCAGGCCGCTGTTCCTGCGTTCGCGCGGTTGCCATGGCGTGCAGTTGTTCCGCTCGATCGAGCAGCCGCAGCAATACACGCTCGTGGTCGAATGGGAAACGGTCGAAAACCACATGGTGCATTTCCGCGAAGCGCCTGAATTCCAGGAGTGGCGCGCTCTCGTCAGCGACTGCTTCGCGGCGCCGCCGCAAGTCGGCCACGTATCCAAGGTTCTCTGAGCCGGCCCCCGATGCCCACGCCTCAGGAGCGGCCCCGCCATTTCTCCATGCTGCGCGAGCTGCAGCTTGCGGACGTGTTCACGCTGGGCAATGCGGCCTGCGGGATGGCATCGGTGTTCTTCGCCATGTTCTACGTGGCCACGCCGACGCCGTCGCATTTCCTCACGGCGGCCGCGCTGGCGCCGCTGGCCTTCATCTTCGACGTGCTGGACGGGCGCATCGCGCGCTGGCGGCACCAGCATTCGGCGCTCGGGCGCGAGCTGGATTCGCTGGCCGACATCATCTCGTTCGGCGTCGGCCCGGCCACGCTGGCGTTTGCCGCCGGCATGCGCGGCGGCTGGGACCTGGCGGTGCTGATCTTCTTTGTCTGCTGCGGCGTCAGCCGGCTCGCGCGTTTCAACGTCACCGCGGAAACGCTGTCGGCCGGCAGCGACAAGGTCAAGTATTTCGAAGGCACGCCGATTCCCACCAGTGTGCTGCTGACCGGCGTGCTGGCCTGGTGCGCCGCGCAGCAACGCCTCGACGTGGCGCTGCCCGGCGGTTCATGGACCATCGGCCCGGCGGACTTGCACCCGCTGGTGCTGCTGTTCGCGCTGTCGGGGTCGCTGATGGTCAGCAAGACCCTGAGGATCCCCAAGTTCTGACGCTGTGGCGCGCCGCGCTCAGCCGTTAGCGGCTTGCGGCGCGGCCGCATTGCCTGATGTCGCGGCACGCCTGGCGAACAGTGCCAGCAGCGCCGCGACGAAGCACGCTGCGCCCGCGGCATACAGCGCCGGCGTATAGGTCAGCAGCAGGGTACGGCTCAGGCCCGCGCCGAACGCCGCGGTGGCCGCGCCGATCTGGTGGGCGGCAAAGATCCAGCCGAAAACCATCGGCGCACGGTCGCGGCCGAAAGCGGTGGCGGCCAGCTTGACCGTGGGCGGTACGGTGGCGATCCAGTCCAGTCCGTAGAACATCGCGAAGATCGACAGGCCGTACAGCGTGAAGGTTGAATGCGGCAGCCAGAGCAGTGACAGGCCGCGCAGCCCGTAGTACCAGAACAGCAGCTTGCGGCTGTCATAGCGGTCCGACAGCCAGCCGGACAGGATGGTGCCGACAAAGTCGAACGCGCCCATCATGGCCAGCGCCGAGGCGGCCGGCACGGGGCCCATGCCGAAGTCTCCGCAGAGCGCGATGAAGTGGGTCTGGATCAACCCGTTGGTGGACAGGCCGCAGATGAAGAAGGTGCCGGCCAGCACCCAGAACGCCTGGTTGCGCATGGCCTCGCGCAGCACGACGAAGGGGCCGCGCAGCGTGAGCGGGGCGGGCGGTGCGGCAGGGGCAACGGCGACCGCGGCGGGCACCTCCCCGAATGCGGCCAGACCGACGTCGGCGGGGCGGTTGCGCATGAGCGCGGACACCAGCACGGCCAGTACCGCGCAGCCAACCAGCACCGGCAGCACGGCCACGCGCCAGCCCATGTGTTCGATCAGCCAGGCGGCGGCCGGCAGGAACGCGAGCTGGCCGGTTGCCGAGCTGGCCGTGAGCAGGCCGATCACCAGACCGCGCCGCGCGCTGAACCAGCGATTGGCCACGACGGCCGCCAGCACCAGCGCGGTCATGCCGGAGCCGATGCCGAGCATCACGCCCCATGCCAGGAACAACTGCCACAATTGTGTGACGACGGTGGCCAGCGCCATGCCGCCGGCAATCAGCGCCAGCGCTGCGCAGACTACGTTGCGCACGCCAAAGCGCTCCATCAGGATCGCCGAGAATGGGGCCATCAATCCGAACAGCGCGAAACGGAAGGCCAGGATCGATGAAATCTGGTCCGTGTTCCATCCCATTTCGCGCGTCAGCGGCTTGAGGAAGGCACCGGGCAAGCCAAGCGCGGCGGACGTGGTCAACATGACAAGGAAGGTGACGGCGGCGATGAGCCACGCATAGTGGATGCCGCGCCGGTCGAGCCGGCTGGAAATTGCCTGGGCGAACATGGGGTTTCTCTCTGTCAGGGGCGCTTGCCGGCGCCCGGGGTGCCTCGGCCCATCGGCGTTCTGGCGGGGGCGCGGAGAACGGTGATTCGGGTCGTTCCGGAAGGGCTGGCGGTTAGCTGGAGGACGGCCCGAGCAGCCGTTGACGGACGGCATCCAGGATGTTGTCCGACAGGGTGTCGCCTTTCACGGCGCGCGCCAGCGTGACCGCACCGACCAGCATGGCCATGCGAATCAGCGCTTCCTGGCGGCGCGTGTCCGCGTTGTCGCTGGCCACGGTCGATTCCATGTCCTTGACCAGGGAGCGGAATCCCTCCAGGTAAGCCCGCCGTACCGGCTTGTCCGCCGGCTCCCTTGCCACGTCGCTGGCCAGCGCCGCGGCCGCGCAGCCGTGGCCGGGATCGGCGCAATGGGCCTGCGTCAGGTACGGCTCGATCAGGCTGGCCAGAATGGTTTGCGGGTCGCCGGCGGCACGCTCGATCCGGCGTTCCCAGCGCGCGGCCGATTCCTCGAACGCGCGTTTGCAAGCTTGCGCCGCGAGGGCGTCCTTCGATGCGAAATGCCCATAGAAGCCGCCATGCGTCAGCCCCGCGCCCGCCATCAGTTCGGCCACGCTGACCCCATTGAGCCCCCGTTCGCGGAACAGCCGCGCCGACGCCTGTTCAATGGCCTCCCGATTCTTGTCGACCTGTTCCCGTGATGCGCGCGCCATCTGAAGACCCTCGAAAATTGATGTTTGACGCAGTTTAGATGATGGTCATAATTTGTTCAATAAATGTTGATGGTAATTTAAGTCGATGTGAGTGGCTCGAAATGTGCATACATATGAAGCCGTCTTCAGCGCGTTGAAGGGATTTCCCGTATTGTCTCGGTTGATCCGTGCCGGGCAGAGCCCGGCCGCAACCCGACTCGCGCCGTGTCCAGTCCCGCTCCTCTCCAAACTGCCTCAACCCCGGCGCCAGCCGCCATGGGCTCGCCTGCCATGACTGCTCGCGAGCGCCGCGGCATGGCGGCCATCATGATCGCCGTGGCGCTGGCCACGCTGGACACGGCGATTGCCAATACCGCGCTGCCTTCCATTGCCGCGGACCTGAACGCGACGCCCGCGGCATCGGTCTGGGTCATCAACGCCTACCAGCTCGCGATGGTGGCCACGCTGCTGCCGTTCGCGGCGCTGGGCGGCATTCTCGGGCACCGGCGCGTCTATATCGGCGGCGTGACGCTGTTCATTGCGGCCTCCGTGGTCTGCGCACTGGCTTGGTCGCTGCCATCGCTGGCGGCGGCGCGTGTGCTGCAGGGCATCGGGGCCAGCGCGATCATGAGCGTCAATACCGCGCTGATCAGCGCGATCTTCCCGATCCAGCGGCTGGGCCGAGGGGTCGGGCTGAATGCGCTCGTGGTCGGGGTGTCATTCGCGCTCGGGCCGACCGTGGCTTCGGTGATCCTGTCCTTCGGCACGTGGCCGTGGCTGTTTGCCGTCAATCTTCCGATCGGCCTGCTGGCGCTTGGTATCGCGCGTGGCGCGCTGCCGCAGACGCCGCGCAGCCGGCACGGGTTCGACCGCGTGGCCGCGCTGCTGAACGTGGTGGCATTCGCCGCGCTGATCTTCGCGCTGGGCGAGGGCGCCCAGCGTGCGCCGCTGGCGGAGTCGCTGGCCGCGGCGGCGATCTTTGTCGTGGCGTTCGGCCTGCTGCTGTGGCGCGAGCGCGGCCACCCCGCACCGATGCTGCCGGTCGACCTGTTCCGCCGGCCGATGTTCGCGCTGTCGACGCTGACCGCGATCTGTTCGTTTGCGGCGCAGGGGCTGGCCTTTGTTTCGTTGCCGTTCTATTTCCAGCACGTGCTCGGGCGCGGCCAGGTGGAAACCGGATTCCTGCTGACGCCGTGGTCCGTGGTGGTGGCGCTGATGGCCCCGATTGCCGGCCGGCTTTCCGATCGCTATCCGCCGGGTCTGCTGGGCGCCGTCGGGCTTGCCGTGATGAGCGCGGGCATGGCGTCGCTGGCCTTGATGCCGGCCAATCCGAGTTCGCTGGAGATCGGCCTCCGCATGTGCATCTGCGGCGCGGGCTTCGGCTTCTTCCAGTCGCCGAACCTCAAGGCACTGATGGCCAGCGCCCCGCGTGAGCGCAGCGGTGGCGCCAGCGGCGTGATCGCGACCGCACGGCTGCTGGGCCAGTCCACGGGCGCTGCGCTTGTGGCGCTCAGCTTCGGCCTTGCGGGCGACCATGGGCCGGGACTCGCCCTGGCGCTGGGCGCCGGGTTTGCAGGCGTCGCGGCCATTGCCAGCGGCCTGCGGCTGGCGATGCCCGCGGTCAAGCATTGACTGGCTGAGCTGCAAGCCCTGAACGGCGGCGGCAAGCGGCAAAGTCGCCGTCGGCCTAGAATCACCCATTCCACTGCAGGCATCCTCTTCACGCGGCGCGACCACGCGTCGTGCGCAGATCCGCAAGACAAGGTATCCCCATGAGCCATCTGTTCGATCCTCTCGATATCGGCAAGCTGAGCCTGTCCAACCGCATCATCATTGCGCCGATGTGCCAGTACTCGGCGCAGGACGGCAATGCCGGCGACTGGCACATGATTCACCTCGGCTCACTGGCCGTGTCCGGCGCGGGGATGCTGATCCTCGAAGCCACGGCGGTATCGCCGGAAGGCCGTATCACCGCGGGGGACCTGGGCCTCTACGATGACGGCAACGAGGCAGCGCTGGGGCGCGTACTGGGAGCCGTGCGCGCGCACTCGCCCATTGCCGTGGCGATCCAGCTCGCGCACGCCGGGCGCAAGGCGTCGAGCCAGCGGCCGTGGGAGGGCGGCAAGCAGGTCCGGCCCGACGCGCCCGAGGGGTGGCAAACCGTGGCGCCGTCGTCCGTGCCACATGCGCAGGACGAAGTGCCGCCGACCGCGCTGGACCGCGCGGGCATGGTCAAGGTGCGCGATGATTTCGTCGCGGCCGCGGTGCGTGCGGTGCGGCTCGGCATCCAGGGCATCGAGATCCATGGGGCGCACGGCTACCTCTTGCACCAGTTCCTGTCGCCGCTGGCCAATCATCGCGATGACGCGTACGGCGGCAGCCTGGAAAACCGCATGCGTTTCCCGATCGAGGTCTTTGACGCCGTGCGTGCGGCCGTGCCCGCGGACGTTCCCGTGTGGATGCGCATATCCGCCACGGACTGGGTGCCGGGCGGCTGGGATATCGACGGTACGGTGGCGCTGTCGAAGGTGCTCAAGACGCGCGGCTGTGCGGCCATCCATGTCACCACAGGTGGCGTGTCGCCAGCGCAGGCGATCAAGCTGGGGCCGGGCTACCAGGTGCCCTACGCCCAGCGCGTGAAGGCCGAGGTGGGCCTGCCCACCATCGCCGTGGGCCTGATCACGGAACCCGAGCAAGCCGAGGCCATCATCAACGGCAACGAGGCCGATGCGGTGTCGCTGGCCCGCGCGATGCTGTACGACCCGCGCTGGCCGTGGCATGCCGCCGCCAGGCTGGGCGCGAGCGTGGCGGCGCCCAAGCAGTACTGGCGCTCGCAGCCACGTGAACTGAAAGACCTGTTTTCGGACGCAAGCTTCGGCCAGCGCTGAGCCATCTCCATTCGAAGCCGAAATAGGAAGAGGAGGCCCCATGAAACCCCGTGTCACTCTGATTACGCTCGGCGTCGATGACCTGGAGCGCTCGCTGCGCTTCTATCGCGACGGGCTGGGCCTGCCGACCGAGGGCATTATCGGCACGCAGTTCGAGCATGGCGCGGTGGCTTTCTTCGACCTGCAGCCCGGCCTCAAGCTGGCCATCTGGCCACGCGCGAGCCTCGCCCACGACACCGGCCTGCCGCTGTCCGTCCGAGCTGCGGCGGGCGCTTCCCTGGCGCACAACGTTGGCAGCCAGGGCGAGGCCGACGCGGTGATGCTGCAGGCAGCAGCAGCCGGCGCCACCATCGTCAAGCCGGCGCAGGCGACCTTCTGGGGCGGCTACGCCGGCTATTTCGCGGACCCGGACGGCCATCTCTGGGAGATCGCGTGGAACCCGCAGATGCTGCCGGCAGACTGATCGCGGGCGAAAGTGCGGGGCACGGCGCAAGACCGGTGCGCGCACTATAGTGGTAGCGGATCCTACGCGGGGCATAGACGGAGGGAAGGCACCATGAAGGCTGGCAAGACATCGCTCGGGCGGGCGCGCCGACTCGCCGAGGCGGCTCTGGCGGGGGCTGTGCTTATCGGCCTGGCCCCGGCCTCGCACGCGCAGTTGGGTGACGTGCTCAAGAACCCCATGGGTGGCGGCGGCGCGGAAAGCGCGGCCGGCGCACTGGGCGGACTGGGGAGCGGCCTTTCGCTGCAATCGCTTTCCTCGGGTAGTCTGGGCAACGTTACCGGGCTGCTCGACTTCTGCATCAAGAACAACTACCTGGGCGCGGGCGGGGCGGATTCGGTCAAGGACAAGCTGATGGACAAGCTTGGCGGGCCGTCCAAGGCCTCGACCGATAGCGGCTATGGCAACGGCACGAGAGGCATTCTCCAGGACGGCCACGGCAAGACACTGGACATCAGCGGCAGTGGCCTGAAGGCGAAGGCCACCGAACAGGTATGCGAGAAGATACTTTCGCAGGGCAAGTCGTTCCTGTGATTTTGCGCATCGCACCAACGATTTACCTTATTTCGCAGGGATTTCCATGATTGCCACTTGGCTTTGAAGTGGCAATCATGGACCGCAACAGACAGCAAGGCATTGCGCCAGGGCGTCCCCCAAGAAGCAGCCTGGCGGCAGCACGATGTAGACCCATAAAAACATCCGGGGCAAGACCCTACGGGAGACATCCATGCAAGTCTATGACGGCCTCTTGTACCTGACCGCGATGGTGCTGGTGTGCTTGTACGTCTATCTTGGCGTACTCACACGGAGCACTGCGCTTCGGCTGGGATCCCCGGCCATCGTCGCTGTGCTGGTCCTCGCGTATTCCATATCGCCGATGCACGCCGCGGGATAAGTCCGCGCAGCGCGTTCGCAGTGGGCGGCCGGCATGGATCGCTGATCGCCCAGCATCAGGGAGCGCCTCGTCGATGGCAGCCGCCATGCGACGAGCCTTTCTGCTGACTTCATCAACGGCGGCGCTGCCAGCCATCATCGCGGGAACCCCACAGAACAATCGCCATCAGCGCGTAGTCCCGCACCCATGCACGCTTCGCAATAATTCACTTGCCTCACCCAGAACCACCGCGCCCCCGCTAGCAAATTCGCTCTCCGCGCCCTCAGGCATTCCCCGATCCGCCCGGCAAATCGTCGGATACGACGAGTAACCCTCACCGGACCCTGTCCAGAATTTTTCCGACACCCGCGCTTTGGCCCGGGTCCATGGACAAGAAATCGGAGACAAGAGCGAATGAGTGCAACCTATCAACGGGGCCGGGCATGGGTCGTTACCGTGCTGCTGTTCCTGTTCGTCGTGGTCAATTTCCTGGACAAGATCAGCGTCGGCCTCCTTGCCGGCCCGATGATGGACGAACTGGGCCTGACGCCGACCCAGTTCGGGGTGGTCGCCAGCAGCTTCTTCTGGCTGTTCGCCGTGGCCGGCGTGGCAGGCGGCTTTGTGGCCAACCGCGTGTCCTGCACCGTGCTGCTATTGCTGATGGCCATCGCCTGGTCGGTGTTCCAGCTGCCACTGGCGTGGTCGTCGAGCCTGGCGGTGCTGATCGCCGCGCGCGTGCTGCTGGGCATTGCCGAGGGACCGTCCACGGCCATTGCCATTCACGCGGCCTACAAGTGGTTTCCCGATGATCGCCGCACGCTGCCCGTGGCCTTCTTTACGCAAGGCGGCGCCACCGGCCTGATCCTGGCCGGCATCACCATCCCTTACGTCACGGCGCATTGGGGCTGGCGCGCCAACTTCTACGTGCTGGCCGCGCTGGGCGCCGCCTGGACCGTGCTGTGGCTATTGTTCGGCGGCGAGGGCAAGGTCGACCAGCCTTCGGCCGACACCGCGGGCCATCCGCGCGCGCCTTACCGCGCCTTGCTGGGCGACGCCACGGTGCTGGGCTGCTTCCTGCTGCGCTTTGTCGCGTACTGGAGCCTGGCGCTGTCGCTGACGTGGTTCGCCGCTTACCTGCAGCGCGGACTTGGCTTCGATCATGCCACCTCGGGCCGGTTGTTCGCGGTGATCATCGCGGTGAACATGCCGGTGACGCTCGGCGTGGCATGGTGGTCGCAGCGCATGCTGCACCGAGGCATACCGTCGCGCATCGCCAGAGGCCGCCTGGCCGCGCTGATGCTCGTGGGCGCCGGGGTCTGCCTGGCCGCGCTGTTGTCGCCCGGCCTGCTCACCTGGCAGCGCGTGGCGCTGCTGGCGGCAAGCTGCGCGCTGGCGCCGTCGATCTATTCGCTGGGCCCGGCGATGCTGGCCGAGGTCTGCCCGCCGGCACAGCGCGGCGCGCTGCTGTCGATCGACGCTTCGATCTCGTCGATCGCCGGCATCCTGGCGCCGCTGGTGACGGGCTACCTGGTGCAGAACGCCACCGGCGCGCATGGCTACGAGACGGGCTTCGCGGTGTGCGGCGTACTGATGATCGTGGGCGGCTTTGCCGGTGCGGCCATGATCAACCCGGAGCGCTCGAAGCTGCGGATGGCCGGCTTGCAGCAGCATGCGACCGCGGCTGCGGCCGCGCATCCGGCGCACGCATAGTGTTGGAAGAGGCGCCGCGCGGACGTCGGCCCCTATGCCAGGGCTCGCGGGCGCCGACGCCGCGCCGATATACTTCAGGCTCCGCCGGGCCGTGGCGCCCGCTAATCTCCGGAGCAATTCACGATGATGCCTGCCGCATCGAGCTGGTTCGCCTGGGCCGCGCTGTCCGCGGTGTTCGCGGCCCTGACCGCGATCTTCGCCAAGGTAGGCTTGTCCGGCATCGATTCCGACATGGCCACGCTGGTGCGCGTGGTCATCATCTTCGTGGTGCTGGCCGCGTTCGTGGCGGCTACCGGCAAGTGGATGGACCCGTCGACGTTCTCGGCCCGGAACTGGATCTTCCTCACGCTGTCGGGCCTGGCGACCGGCGCCTCCTGGGTCTGCTACTTCCGTGCGCTGAAGATTGGCGATGCCTCCAAGGTGGCCCCCGTCGACAAGTTCAGCCTGGTGCTGGTGGCACTGTTCGCGGTGCTGTTCCTGGGCGAACGGCCTGCCCCGCGTGAATGGCTCGGCATCGGCCTGGTCGCCGCCGGCGTGATCGTGCTCAGCCTGCGGCGATAACCGCGCCTGCGCAACGGCGAAGGCCCTTCAACCGTTTGTGCGAAGCCAGGCCGCAGCGGGAACCGGCCAGCCGGGCCAGGCGGAGGCGTCGGGACGCCGGTGGTCGGACTTGCCGGGCAGCAATTGCGCCAGCTCCACGCCAAACAGATTGGCGCACGCGTTCGCGAATGCCGCGGCGGAGCGCAGGCCCGACTGGGTGGCAAGCAAATCGAGCCGGGGGGGCGTGGGGTCAGGCCTGGCCTCGGACAGCGCCAGCAGGTAGAACGCCCGCGCCGCGCGCTGCTCGCGCACTAGCGGATGCAGCGCTTCGCCTTCGGCAAACAGGCGCGCACGGACCAGCCGCTGTGCGACTTGCCAGTCTTCGCCGAGCCGCGCGGCGTTCCAGTTGACGGCCGGCTGTTCGAATACCAGCCGAGCAAGCGCGCGGGACCAGTGCTTGTCATGATGGATCGCATTCATGCGCGGGCAGACCGCATCGGGCACGGCCTCGAACGTCATGGCGCATGCCTGGCCCGGGGGGGATTGCAACTCGCAGTCGAAATATGCAAACGCAGGTACCACAAAGGGATCGCCAGGCCGCACGTCGCGCCGTGCATTGGCGTCGCGCAGCCGCGCCGCGCCCTGCTGGGTTTCCACGCGCACGGCGAACGGAAAGCGCAGGCGGGTAATGCGGACGGGGTTGCGGCTGACAATGGGCATGCGGGCAGTGGCTGGAGCGCAGCCGGTTACTGTCGCAGCATTCGACGGGCCGCGCAACTGTCGGCGCATGCCGCCCGATCGCCCGCTTACAGTTCGGACAGCCCGAAGTGACGCAGCCGTGGCAGGTCGGTCACGCGAATGGTCTGGTACGCCAGGTGCACCAGGCCCTCGTTGGCCAGCCGCCGCAACGCCTGGTTGACCCGCTGGCGCGACAGGCCGGTCAGCAGCCCGATTTCCTCCTGCGACAGTTCCAGCACGGGACTGGTGCGCGGATACAGGGACGGATGGAAAAGCTGCGCGATGGCCTGGGCCACGCGCGCATCGGCGCTGAGCAGGCGGTCGTTCTGCACGGTGGCAATGAACTGCCCCATGCGCTCGTTGAGCTGCGTGACCACGAAACTCGAGAATGGCAGGCTCTGGGCGAGCAAGGTGTTGAACACGGGCTCGGGCACCAGCAGCACGCGCGAATCGCGGATGGCGATCACGTCATAGCGGCGCAGCTCGCGCTTGATCACGCTGCCTTCGCCGCACCAGCCCCCCGCGGGCACGCCGGAAAACGTGCAGCCACGGCCGTCCGGCGTGTACACGGCCAGCTTGATCAACCCGCTGTCGACGCCGATCCAGTCGCGCGACGGTTCCCCGCGCCGGGCGATCAGGGCGCCGGCGGCGAATTCCTGCAGTATCGTGCTGCGCGCGGCCAGGGCCTGATGCTCCGGTGCAAGGGCATGGAACCAGGCATGGCCCGCCAGTGGCGAGGTGGGCGGGGAACAGTCGGATGCGGTCATCGAAGGCGGGTTGGGCAGTCAGGAAAGGAGGCCTTGCGTGACCATGGCCCGGGCCGTGTAAGAATCCTGTAAGCCTTGCCTGGCGCGGGTTTCCGGGCGATTTGTCATCCGGATGACAGACCCCGGGCGTGTGCGATGATAGCCTTGTGCACGAAAAAGTAACAGCGCCCCGGTACAGAAGAGTTCAGCGGAGACACAAGCAATGCCCACAGATTTCGACAGCGGCCTGGGCCGCAACGCGGCCAATTTCGTGCCGATTACCCCGATCGATTTCCTGGTCCGCGCGGCCGAGGTGTATGGCGACAGGCTGGCCATCGTGCACGGCCCGGTACGCCAGAACTGGCGCGACACCTACGCACGCGCGCGGCGCCTGGCCAGTGCGCTGGCGCGCGCCGGTGTCGGCAAGGGCGATACCGTGGCGGCGCTGCTGCCCAATACGCCGGCCATGGTCGAAGCGCACTTTGGCGTACCGATGGCGGGTGCCGTGCTGAACGCCCTGAATATCCGCCTCGACGCCGCCAACCTGGTGTTCATGCTGCGCCATGGCGAGGCACGCGTCCTGCTGGCCGATACGGAGTTCGCCGACCTGGCCCGGCAGGTGTCGCTGGAAATCCCGGGTTTGAAGGTCATCGCCGTGGAAGACGCGCTGGGGCCACAGGCCGAGCGCTTTGGCGATACCGATTACGAGTCCTTCCTCGCCTCCGGCGATCCGGATTACGCATGGACGATGCCGGCCGACGAGTGGGACGCCATTGCGCTGAACTACACCTCGGGCACGACCGGCGACCCCAAGGGCGTGGTGTACCACCACCGCGGCGCGGCCATGAACGCGATCTCGAACATCCTCGAGTGGGACCTGCCCAAGCACCCGGTCTACCTGTGGACGCTGCCGATGTTCCACTGCAACGGCTGGTGCTTCCCGTGGACCGTGGCCGCGCGCGCGGGCCTCAACGTCTGCCTGCGCAAGTTCGAGCCGCGCCTGGTATTCGACCTGATGCGCGAGGAGGGCGTGACGCACTACTGCGCTGCGCCGATCGTGCACACCGCACTCGTCAATGCGCCGCCGTCGTGGCGCGAAGGCCTGCGCGGTCCCGTGCGCGGCATGGTGGCCGGCGCACCGCCGCCTGCCGCGGTGCTGGCGCAGATGGAAGCGATGGGCTTCGCGCTGACCCATGTGTATGGCCTGACCGAGGTGTACGGCCCGGCCGCGGTATGCGCGGAGCAGGACGACTGGAGCAGCCTTTCGCAGGAAGAGCGTGCCGTGAAGAAGGCCCGGCAGGGCGTGCGCTACCACCTGCAGTCCGGCGTGGCGGTGCTCGATCCGGATTCGATGCAGCCGGTGCCGGCCGATGGCGAGACCATCGGCGAGATCATGTTCCGCGGCAACATTTGCATGAAAGGCTACCTCAAGAACGAGAAGGCCACGCGCGAGGCGTTCGCGGGCGGCTGGTTCCACACCGGGGATCTCGGCGTATGCATGCCGGACGGCTACATCAAGATCAAGGATCGCAGCAAGGACATCATCATCTCGGGCGGGGAAAACATTTCCAGCGTCGAGGTGGAAGATGCGCTCTATCGTCATCCGGCCGTGCTGGCCGTGGCAGTGGTCGCGCAGCCCGATGCGAAGTGGGGCGAGACGCCTTGCGCGTTCGTGGAGTTGAAGGAGGGCGCCAGCGCAACCGCCGACGAACTGATGGCGCATTGCCGCACGCTGCTGGCGGGCTTCAAGGTGCCCAAGGCGGTGTACTTCGGTCCGCTGCCCAAGACCTCGACAGGCAAGATCCAGAAGTTCGAATTGCGCCGCAAGGTCAAGTCGGATGCCGCGATCGACGTCTGACACGGCGGTCAGGAGAAGGCGGCCTCTTCGGCGGCCTGCCGGCCGGCAATCAGCCGATCGATGACCTCGCGGCCCCACGCCAGCCCCGCGCGGCTGGCGTCGGCGGCGCAGGCAAAGCGCACGCCAGCGTCCGGGTCCACGAAGGGCAGGGCGTGGCCGTGCTGCCAGATGCGCGCGCGCAGCGTCCACCAGCCATCGTGCTGGCCCCCGTAGCGCAAGGCTACGATATGGATGCGGTAGCCACGATAGCTGTCGCTATGCTCGTGTGATCCGCTCGGCATGGCTGCTGGAATTCAGCGCAAGCTCGCTGCCTGCTGCGGCACGGCGCCAGGCCTGTGCCACTCCTGCGAGATATCGGGGAACACCTCGCATTCGCCGCGCACGATATTCTCGATCGTGGCGCAGACGCCCGCGGTGCCGCGGGGCCCCACGCAGACCAGGCTGCGCGGATGGTCGGTGTGCTGCGGGATTGCGTAGACGTGCATACCCTCCCGGAACAGAGGGTGCCTGGACAGGCGCTCGTTCATCAACTCGACAAAGCGCTGCGGACTGACGACCGGCTTTTCCATAGCGGACTCCTGCGGCGCTGCCGTCGGGCGCATCTTAGGTGCACGGGGGCCGGCAAACGCGGTAGTAAAGGCCAGGAATATTTCGGGCAATGGCATGAGCCCCGCAGGATCGGGGTGGCCGGAGGAACGTGGAGAAAAAATGCCTCCACGTTGCCACTGCCAACGATTTCAGATTAGGCGATGCGCCCGGCGGAGAAAAGTTGCCGGACGCCACAGGTCACGACGGCCGCACTTCTCCGGCGGCGCGTGGCCCGTCGAGCATGTAATTGCCTGCCGCCCAGCAGGCGGCTTCCGCTTCGGCTTCGGAGTGGTAAGCCGAAGTGGCTTCGATGGTGCAGTCAGCATCCGCCGCGCCGCAGTGCTCTTCCATCACGATGCGCCAGGTGTACAAGCCGGGCGGATCTTCCAGGACATGGAGCACGAGGGTGCGGTGGCTGTCGGCGAGGGTGAGGGGCGCGGTCGACATGACGGTCTCCGATGACGGCGACGCCTAGATGCTAGCAATTGCGCGCGCCCAATACCAGCGTGGACGGGCTTCCTGGAGGGGCCTCGTGCAGCGCCGTGCATCTTCCGCCGCCGCGCGGTTTCCAGTATCGTCTGCTCCGGGGCGCCGGGTGGCGCCCGCTTCTCCGGACCCGCATGCCCATCTCGCCTCAACTTGCCGAACTGGTTGCGTCGCTGCGCGCACACTATGACACCGCCATCCTGCCGCACTGGACCGGCAAAGGCTGGAACGCCGACCTGCTGCTGCCCTATGAAGCGCTGGATGGCGCCAGCGGCGATGCCCTGCCGCCGGTGCGTTACCGGGCCATGGCCTGCGCGCGCCAGATCTATGTGTTTTCGGCCGCGGGCCAGCTCGACCACGCCGATACGCTGTTCGGTTCGCTGCAGGCCTACTTCAGCACCGGCGACGGCGGCTGGATCTACAGCGTCGATGCGGCAGGCATGCCGCTGGACCCGACGCGCGACCTTTATACGCATGCCTTCGTGATCTTCGCGTGCGCGCACTACTACGCCTGCGGCGGCAACGAGGACGCGTTGGCCATCCTGCAGGAAACGCGCGAGCTGGTCGAACAACGCTTTGCCGACGGTTTCGGGCTGTACCACGCGGCGCTATCGGAGTTTTACAAGGACAAGGGCGCGGGCGTGCAGCAGAACCCCATCATGCATTTGACCGAGGCCTACCTTGCGGCGCTGGAGGCTACCGGCGACCAGTGGTATGCCGTGCGTCTGCGCGAGATCGCCGCGGCCGTGCAGGGCCGGTTCGTGGATCCGGCCAGCGGTTGCATCGCCGAGCTGCCGCAGGAGACGGCGGGCAATCGCATCGAGCCCGGCCATCAGTTCGAGTGGTTTTCACTGGTCGCGGGCAACCCTGCGCTGTTCGAGGGCGCGCCGCTTGGCGCTTCGCTGCAGCGCGCCTTCGTTTTCGCGCAGGCGCATGGCGTAATCCCCGGCACGCTGGGCGTCAGCGCCGCGCTGAATGCCGATGGCAGCCTGCTCGATGGCACCGAGCGCATCTGGGCGCAGACGGAGTTCGCTCGCGCACTGGCCGTGGATGGGACACCAGAATCCCTGGCGACGCTGGAGGCCCAGTTGCGCCAGTACCGTAGCCGTTTCCTGCACGCGAGCGGCTGGCACGAATGCCTGGCCCCGTCCGGCGAAGTGGTGCGGGCCGAAATGCCGTCCACGTCGCCGTACCACCTCGCTACGGCATACGAGGCGCTGGACGAACTGGCGCAGCGCTAGCCGGCAATGCGGCGGCTGGCGGCGCGCAAATCGCTCTTCTGCAGCAGCCGCAGCAAGGTCTCGGCCGGCTGGCTCAGCCGGCGTGCCGACAACGAAATGAACTCCACCTCGGGCAGCGTCGGCAGGCGCTCCCAATTGAGCGGCGGCGCCACGCCTTCGCCGTAGAGATAGCGCGAGCGTACCGTCAGCCCGAGGCCACCGCGGGCAGCGGCAAGGCACCCGGAATGGCTGCTGCTACTGCAGACCACCTGCCACTGGCAGCCCGCCTTGGCCAGGGTATCGAGCACGACCGAGCGCGTCACGCTCGGTTCGTGCACCAGGATCAGCGGCAATGGCTGGGACAGGTCCACCAGGGTCCCGGGGCGTGCGAGCCACTCCAGCGAGCCGCGAAACAGCGGTACGCCGCGGCGGTCGCCCTGGCGGCGCTTGCCGAGCATCAGATCGAGCGCGCCGGCATCCATCAGTTCGTACAGCTTGCTGGTCATGGCGATGGTGATTTCCATCTCCACGTCGGGATGCGTATTGCGGAATGCCGACAGCACGCCCGACAGCGGCCCCTGCGCCAGGTCCTCCGAAGTTCCGAGCCGGACACGGCCGCGCAACCGGGGCGCGGTGAACTGCGACTCCGCGCGTGCAATCGCCTCCAGGATCAGCCGCGCATGCACGAGCAGGGCTTCGCCGTCGGGCGTCATCGACAGCGAGTGCGTATCGCGGATAAACAGGCGGCGCCCGACGCTTTGCTCCAGCCGCCGGATATGGTCGCTGACGCTCGACTGCGACAGGTCCAGCTGCCGGCCGGCCTCGGAGAAACTGCGCGAGGCCGCCACCGTGGCGAAGGTCTGGATCCAGACAGGGTTGAGCATGGGAATGTTGTCATCGGAGAATACGATGGCAGTCAGTATATCTGGCAGGGTTCCCGATTGGCTGGCGGTAGCTATGATCGATTCCATGACACGGCTGCCAAGGCCTTGCGGATCGTCTCCCGCCTGCACGCCGTGCCAAGCACATGCCTCGCCCCCCCCATGAGCCAAGCTTCCACTACTCCCTCTCTCAAGGCCATGTTGTGGATCGTCGCTGCGGGTTTCTTCATGCAGACGCTCGATACCACCATCGTCAATACCGCATTGCCGTCGATGGCGCACAGCCTCGGGCGCAAGCCGCTGGACCTGCAACCGGTGGTGGTGGCCTACACGCTTACCATGGCCATGCTCACGCCGGCGTCCGGCTGGTTGGCGGACCGCTTCGGCACGCGGCGGGTCTACTTCAGCGCCATCCTGATCTTCGTGCTGGGGTCGTTGTTCTGCGCCGGCGCGCAGACGTTGCCGCAACTGGTGATCGCGCGCGTGGTGCAGGGCATCGGCGGCTCCATGCTGCTGCCAATCGGCCGGCTCGCCGTGCTGCGCAATGTATCGGGCGAGCAGTACATCGCCGCGCTGGCCTTCGTCTCGATCGCCGGACAGGTGGGCCCGATCTTCGGGCCCGTGCTGGGTGGCTGGCTGGTACAGCACGTCTCCTGGCACTGGATCTTCCTGATCAATGTGCCGGTCGGCGTGGTCGGCCTGCTGGCCGTACGCCGCTACCTGCCCGGGGGCGACACGGCCGGCGCGCCGCCGTTCGACCGGATTGGCTGCGGACTGCTGTCGCTGTGCATGGTGGCGTTCTCGCTCGCCCTGGATGCGCAGGCGAGCCACGCTGGCTGGAACGCGGGGCTTGCCGCGCTCAGCGTGGCCGCCGCGCTGCTGTATATCCCCCATGCGCGCCGCAGCCGCGCGCCACTGTTCCGGCTGGCGCTGTTCCGCGAGCCGAATTTCAGCGTGGGGCTGGCTGGCAATCTCGTCTGCCGCATCGGTTCCGGCGCGGTGCCGTTCCTGCTGCCGCTGCTGATGCAAATGCAGCTTGGCTACTCGCCGTTCCACGCCGGCCTGATGCTGCTGCCGGCCGCGCTGGCGGGGACGCTGTCCAAGCGCTGGATCGTGCCGCTGGTGACGCGCTTCGGCTATGAGAAGTTCTTGCTGGTAAACACGGCGCTGGTGGGGGCGTCGATCGCATCGTTCGGGGCGATGTCGCCGGGTTGGCCGCTGGCGCTGTCCATTGCTCAGCTCGCGCTGTTCGGCGCGACCAACTCGATGCAGTTCGCGGCGATGAACAGTGTGACGCTCAAGGGCCTGAGCGTAGAGGATGCAGGAAGCGGCAACAGCCTGTTTTCGATGGTGCAGATGCTGGCCATCGGCCTGGGCGTGACCGTGGGCGGCGGACTGGTGACGATGTTCAGCGCGCAGTTCGGGGAGGCCGGTCCGGCCTTCCGGTTGGCCTTTGTCGTGGTGGGCACGATCACGCTGCTGTCGGCGCTGGTGTTCCGGCGGCTCGATGTGGCGGAACTCGGCAAGGGAAGGCGTGCGGCACGCGCTGCCGCGCGCACGCCATGAATGCGCCGCAATCAGGCCGCGTTGGTCTTGCGTCCCACGTTGCGGATCAGCTGCGTGACACGCGCCTGGTACTGGTCGAAGAACTGGTTCGCCTGCTGCTGGGTGTCAACGGGCCGGACCACGGTGCGTCCCTCCGCCTCCAGCTTGGCGCGTAGTTCAGGCTTGCTCAACGCTTCGCCGATAGCCTTGCGCAGCACCGTCACGCGATCGGCGGGCGTGCCTTGCTTGACGAAGTAGCCGCCGCTGATCATGTATTCGAAGTCAGGTACCGTCCGGCTTTGGGAAATCGGCGCAATGTGCTTCAGCGATGTGGGCAGCGTCTTGGAGAAGCTGGTCAGCACCTTCAAGCGGCCTTGCTGCTGCATGGCGTCGAAGCTCGACTGGTAGGGCAGGATCGCAAAGTCCACTTCGCCGCCTGCCAGTCCTTGCAGTGCCGGCGCGGCACCCTTGTACGGCACGTGCAGGAAGCTCAGGCCCAGGCGAGCGCCCAGCGCATCGCCCATCAGGTGGTAGATGGAGTCGATGCCGACGGTCGCGTAGGTCAGCGGCTTGCCCTTGTTCTGCTTCGCGTAGTCGATGAACTTGTCGAGCGTATCGGCGGGGATGCCGTTGCGGACCATCAGCACGATGTTGGCGTCGCTGATTGGCGCGGCCAGCATGAAGTCCTGCGGCTTGTAGCGTGCGGCCGGGTTGAGCAGCGGGGCCAGGAAGACCTCGTTGATCGAGCCATGGAAGAAGGTGTAGCCATCGGCCGGCGCGGCCAGTACCTTGTTGGCCCCGATCAGTCCGGTGCCGCCGCCGTAGTTCTCGACCAGCACCTGCTGCTTGACGCTCTTGCTGATCGATTCACCGAAGATGCGTGCGGACGTGTCGCTGGCGCCCCCGGCCGGGTAGGGCACCACGAGCGAGAGCGGCTTGGTCGGAAAGCTGTCGGCCGCGAACGCAGGCAGGCCGCCGAGCGCGGTGCTGCCTGCGGCGAATCCTGCGTATTGGAGAAAGCGGCGGCGGTTGAGCGAATGCATGGTTGTCCCGTTCTTGGTTTGTTTTCAGGCTGGTGGTTGGTTCAGGCCAGGCAGCTCTGCGCCAGGTGCGCCCAGAATGCGGCGCCCACGGGCAAGGCCTTGTCGTTGAAGTCATAGAGCGGGTTGTGGACCATGCAGCCGCCATCCTCGCCCAGGCCGTTGCCGAGCCTGACGTAAGCGCCGGGGCGATGTTCGAGCATGTAGGCGAAGTCCTCGCTGCCCATGACCGGCGGGCGCTCCACGACGTTGGCCGCACCCACCAGCCGGATGGCGGCCTCGCGCGCGCGTTCGGTCTGCGCGGCATGGTTGACCAGCACCGGATACTTGCGTTCGTAGACGACCTCGGACTGCAGGCCGAAGCTCTCGGCCTGCGCGCTCACGAATTGCTGGATACGCGCTTCGACGAGCGTGCGTACCCGCGGATCGAGCGTGCGCACGCCGATCTTGATCAGCGCGCTTTCCGGCACGACGTTGTAAGTGGCGCCGGCCTGGATCGAGCCGACTGTGATCACGGCGGACTTGAGCGCATCGATTTCGCGGCTGACGATGGATTGCAGCCCCAGCACGATGCTGGCGGCGCACTGCATGGGGTCGATGCCGTGATGCGGCATGGCGCCGTGCGCGCCACGTCCGCGCAGCGTCACCGTGGCGCGGTCGAACGAGGCCATCGCGGGGCCGGTGCTGATGCCGATCTGGCCCACAGGCAACCCCGGGGAGTTGTGCAGCGCGTAGATTTCGTCGCACGGGAAGCGCTCGAACAAGCCATCCTCCAGCATGCGCAGCGCACCGCCTTCGTTTTCTTCCGCGGGCTGGAAGATGAGGTTCAGCGTGCCATTGAAATCGACGGACTCGGCCAGGTAGCGGGCCGCGCAGAGCAGGATGGCCGTATGGCCATCGTGCCCGCATGCATGCATCTTGCCGGGGAGGGTGCTCGCATAGTCCAGGCCGGTCTTCTCCTGGATCGGCAGTGCGTCCATGTCGGCGCGAATGCCGAGCGCCTTGGTCCCTGATCCCTTCTTCAGCTTGCCGACAAGGCCGGTGGTGCCCAGGCCGCGATGAACCTCGTAGCCCCATGCCATGAGGCATTCGGCGACGAGATCGCTGGTGCGGCGCTCCTCGAAGGCCAGTTCGGGATGTGCGTGAATCCTGCGGCGGATATCGACAAATTCCGGCGAAAGGGCCTGGATGGACTGCCGCAGGTCTGCAAGGCTGGATGGGTTCATGGGTTCGGCGAATGGGATCGTGTTCGTATTCTCGCTGCGCCGGCCCGCGGCATCCATGACAACAATTGCGGTAAAACGTTGTGTATATTGCAACGATCGCGAGACGAGGAGGGGAGAAAGATGGATGATGTCCTGGACCGCAAGCGTGCGCTGTGCCTGCTACAGATCATCGAGACCGGCTCGGTGCGCGGCGCGGCCGATGTGCTGGAACTGGACCCGTCAGTGGTGAGCCGCGCCGTGGCAAAACTGGAGCAGGACACCGGCCTGGCGCTGCTGGAGCGGCGTGGCCGGGGCGTAGTGGCGACGGATGCGGGGCGGCTGCTGGCGCTGTTCGCCAGGCGTCAGCAGGATCTGAGCGACACGTTCCTGGCGGAGGTCAATCACCTCAAGAACGCCCAGCGCGGCCACGTGGAAGTCGTTTTCGGCGAGGGCTTTATCGATCTGGTGCTGGAGCCGGTGCTGCGGGGGTTCCAGCACAAGTACCCGGATGTCACGTACAACATCCGCGTGGCGGGAACGGAAGAGACCGTGCGTTGCATCCTGGAAGACCTGGCGCATATCGGCCTGGTGTTCCAGCCGCCGGACGACGTGCGGCTTCGCTCGCACTATTCACGGCTGGCACCGATCCGCGTGCATGTGCGCAAGGACCATCCGCTGGCACGCAAGCGGGGCGCGCTGACGCTGGCCGACCTGGCGCCGCACCAGGGCGCATCCCTGACGGAATCGTTCGGCGTGCGCAAGCATATCCAGGCGGCCGAGGTCGAAGAGCACATCACGCTGAACCATATGCTCACCACCAACTCGTTCAAGGTGCTGTGGGAATTCGCCGCGCTCGGGCTGGGCTACATCATGACGCCGCGCTCGGTGCCGTTGAAGGGCGCGCAGTTCGATGATCTGGTGTCGTTGCCGCTTGCCAATCCGATTTTGAACAACAGCCGCATCCATGTGATTACCCGGACCGGGCGGCCGCTGTCACCGGTGGCGGACCGGCTGCTGCGTCATGTGGTGAAGGCGTTCCCGCGGGTTTGAGGCGATGGCTCGTTGCTACTCGTTGACGCCGTTCTCGCGCAACAGACGCTCGCATTCGTCGAGCATGTCGTGCGCGAACGCGGACTGGTAGTTCGGGTCCAGCGCTTCCATCATTTCGTGCGAGGCATAGAGCCCCGCTTCGCGCGACAGCGTCTGCGCCAGCTGGCGCGCGAACTGGTCGCTCAGTTCCGAGAGCAGGCGGCGCTCCGACAGGGCGAGTTGCAGCTTCGAGCGTGACAGCCATTCCCCCGCCAGCGTGGCGCCCTGCGCATCGGTGAGCCACTTGCCGTGTTCGTAGTAGGCGGACAGCCGCTCGGCCGTCAACGCAAACACGAGAGCCTTGCGGGTGTTGAAATCGATCTTCAGAAGCGGCGCTGCTTTCATGTTCATGGTGATGAGCGTGGTGCGGCTCAGCCTTGCGCCGATGGCTGCGTGATGCGGGCGAACGTGGCCTGGAGCCACGCGCCGATGGCGGCGATTTCTTCCATGCATACCGAATGGGGCATGGCATAGGTGTGCCATGACACCGGAATCCGGCGTGCCTGGAGGAAGTCGCGGGCCTGTTCGCCAAGCTGCAGCGGCACGACATCATCCTGCGTGCCGTGGGCGGCGAAGACGGGGATGGCAGCGTTGGCGGCGGTCGCTTGCGCTGCCAGCGTGTCCGGAGCCGGGATATACGTGGATAGGGCGACGATGCCTGCGAGCGCGTCCGGATGGGTGATGGCGGTGGTGTAGGCGATTGCGCCGCCCTGCGAAAAGCCGGCCAGCACGATGTGGTCCGTCGAGATACCGCGTGCATTCTCGCGCGCGATCAGCGCCCGGATCCGCTCGCACGACACCCGGATGCCCGTTTCATCGGCACGCCGTCCGGCTTCGTCGAACGAGTAGATGTCATACCAGGCCGGCATGAGATAACCGCCGTTGCAGGTGACGGGAATGGCCGGTGCATGGGGAAAGATGAAGCGCACGCCTGGCATGTCTCCCAGGCCAAGCTCGGAAACCACCGGCACGAAGTCATTGCCATCCGCGCCCAGGCCGTGCATCCAGATCACGGTGAAAGCGGGATTGGGCGCGGTCTCGATCTCGATCGCGGGCAGCAGTTCGTTCATGGGGGCTCCTGTGTGACGGTCCGCCAGCCGGCTTGCGCGGCGGGCAGCGCGAGTATCGCACAGGTCGGCACGCGTTCCCGCGAGCCGTGCGGTGCTATCAATGACCGGCGGAGTACGAGGGACTCCGCCGTGGGTCAGGCAATTTGCCCCGCATGCTGCCGCGCTAGGCGGCCGAGGGCACGATCGGGACGGTGGTCAGTCCTGGCGCGACACGCGGTGCCGAGAAGGTCTCGATGGCAGCCGGCGCGGCGGCGCGGCGCTTGTCCACCACGTCCTCGACGCCCTTGGTCGCCACGTCTTCCAGGAACGCGACCATGTCGCGATAGTAGGCGACCTGCATTTGCGCCTCGAGCAGGCGTCGCTCAGCCTGGAACAACGTCAGCCTCATGTCTTGCAGTTCCCTTTCGGCAATCTTTTCCGGGGTCGGCGGACTGAACCAGTTTGCGAGCCAACGCATGGCATTTCCTCCAATGCTGTTCAACAGCGAAGAACCGATGCTTTTGCCATGAGAACAAATATAGACAAGAAATCGGGAAAAGAATCTCAGCCTGCCCATGCGTAGCGCCTCGCCCACAAGGATGATTGCCGCGATGCGCAGACTCGGTTAGATTGTCGGGCCCCGATCGAGGCGGTCCCTGCGGCCAAGCATGAATGCGATCACGGGCGCCCAGTACGCCTCCATGTGCTCGGCCAGGATAGCCGCGTCATGCGGCATGCCATCAAACAAGACCAGTTCCTGAAGATTCGCAGCCGCCTGCGCAAGACGTTCCGCATGGGCCAGTGGAAGGACCTGGTCGTCGCGGCTGTGCACGAGCATCAGCGGCAATCCGATCCGGCGCAGGCGCGCCGCGTTGTTCCACGGATCCGGCAGCAGCCACGCCAGCCGCGCGGGCACACGGCCGGTCTGGACGGCGGCGGCACGCGCGGAACTGAAACCCGAGGCGATGATCATCGCGTCAGGGGCCGGCGTGAACCCCCGCGCGACATCCAGCAACACCCCGGACCCCAGCGAGTGGCCGAGAACGTAGTGCCGCGTTGCGTCCGGCGTTGCCGCCCGGAACATTCGATAGGCTGCGCGTGCGTCTTCACGCAGGTGCCTGACGCTGGGGCGTCCGCTGCTCGCGCCGTAGCCACTGTAATCGAATATGAAGCTGCTGATGCCAGAATGCGCCAGCATGGCTTGCACGGGCGCCCAGTCGGACAGGCATTCGTCGTCGCCGTGGCACACCATCAGCGCCGGTGCCTGCCCGTGTTCCGCTGGCGCGTAAGCGGCATGGAGCAGGCGGGCGCCGCTGCGAAACGTGCTGTGTCGCAGCGTGGCATCGGGTTGATCCGGCCCCGGGGGCGCAATGCTAGGCGTGACGAACGCCTCGCCTTCGACTGCGCGGAACAGCAGGTGGCGTGCAAGCCCGGCCAATACGGCAATGCCGGCCGTACTGGCCAGCCAGCGGGGAAGCGGAGAATGGCGAGGAGGCTGCATGGTTGCCGGTGTGCTCGGATGCCCGTCAAGGCTATCAGGTGTCGCGCAATTGGCACAGCCAGAAGTGTGAGGCGATCGACCTGCACAGGCTCGCCCGTCATCGGAACATCCGCTATCAGGCCGATAGAAAAGTTTTTCCTTGACTATCTACCTAGTAGTAGATAGCATTGGGGTCATGGAAGCGCTGCTCCACCGGCAAAGAAAAGAAAGGCCGGTTCTGCAACGGGACCATCGCAATACCGTGAAAGCGGTCTTTTTTTAGGTCAGGTCATCTATCTACTAGTAGATGCGAGATCGAAGAGAGACCCCAGCAGAGAACCGATTCCGCGACGCCCCAGGGGAAGGTCGCCAGCCAAGGAGCCCATCATGAATGCCAAGTTCGCCAAGACCATCATCACTGCCGCAACCCTTGCCGCCGCGCTCGCCAGCGGTGTCGCCCAGGCTTCGGGCCCGCGCGACAGCCACTTCGCCGGCGACAAGTACGGCTACAGCTTCCGCGTCGGCAAGACCGATCCGTTCACCGACGGCGCCAAGGTTGGTAAGTTCGACCCATACACTGATGGTGCCAAGGTCGGCAAGACCGACCCGTACACGGACGGCGCCCGCACTGTAGCGGGTCTGGATACGCGCGGTGTGTCGGCCACGCCGGCGCGCAGCGTTGATCCGTACCTGGACGGCGCCAAGGTTGGCAAGTTCGACCCGTACACCGACGGTGCCCGCACTGTAGCGGGTCTGGATACACGCGGCGTATCGGCCACGCCGGGCCGCAGCGCGGATCCGTATCTGGACGGTGCCAAGGTTGGCAAATTCGACCCGTACACCGACGGCGCGCTCGCCTGAACGTCTGCCGGCCCTAGCAGGCCGGCGGCTTTTTTTCGCCACGGAGGCCAGGTCCATGCATGACCTGGCTGGCCGCAATGGAGTCCATCATGAATGTGCGTGACAGTATCCTTCTGCTCGGCGGATGGTTGCTGGTCTGCGTGACGAGTGGCTCGATGATCACCTTCGCCGCGCAGGTCCTGCCAGGTTAAGCCGCCTGATTGAACCGATTTACCATGGCACGCCCCGGTTACGCCGGGGCTGTGTCCGTCGGGGCATCGGCAAATCCAGGTTCACGGGTCTCCCGGCACCGGTCCTAAGGGATTACCCGCGCCTTCAGGCGTTCTCCTTGAGCGTCTATCTTCATGTAGATAAACTGGCCTCATGAAAACGCAAACCGTACGAGAGCAACTGCTCGAGCACACGCTCGTCCTGATTCGGCGCCGGGGCTTCAATGGCTTCAGCTACCGGGACCTGGCCGAACTGGTCGGCGTCAAGACGTCGAGCATCCACTATTACTTTCCGACCAAGGACGATCTCGTCCTGGAGGCCGTCAAGACATATAGCGCGGCCATGTCCGAACGCCTGCGGTCGATCGATACCACGCTGCCCGTGACCGAGCAGGCCGCCATCTACCTAGCCCCCTTCCGCGCCAGCTGCGGTTCGGACCAGATCTGCCTGTGCGGCATGCTGTCGGCCGAGACCTTGTGCCTGCCCGAGTCCGTCCACGAATTGCTGCAGACTTTCTTCCTGATGAACGAGCGGTGGCTGACTGGCTTGCTGGAACGTGCCCAGCCGCAACGGACGACGCCGTTCCCGGTGCCGCCTGCGCGCCTGGCACAGGTCGTGTTCGGTTCGCTACAAAGCGGATTGATTTCGGCGCGCCTGTTCGGTACGTCCGACCGGGTCGAATCTGCCGCGGATACCCTGCTGGCTGCCGTAGCCGGTTAACGCCTACGTCAGATAGCCCGGCGTAAAGCTGCCATGTGGCGAATGCTGCATGGCAGTTTTTGTTTGCGGGAATGGGCATCGATGCAAGGCCGCCCCGCTGGCGCTTGAGGGCGTCCATATCGTTATTTAACAAGAGGTTAAAGCCATCGTGGGTTGCCTATCGGTGCGATAGGAATCTTTTTCCTTGACTATCTACCTAGTAGTAGATAGTATTTAGCTCATGGAAGCGCTGCTGCACCGGCAAGGAAAAAAGCCGGTCCTGCAACGGGACCATCGCAATACCGTGAAGACGGTCTTTTTTTGAATCAGGTTATCTATCTACTAGTAGATGTGCGATCAAAAGAGGACCCGAGATTGAACCGAAACCAGGCGACGCCTACCGGGAGGTCGCCAGCCCAGGAGCCCATCATGAATGCCAAGTTCGCCAAGACCGTTATCACTGCAGCCACCCTTGCCGCCGCACTCGCCACTGGCCTCGCGCAGGCCGCCACACCGAGCGGCAGCGGTTCTGCCGGCGACACCTATGGCTACAACTACCGCGTCGGCAAGGTCGATGCATTCACCGACGGCGCCAAGGTTGGCAAGTTCGACCCGTACACCGATGGCGCACGCGTCGGCAAGCCTGACCCGTACACCGACGGTGCCAAAATCGGCAAGACCGACCCGTACACGGACGGTGCCCGTACGGTAGCCGGGCTGGATACGCGTGGTGTCTCGGCTACGCCGGCACGCAGCGTTGATCCGTACCTGGACGGTGCCAAGGTCGGCAAGACCGACCCGTACACCGACGGCGCGCGCACGGTAGCCGGTCTCGATACGCGTGGTGTCTCGGCATCGCCCGCACGCAGCGCTGACCCGTACCTGGACGGCGCCAGGGTCGGCAAGTTCGACCCGTACACCGACGGCGCACTCGCCTGACCAGAGCGGCCGGCCTGTGGCCGGCCAACTGACATTCTCAGCGGCCGGTACGCCGCCCGCTCCCAAGGGGAACATCATGAGTTTGCGTGACAGCGCGCTGATACTGGTTGGATGGGTGGGGCTCTGCCTCTTCAGCGGTTCACTCATCACGCTACTCGCGCAGACGCTGCCGGCCTGACCGGCAGTCCATTGCAAGGGGTCTGAAGCCATGAAAACACTATCCGTTCGCGAACAGCTGATCGAGCACACGCTGGTGCTGATCCGTCGCAAGGGCTTCAATGGCTTCAGCTATCGCGACCTCGCCGAACTGGTGGGCGTCAAGACCTCGAGCATTCACTACTATTTCCCGTCCAAGGACGATCTCGTGCTCGAGGCGGTGCGTGAATACAGCGCCCGCGTCCAGGAGCGCATCCGCGCGATCGACACCCGGCTGCCCCCCGCGGAACAGGCCCGGCAATACCTGGAGCCGGTCCGCACGGCCTTCGGCACCGATCAGGCCTGCCTGGTGGGCATGCTGTCGGCCGATGTGCTGTCGCTCTCCGAGCCGGTGCGCGCGACGATGCGCGAGTACGTTCACATGCATGAGACGTGGCTGACCGGCTTGTTCGAACGCGCCCAGCCACTGCGCGACAAGCCGTATCCGGTGCCGCCCGCGCAGTTGGCCCAAGTGGTCTACGGCTCGCTGCAGAACGGGCTCATGGCCGCACGGCTGTTCGGCACGCATGAGCGTCTCGAGGCTGCCGCGGCCGTGCTGGCCGGGGTCATGCCGTAAGCGCGAGCTGGCGCGCCACCGTGTCGCACAGCCAGTCGGGATCATCATGCGGCAGGTCATGACCCGCCCATGGGTGGCGTAGCAGCGGCACCTTCCACGTGCGCGCCAGATGGGCGGAGCAGACCGGGTCGACCAGACGGTCCGCATCCGAAGCGATCAGCAGGATGGACGGGCAGGGCGGCCGTCGATCGGCGCGGTAACGCGCAGCCGCCAGCAGTTGCCGTAGCGCCGAACTTCGGCTGACTGGCGCGCTTGTTGCGATTTGCCTCCACGCCTGGATGTCGGCCTCTTTCGCATCGCTGCGTGCGCAGGTCAGCCGGTGGATGGCGGGTTCACAATAGTCCCGGTTCTCCCAGGCGGCAGCCATGCGCAGCAAGTCAGGCCAGTTGGCTGGACGCAGGCGCTGCGTCATGGTGCTGAAGGGCCGCATGCTGGTGTTGATCAGGACCAGCGCGGCCACCTCGTCGGGAAACCGGCGCGCCCATTCCGCCGCCACCATCGCACCGAGGGACATCGCCAGCACCCGGCAGTGTCGCAACTGTCCTGCCTGTCTCATGCTGTCCCGGACCGACGCGACGAGTCCCCGCACGCTCGCTGGTGATATTTCATGGCAGAGCGTGCCATTGCCGGGCAGGTCCAGCGTCAGCGGCGTGCCGAGCCCGGCCGCCTGCCATCGCTGGGGCAGCGTGCCCCAGTGCCGACTTTCGCGCGTGAGGCCGCGCAGGAATACCCAGTCCGTCATGGATTCGGCCGCCGGTTCCAGTGCGCTCGGGCCTGCTCCTGCAAGGCTATACGGCGCTCGCCGGTCGGCAGCCAGCGCTGCGGTGCAAAGGCGATGCGGCCAAGGAAATCGAACAGGCTCACATGGCGGCGCAGCACCCGCGCGGTGCGGTGTGCCTTGATCGGGTTGAAGATGCCATCGCGCGAGAACAGCTGCCGCGGATTCTTCTTGATCCACAGCCACGACCCCAGCTCCAGCGTCATCGGCAGGAAGAGGTTCTCCGGTGGCGCGAGGTCATACGCGTAGTCCCACAGGTCGCCGTGCAGCAGGTACTGGTGGCTCTGTGGCTCGAAAGCGTAGCCATGGTGCGGGTGCGCCTGCTCGAACATGGTCTTGAGCAGGTACATCTCGGGCAGGTGCGGCATGGGGCGGTGCGTACGCGCATACGGGAACCAGATGCTGTCGCGCCAGCCGTAGCCCGAGTGGCAATCCACCGCGAAGCTGAGCGGCCGCGACAGCAGCTCGCTTTGCACCACCCTCAGCAAGGCCTGGCTTTCCGCTTCCATCGGGCGACCCGCCTGGCCGCGAAACCATGGCAGCCAGGCGCCGATGCGCTGGCCGCCGGCCAGGAACGGCACGCGCGCGTCGGCGTCCTGCGGCGCATTGCGCATCAGGTCGACGCCGTTGGGGTTGGCGCGGGTGGCGGCCCACATGCCGCCCGGGTTGACGATGGGCATGAAGACCAGCCGCACCGACTGCAGTTCCTCGTGCAGCAACTCATCCCACTCCAGGCGCCAGAGCAGCGAACGCAGGTAGTCAAGCACGAGTTGCGTGCCGATGCGCTCCAGCCCGTGAATGCCGCCGAAGATGCCGATTGCCGGCGCGTCGGGTGCCGTGGCGCCGACGGTGGCCGCATAGACCGAGAAGCGATGGCCGCGCACCGAGGTTTCGCAAACCGCGCGCGCGTCCAGCACGCGGCTGCCCGCATCCAGCAGGCCCAGCAGCTGTTCATATTCGGCAAAAGCGGCGTGCTCGCTCATGGCACCAATATAGGCGCTGGGCGGCATGGCGGCCACGTGGCCGCCGGGCAGGGCGCGCCCCGCATCGCTCAGGCGGCCTGTGCCTGCGGGTCAGGCGCCACGGCTTTCACGCATTCCAGGAAGGCGCCCACCAGGCGCGTATGGCGCCGGCTTTCCAGGCAGTAAAGGTATTCATGCAGGATGGGCGGGCGCTGCGCAAACGGCACGATGCGCAGCGTCGGGTCGCGCGGCACCTCGCCGGCGGGCATGACGCTCGCGCCGAGGTTCTGCCGGATGGCCTCGTAGATGGCCTCGCGGCTGCCGATGACCATATGGCGCGGCAGCTCCTGGCCGCAGGCGGACAGCGCCGCCTCGGTGGCCTGGCGGGTCATCGAACCATGCTCGCGCACGAGCAGGTGGCATTCGGCGAGCCGGGCGATATCGACATGCGGCAGCCGCCCGAACGGGTGGTCCGCATGGACCACGAGCACCATCGGATCGGAAGCCAGGCGGGTACGCGCCAGCCTGCCATCCTCGACGGCGTGCGAGGAGACCGCGGCGTCGATGCGGTACTCCAGCAGCGCCTCGATCATCTGCTGCGAATTGCCGATCCCGATGCTGACCTCGACCGCCGGGAAGCGTTGCCGGAACGCGGCCACGCTGCGCAGGATGTAGTAGGGGCCGGTTGCGCCAATGCGCAGGTTGCCGAAACGCAGGTTCCCGGCGTTGCGCAGCAGATAGTCGGCATTGCTTTCCTGTTGCATCAGCTGCTCCACCACCGGCATCAGCGCGACACCGACGTCGCTCAGGTCGATCCGGCTCGCACGGCGATAGAACAGCTCCACGCCATAGGCATCCTCCAGCTGGCGGATGCGCGCCGTGACCGTGGGCTGGCTCACGCCAAGTTGCCTGGCAGCCGTGGTAATGCTGCCCTGGCGTGCCACTTCGAAGAAGGTCGTGAGAAGGTCGCCGAGCATGGGATAAGAGGGCAGGGAAAGGTAGCGGGCGCGCAGGCACCGGTCGACCGCGCAGTCTAGCGGCGCAATGTGACAGTACCGCTACGCTTTCCCTGGTGAAGGGCGGGGTTCAGGTCCCCATGGCCGGGTCGGACACGCTGTCGGCACCGGTTTCCAGGCGTCCGGCGAAGCGCCGCGAGAACCCGCCCTGGGCCGTGCTCACGGTGAAGTCGTACCAGTTACCCTGCAATCCCACGGGCCAGTGCTGCTCAAGCTGCTTGCCTGCGGGGATCTCGTAAGTCCACGGGCCGTCCGTGCGGTAGGCGTTGGGCTGGACGGTGAAGGTGCAGGGGCCGCTGCCGGTGTTGATCAGCGTCAGGTAGACCGCGGCGTTGGCGATGTCGTAGCAGACCCGGATCTCCGGCGCGCTGGCATACGGGGCCGAGACGGTGCTCACATCGCCGCTGAAAGCACGGTGGAAGCCGTTGGGGCCAAGCACCCACAGGTCGTACTTGCCGCTGTCGCTGGCAAAGGCATCCCAGCTGCCGTCCAGCTCCTTGCCGGGCTCGACCAGGTAGCGGCGCGGCACGCGGTCCAGGTGCAGGCGGTCATACACATGGAAGACCGCGGCCTGCTTGCCGGTGTTGCTGAACAGCAGCCACACCAGCCGACCGGCGGCATCCTCGCGGGCACTGACATGCAGTTCATACGGCAAGGCGCGCGAGGGGCGCGTGCCTGTTGCCTGCGCGGCCATCTGCTGCGCCGTCGCGGAGGGCAGCGGCACCTGCGCCAGTGCGCCCTGGGCATTGCGGATGGCGTCGGCGCCGGCCTTGTCGCGGCTCGGCAAGGACGGCAGTGCGGCAGAGTTGGGGCTGACGAAGTTGAACGCAGACGTCAGGTCGCCGGCCACGGCACGCCGGTAGGCCGTGACGTTGGTTTCCCTGACGCCGAAGCGGGCTTCCAGGAAGTGCAGCACCGACGTATGGTCGAACACCTGCGAATTGACCCAGCCGCCGCGGCTCCATGGCGAGACCACGTACATCGGCACGCGCGGCCCGGGGCCGTAGGGTTTCTGGTCGACGTGGTATTCGCCCTCCGTGGCAACCGTCGAGGCACCGGCAAGCACGCCGTTCTCATAGGCCGGCGCGCATGGCGGCGGCACATGGTCGAAGAAGCCGTCGTTCTCGTCGAAGTTGATCAGCAGGACCGTCTTGCTCCAGACCTCGGGGTTCGCCGTCAGCGCGTTCAGGACTTCCTGCGTGTACCAGGCCCCTTGCACCGGGCTGGAAGGCCCGGGATGCTCGGAGTAGTTGGCCGGGGCGACGATCCACGTCACCTGCGGCAGCTTGCCGGCCGCGACATCGTCGCGCAGGGCCTGCAGGAAGCCGCCGTCGGGCATCGTGTTGGAGATGCCCTTGATCAGCGGATTGATGGCGTCGTCACTGCTGGCATAGGCGGGGTAGGGGCTGCCGTTGGCCGCATTGCCGCGCGCGAGGTTGGCATCGCGATACTGCTTGAAGCCTGCCAGCGGGTTGTCGGTGAAGTTGTCCGGCATGTTCTGGTAGACCTTCCAGCTCACGCCGGCAGCTTCCAGCCGTTCCGGATAGGTTGTCCAGGTGTAGGGCGTATTGGAGCCCGTGAACGAGTCGCCGCTGTTGTCGATGACCGGCCCGCCGTGCGTGCCGCTCGGGTCGTTGGTGCCGGTCCAGTGGAACAGGCGGTTGGGGTTGGTGCCGCCATGGAAGCCGCAGTGGTAGGCGTCGCAGATAGTGAAGGCATTGGCCAGCGCGAACTGGAAGTCCAGCTCGGCTTCGGTGTAATAGCCCATCGACTGCGTATTCTTGTAGGTCGGCCACTTGTTCATGCGGCCCAGGTCCCACGCGTTCTGCGCATCGGGGTAGGTATGCGGGGTGCCGCTGACGCGCTGAGCGTTGCCGGCGGTGCTGTCCAGGTGATACGGCAGGACCGTGCGCGTGGTGCTGCCGACGTAGGTCTGCTGCCAGACATTGAGACCGCCCGCGAGCGGGATCGGGAAGCGGTCACCGAAGCCGCGCACGCCGCGCAGCGTGCCGAAGTAGTTGTCGAACGAGCGGTTTTCCTGCATCAGGATCACGACGTGCTCGACGTCGCGGATCGTGCCCGTGGCATTGTTGGCCGGGATGGCCAGCGCACGGCGGATCGCAGGCGGGAAGGCAGCCAGCGCGGCGGTGGCCGCGGCGCTGGTGCCGGCAAGCTTGAGGAAACTGCGTCTGCTTCTGCTGTTGGCGGTCATGTCGTTCTGTAGCCGGATAGGTTCACGATGGTCGGCGGGCTTGCGTTCGCTCAAGGCGCGCAGCGGATGGCAGGCTTGACGGCAGGCGGCTGGTTGATGCCGTTGTCGCCGCCGCTCGGCGTCTGCGAGCCAGCGGTCGGTGTTTGCGTGCCGTTTGCGGTGTTGTCATCGCTGCCGCCGCAGGCGGACAGCGCCGCGCACATCAGCAGGGCGGCCATCCAGTGCGGACGCGTGGCTGCGCGCAGGATTCGGTTCATGATGGGGTTCTCCGGGATGCTTGGGCCGTGGATGGAGCGGGTCATGGGTTGAGGCTGGACAGCGGCTGGCGCGACGCAGTGATGGACTTCAGTTCGTCCAGGGTCAGCACCCGCGTCCACATTGCGAGGTCGTTGAAGGCCATCACGCCCTTGAGCGATCCGGCGTTGTTTGCCACATAGTTGTGAGTGGCATCGTCATTGAGTCCCCAAGTCTTGGTGGCCAGGCCGTTGAGCTTGGTAACGTCGGTCGACGCGATGGCCTTGTTCTGGACCTTCTGCAGGCCCAGCACGGGGTCGATGATGTAGCCGCTGAACGTCTTGGCCACGGTATCGACGGACAGGGCGAGGTACGCCCACTGGTTGGCGGACACCTTCATGCCGTTGATGTCGTCGCGCTTGCCGCCGCTGCCGATGTTGAAGCGGACCTCGCAACTGCCGAACAGGCCGAAGGCGATGCCGGCATTCGCGCCCGAGGTGTAGTTCTTGTTGGAGAGGATGGGCTCGCCGGTGCCGTTGCCCTGCGTGCAATCGGTGCGGAACCAGAAGCCGATGGTGAACTGCGGGCTGAGCGCGATGTCTGCACCGTTCTGCACGAGCTGGTAGGCATCGACGTTGGAATCGACACGCAATCCCCTGGCGCCGAAGTTGTCGTCGACAAGCGAGCCGCCGTCCGTGCCCGGTACCCACGGGCCGAGCGTTGCGCTGGCCTTGGCGTCGACGGCAGGCTTGCTGTCCAGGCTGAAGTAGGTGGCCAGGTTGTTGCGCAGCGTGGTGGCCAGCGGTACTGGCTTCACGTAATTGATCTGGGCCAGGTAGGACACCGGCACGCCGTTGCGCACCAGCGTGTAGTTGAAGCGGTACAGGCCGGTGGGCAGGTCGAAGGCGTTGTCGACGTATTGCGTGGCGCCGGCCGGCAGGCGGGCGACCTGCACGCCGTCGCGCAGCACGAGCGTTTCACCGGCTGAGGCCGAGGCGTTCTGCCAGGTCAGCTCGATCGAATCGTTGTAGCGGCCCACCGCCATGCGGATACCGCGTACGCCTGCGCCGGTGCCGTTCAGCGGCATGCCGTCGAAGCGGTTGGCGCTGGCATCGATGGCAATGCCGGCGTGCCCAAGCAACGTCGGGGCAATGTCGGCCTCGGTCGGCAGTGCCGACAGGTCGGCGGGCGTGACGGGTGCCGCGCTGCCGGAACTGGCCAGGGCCGGGTTCAGCGGCTTGTTCATCGCGATGAAGGCGGTGCGGTTCTCGACGGTCGGAACCGACGTGGTGGCGCCGGTGGCGTCGAGCCCGTGGCTGGTGGTGACCATCACGAGCCAGTCCTCGTTCGGCTGCGTCTTGCGGCGCTCTGCCACGGCAGCGAGCAACTGGCCCAGCGCCTGGTCGAAGCCGGCCAGCGCCGTGGCGTAGCTGCCCGCGCCGAAGCCGTCGGACTCGGCCGCGAGTGCTGGCGCGCTGTACTGCGCGAACACCAGCCCGTAGCCGGACTGCACCAGCTTCACGCTGTTCTGCGTCACGCACCTGTCGGCGCCGGCGCAGTCAACCAGCGTATCCATGGCGCCGGCATCGCGTTCGCCAGTCAGCAAGGGCGACACCACGGCCGAGCTGATCGCGCCGCCAAGCTGCGTGCCGGCCTTGGCGCCGGTACGGAAGTAGCGGAAAACGCTCGGCGCCTGGGGAGCAACCGTGCCGGTGTCGTCCGTCACGCCGTGGCGGTTGGCCCAGCTGCCGGTGAGTACCGTGGCCCAGCTGGGCGCATCCAGCGTCGGCTGCGCGGTGATGGTGCCCGGCATGCCGCCGGTGGCGGCGGGGACCAGGTTCAGCTGCGCCAGGTTGGGCAGCTCGCGGCGCAGGATGGCGCCTTGCACCTGTTCATACGTGGCGCCGTCAACGCCGATCATCAGCACCTTGCTGGTTGCCGGCGCCGCCGGATTGGGCGTGTTGCCCGAATCGGCGGGTTCGGCGGCCGGCGCTTGCGTGCCGTCGCCCCCGCATGCGGCCAGCGTGGCGGCCGCAATGCCCGCCATGGCCAGGCTGAGGGCTTGCCTGCGACGCCCCGGCCGAGCAAGAATCCATGCCATGCTCTACTCCCCTGTCTGATCGCTTGTTATGCGCGGGGCATGCCCCGCGGGATGCAGGCAGAGTAAAAGCAGGCGTTGTCACCGTAGTGACAGGGAGGCAAAGAATCCTGATGGCGGCATTCGGATTCTTGCAGGCATTGCAGACAAAGCCGCGCAGCGGATCAGCGGTGGAAGCCGGCCCCGGCCATAAGCAGCCGCAGCAGCCAGGCCGCGGCGCCGAGCGCGGCCACGCTGGCGACCCAGATCAGCACCAGCCAGCCGACGCGCCTGAGCCAGAGCGGTATCCGGACCAGGTACGTGGCCATCAGTGGTACCCCTCACCGTGACGTACCTTGCCGCGGAACACGTAGTAAGCCCACACCGTGTACATCAGGATGAACGGGATGATGAACAGCGCGCCCACCAGCGCAAAGCCCTGGCTCTGCGGCGGCGCGGCGGCATCCCAGATCGAGATGCCGGGCGGGATGATGTTCGGCCAGACACTGATGGCAAGGCCCGTATAGCCCAGGAACACCAGGCCCAGCGCGTACAGGAACGGTGCGATATGGTGCGACTGGCGCAGCGAACGCATCAGCCCCAACACGCACAGCACCACCAGCAGCGGCACCGGCGAGAACCACACCAGGTTCGGCACGCGGAACCAGCGTTCGGCAATGCCGGGATGCGTAAGCGGGGTCCACACACTGATGATCGCGATGACGGCCAGCAGCAGCCAGCCCAGCGTGCCGGCCAGCCGCACCATGCGCTGCTGCAGGCCGCCTTCGGTCTTCATGATCAGCCATGTGCTGCCGAGCACCGTGTAGGCCACGACCACGCCCACGCCACAGAACAGCGGGAAGGGCGCCAGCCAGTCCAGCGGACCACCGGCAAAGCGGTGGCCTTCCATGCGGATGCCGTCGATATACGCGCCCAGCGCCACGCCCTGGAAGAACGATGCGGTGAGCGAGCCGCCGATGAAGGCCGCATCCCATACCGGCCGCTCGCGGTCATTGGCCTTGAAGCGGAACTCGAACGCCACGCCGCGGAAGATCAGGCCCAGCAGCATCAGCATGAGCGGCAGGTAGAGCGCGCTCAGCACCACGGCATAGGCCAGCGGGAACGCTGCCAGCAGGGCCGCGCCACCGAGGACCAGCCAGGTCTCGTTGCCATCCCAGACCGGGGCGACGGTGTTCATCATGACATCGCGGTCATGACGATCCGGCATGAACGGAAACAGCATGCCGATGCCCAGGTCGAAGCCGTCCATGACGACATACATCATCACGCCGAAGAAGATGATGAGGATCCAGAGAAGGGAAAGGTCGATGCCCATGGTGTCAGCTCCTGCTGCGAGCGGGTTGGTTGGGCGCCATCACATCGTCGTCCTCGACGGCCGAAAGCGGGCGTGCGGGGGTATGTTCGCGGCCCGGGCCGCCGTGGCGTTCCTGCGAGCCCTCGTCGATCACCGGGCCCTTGCGCACCAGTCGCAGCATGTAGGCAATGCCTACGCCGAACACGAAGAAGTAGGACACCACGAACAGGCCCAGCGTCAGCGCGAGTTCAGGCACGTTGTGCGGCGTGACGGCATCGGCGGTGCGCTGCAGGCCGTAGACGACCCACGGCTGGCGCCCGATCTCGGTGGTGAACCAGCCCGCCAGGATCGCGACCAGTCCCGCCGGCCCCATCCACAGCGCCACGTGCAGGAACGGCCTTGACTGGAACAGCCGCTTGCCGCGTCTCAGCCACAGGCTCCACAGGCCCAGCAGGATCATCAGCACGCCCAGCCCGACCATCACGCGGAATGACCAGAACAGGATGGTGGAGTTGGGCCGGTCCTGCGGCGCGAATTCCTTCAGGCCCTTGATCTGTCCGTCGAGACTGTGCGTGAGGATCAGGCTGCCCAGGCGCGGAATGCCCACGGCAAAGCGGGTTTCCTCACGCACCATGTCGGGCCAGCCGAACAGCAGCAGCGGGAAACCCTGCTCGCCGTGGCTTTCCCAATGGCCTTCCATCGCGGCAATCTTGGCCGGCTGGTGCTTGAGCGTGTTGATGCCATGCATGTCGCCGATCACGGCCTGGATCGGCGCAACGATCAGCAGCATCCACATCGCCATCGACAGCATCTTGCGGATGGCGGGGTTGTCGCGGCCACGCAGCAGGTGCCACGCCCCTGATGCGCCGACGAACAGTGCCGTGGCGAGGAAGGCTGCCACGCTCATATGCACCAGGCGGTAGGGGAACGACGGGTTGAAGATGACCTGGAACCAGTCGGTCGGCACGACACGGCCATTGATGATTTCGTAGCCCTGCGGGGTTTGCATCCAGCTGTTGGAGGCCAGGATCCAGGTCGCCGAGATCAGCGTGCCCAGCGCGACCATGACGGTCGCGAAGAAATGCAGCCCGGGCCCGACGCGGTTCCAGCCGAAAAGCATGACGCCAAGGAAACCGGCCTCGAGGAAGAACGCGGTCAGCACTTCATAGGTCAGCAACGGGCCGGTGATGCTGCCCGCGAACTCGGAGAAAAAGCTCCAGTTGGTGCCGAACTGGTACGCCATGACGAGTCCCGACACCACGCCCATGCCGAAATTGACCGCGAAGATCTTCGACCAGAAGTGGTACAGGTCGCGGTAGACCGGTCGCTGCGTACGCAGCCAGCAGCCCTCGAGCACCGCGAGATACGCGGCCAGGCCGATGGTGATGGCCGGAAAGATGATGTGGAAGGAAATGGTGAAGCCGAACTGGATACGGGCGAGTTCGAGCCCGGTGAAGCCAAACATGTCTTGTTCTCCGTGGCGCTGGCCCTTTGCACGTCGTCGGCTGCACCGTCATGCCCGTCAGGCGTGGCGATTGGCCGACAGCGCGCCAGGGGCGCGGGCCGTTGGCGCGTGCGGTGAGCGTAGTGTACGCCGCATGCGCCGCCATGTGCCGGCAAGGGCGCCGGACGCCGGGCGACATATCGTCGCAGGACGGCTCCGCGCCTTTGCCGCACGGTTCGATGCTAAGCGTGCGTGCGCCCGGAAAACAGAAGCAATGGATGCGAAAAAGACCGTATCAGATGCAGGCCGTGACAACGCGCGACAAAAAGGGCATATTCGTCAACTTTCCGCTTTCGGCCGATCGCTGCCCGCATGGACTTCACCCTGATCATTGTCATCCTTGGCGCAGCCGTTGCCGGCTTCGTGCAGGGCCTTTCAGGGTTCGCCTTCGGCATGGTCGCCATGTCCTTCTGGGCCTGGACCATCGAGCCACGCATGGCGTCGGCCATGACGGTATTCGGCGCGCTGACCGGGCAGCTTCTGTCAGCGTTTTCGGTCCGGCGCGGCCTGTCGCTGCGCCGCTTGTGGCCGTTCGTGGCGGGTGGGTTGGTCGGCATTCCTCTTGGCGTGGCGATCTTGCCGGCGTTGAATGCCCAGCTGTTCAAGGCCGTGTTCGGTGCCTTCCTGACGCTGTGGTGCCCCGTTATGCTGATGGCGCAGCGCTTGCCGGCAATTACCCACGGCGGGCGACTGGCAGATGGCGTGGCTGGAGCGGCGGGTGGAGTGATGGGCGGGATCGGCGGCTTTACCGGCGTAATTCCCACGCTGTGGTGCACCCTGCGCGGATTCGACAAGGATGAGCAGCGCGCGGTGATCCAGAACTTCAACCTGGCCACGCTGGCGGTGACCATGGCCACCTATGTCGGCAAGGGCATCGTCACGCGCGACATGCTGCCGATGTTCCTGGTGGTGGCGCCGGCGATGCTGATTCCGTCGCTGCTAGGCGCCCGGGTGTACCTGGGCATCAGCGAGGCCGCATTCCGCAAGATCGTGCTGACACTGCTGACGGCGTCAGGCGTGGTCCTGCTGGGCTCCTCGCTGACGCTGCTGCTGGCCCGGCCCTGACCCGGTCAGTCCGGGGCAGGGCACCGTTCTCAGGCGATGTGGTGGACCCAGCCGAAGGTGTCGGCTTCCTTGCCGCGCTGGATGCCGGTCAGCAGCGAACGGATGCGGCGCGTGACTTCGCCTTCGCCGCCGTCGCCGATCGTGAATTCGCCACCGGCATGGCGCACGGTGCCGATGGCGGTGACCACGGCCGCGGTGCCGCATGCGAAGGTTTCCTTGACGCGGCCGCTCTTGGCATCAGCCTGCCATGCTTCGAACGCGTACGGGGTTTCGGAAACCTTGAGGCCTTCGCGGCGAGCCAGTTCGATGATCGACGCGCGCGTGATGCCGGGCAGGATCGTGCCGGACAGCGGCGGGGTCTGCAGCGAGCCGTCGTCCATGACGAGGAACACGTTCATGCCGCCGAGTTCCTCGATCCAGCGGTGTTCCGCGGCGTCCAGGAAAACGACTTGGTCGCAGCCTTTCTGCGAGGCTTCGGTCTGAGCGATCAGGCTGGCGGCATAGTTGCCGCCGCACTTCGCCGCGCCGGTGCCGCCGGGCGCCGCACGCGTGTACTGGTCCGATACCCACACCGTGACGGCCGACTTGCCGCCCTTGAAGTACGGGCCGACCGGGCACGCGATCACGCAGAACACATACTCGGCCGCGGCACGCACGCCAAGGAAGGTCTCGTTGGCGAACATGAACGGACGCAGGTACAGGCTGCCGTCGCCGCCGGGAATCCAGTCGCGGTCGATGTCCACTAGCGCCTCCACGGCGCGCAGGAAATCGGCTTCCGGCAAGTCGGCCATCGACATGCGGGCGGCCGAGGCGCGAAAACGCTTGGCGTTTTCCTGCGGGCGGAACAGCGAGATCTTGCCGTCCGCGCCGCGGTAAGCCTTCATGCCTTCGAAGATTTCCTGCGCGTAGTGCAGGACGGCGCAGGCCGGGTCGATCTGGAACGGACGGCGCGCTTCCACCTTGGCGTCATGCCAGCCACGGCCTTCGGTCCAGCGGATCGTGACCATGTGGTCGGTGAATACGCGTCCGAAGGCGGGGTCGACCAGCGCGGCCGCGATCTTGTCGGCTGGCGTGGGATTGGGGTGACGTTCCACGGTGAACTGCAATTGGTTGTCAGCGCTCATGTTTCTGTGTCTCTTCGTCTTCGGATGGAGATTCCGGATTTCCGATGCAATGCGTGCAAGATAGAGTCCCGGGTTCAGGCGAAAAAGCGGCGATAACGACGCATAACCGACCTCTCGTCCGGGAACAGGGAGAAGTGTAACTCGATGGTGCGGTGCAGCATCGAGTCGATTGGGCCTGATGCGCGTGGTCTTGCGCGCATCGGAGCGGCAAGGATCAGGACTTTGGCTTCTGTTGCCGCGCCGTGACTGCATCGGCCAGCATGTCGAGGACTGCGACGGAGTCTTCCCATCCGATGCAGGCGTCGGTAATGCTCTGGCCGTAGGTCAGTTCGCTCGGGTTGTGCTGACCCGGCGTGAACTTTTGCGCGCCCGGGACCAGGTTGCTCTCGACCATCACGCCAAAGACCGAGCGGCTGCCGCCGCTGACCTGTTGCGCCACGTCGCGCGCGACGTCGACCTGGCGCTGGTGCTGCTTGCTGCTGTTGGCGTGGCTGCAATCGACCATCAGGCGCCGGTCAAGGCCGGCCGCTTCGAGTTCCCTGCAGGCCGCTTCCACGGAGTCGGCGTCATAGTTCGGGATTTTCCCCCCGCGCAGAATGACATGGCAGTCCGGATTGCCGCGCGTGTGTACCGTCGCGACCTGCCCGTTCTTGTGCACCCCAAGGAAATGGTGCGGACGCGAGCCGGCCTGGATTGCGTCGATCGCGATCTTGATATTGCCGTCGGTACCATTCTTGAAGCCGATCGGCGCCGAGGTGCCCGATGCCAGTTCACGGTGGATCTGGCTTTCCGTGGTGCGCGCGCCGATGGCGCCCCAGCTGATCAGGTCACCGATGTATTGAGGCGAGATCACGTCCAGGAACTCGCCCGCCGCCGGCAGGCCGAGTCGATTGATGTCGACCAGGAGATGGCGTGCCATGCGGAGTCCCTCGTCGATGCGGTAGCTTTCGTCAAGATACGGGTCGTTGATCAGGCCTTTCCAGCCGACCGTGGTACGGGGCTTTTCAAAGTACACCCGCATCACGATTTCCAGCGTCGCGGCGTGGCGAACGCGCTGCGCCATCAACCGCTGCGCGTAGTCGAGCGCGGCGCGCGGGTCGTGGATGGAGCAAGGCCCCATGATGACGAGCAGGCGGTCATCCTCGCCGTGCAGGATGCGGGAAATGCGTTGCCGCGTGGTGGTGACCAGCGATTCAACCGGCGTACCGTTGATGGGAAAGAACCGGATCAGGTGTTCAGGCGGCGGCAACGGGATGATATCGTCGACGCGGGCGTCGTCCGATACGCTGGTGCGGTCCGAGGGCCTTGGCCAGCCCTCGGCCGTGCTGTGAGTAGAGGTCTGCGGATCTTGCATGGCGTGCGCTCGATGATCGGGGCAAAGCGGTATGGTAGCCCTAGTGGCCGGTCTGCCGGAAGGCATGGGCCATGCAAGCGTCAATCGGCTGGTGTCAGCCGCCGCTGCAGCCACAGCCGCCCCCGCCGCCGCCACAGGAGCCCCCGGCTGCCTGTTCGGCCTTGAAGGGGTGGACGACAAAATCGATCACCACAGCCTCCTGATCGCGCTGGACGTACTCGATCTGAATCTGGTTGCGGTAGCGCTGGCGCAGTTGTTCCAGCAGTGGCTGCGGGTCGTGGTCGTTGACGAAGCGCATGGTTTCCCCGTCGCCCAGGGATTCCAGCGCGCCGAAGATGGCGGCATGGCGGAAGCGCTTCGAAATGCCCCTGGCGTCGAACAGGAAGGGCATGTGGGCCGTGCTCATGGTCATTCCTCGCTGATTGGCTAAGGCGTAGCAGCTTACCGGGGCGCTGCCCGCTGCATTTGACCTGGCGCAACGATTCACGACACGCCGCCGGATGGCTTCAACGCCGCCGCTGCGCGCCGCAGGTAGTCGATCATCTGCACCGCGCTGCTGGTCAGGGGGCGTTCGCGCAAGGTCATGACGCCAACCGGCGGCAGTTCGACCGGCACCTCCATGGCGAGGATCCGCACGCGGCCCTCGGCCTCGAGCGCCTGCGCGGCGGAACGCGCCATGAAGCCCGCGGCATCGCGTTCGACGGCAAAGGTGGCCAGCGCAAGGTAGGACGACGATTCGATCACGTCCTCCGGCGGATGCAGACCGTGCTGGTGGAAAGCCTGCTCGATCTTGACCCGCAGCGAGGCCCACGGCGGCGGCAGCACGCACGGCACCTCCGCCAGGTCGCGCCAGCCCGCGCTGGCCTTGCGCGTGAGCCGGTGCCCGCGCCTGACCACGGCCACCATGGGATCGGCATACAAGGCTTCGGCCAGCAGGTCGGGCGCGGCGTAGCCAGGTTCCAGCCGGCCCACGATCAGGTCCAGTTCGCTCAGGCGCAGCTTGGGCAGCAGGTGGGGCAGGTCGCCTTCCTCGATCAGCACGGTGGCGCGCGGCGAGCGCTGCTTGAGCATGCCAACCGCGCGCGCCAGCAAGGCCGGCAGCGCCGCCCCCATCGAGCCGATGCGGATGCGCCCCGACGCACCGCTTTCCACGGCCGCGATTTCGTCGCGCGTCTGCTCGTATTGCGCCAGCACCGAGCGCGCAAACCGCACCAGCGATTCGCCGGCCGCGGTCGGTTCGGTGCCCCGCGTGGAGCGCGTGAACAGTGCCATGCCTAGCATCTTCTCGACCTCGGTCAGCACCCGCGAAACGGCCGGCTGGCTGACGGACAGGAATTCCGCCGTGCGGCCCAGGTGCCGGAATTCGTCGAGCGCCACTAGCAGTTGCAGGTGGCGTAACTTGATGTTGGAGCGCAGCGCGCGATCGATGTTGGCCATGCCCGAGTCTACATAACGATTATGTTATGAAGCAATGCCAGTTTGTGATTGGATTGTTATGTTTGTCGGGAACACAATGCACGGCACAGCGCGGTCGGACCCTCCGCCGCATAACAACCGAGACACCCCACATGACCCAAGGACTCCCCTTCAATCCGAAGCGTCGTCAGCTGCTCGTCGGCGGTGCGGCGGCCGCTGCCGCGGGTACGGCCGGCATGCTGCTGCCCGGCGCGGCGCAGGCTGCCGCGGCGGAGTATCCCGAGCGTCCGATCACGTTCATCTGCCCGTGGCCCGTTGGCGGGACCGCGGACCAGTCGATGCGTGCCCTGTGCCAGGTGGCATCCGGCATCATGAAACAGTCGATCGTGGTCGAGAACCGCGCGGGCGCGTCCGGCATGATCGGCACCAAGGCACTGGCGCGGGCCAATCCTGACGGCTACACCATCGGCCAGATTCCGATCTCGGTCACGCGCTTCTCGCAGCTCGGCATGCTGCAGCTCGATCCGCGCACCGAGCTGACCTACCTGGCGCGGACGTCCGGGCAGACCTTCGGCATTGCCGTGCCGGTCAACTCGCGCTTCAAGACCATGCAGGACGTGGTGGCGGCGGCCAGGGCCAATCCGGGCCGGATCACCTATGCCCATGCAGGCATCGGCGGCGCCACGCATGTGGGCATGGAGCAGTTCGCGCTGGCGGCCGGCGTGAAGTTCAACGCCATTGCCTACAAGGGCGGTGCCGCGGCGCTGCAGGATGTGCTGGCCGGACAGGTCGACCTGCTGGCCGATTCCAGTTCGTGGGCCCCGCATGTCGAGGCCGGCAAGCTGCGCTTGCTGTCCACCTGGGGCGAGCAGCGCGCCACGCGCTTCAAGGACACGCCGACGCTGAAGGAACTGGGCTACGACGTGGTGGTGGAGGCGCCGAACGGTATCGGCGCGCCGAAGGGGTTGCCGCCTGCCGTGGAAAAGAAGCTGCGCGACGCCTTCCGTGCCGCGGTCGCGAGCACCGAGTTCCACAATGTGGCGGCGCGCCTGGACGCGCCCGTGATGTATCTCGATGGCCCCGACTACAAGAAGTACGTGGCAACGGTCTACGCCCAGGAAACCCGGCTCATCCAGAAGCTGAGGCTCAAGGAACTGCTGAAGCAAGGTTGATTGCCAAGTGAAAACGAATCCCGTCATCCGGCTGCATGCGAACGACAACGTCCTGGTTGCCAGGAGCGAGCTGGCGCTGGGGCAGCAGTTGTCCGACCCGGCACTGCGCGTGCGCGCGCAGGTTCCGGCCGGCCACAAGATCGCTGCCCGCGCCATTGCCGCCGGCACGCCGGTGCGCAAGTACGACACCGTGATCGGCGTTGCAGCGCGCGACATCGCGGCGGGCGAGCACGTGCATTCGCACAACCTCAAGCTGGTGGATTTCTACCGTGATCCTGGCTTTTGTCAGGACGTCCGCGCAATCGACTACGTGCCCGAAGCCGAGCGGGCCACGTTCATGGGCTTCGTGCGCCCCGATGGCCGCGTCGGCACGCGCAACTTCATCGGCATCCTGTCGTCGGTGAACTGCTCGTCGACGGTGATCCGGCAGATCGCCGCGCATTTCACGCCGCAGCGGCTGGCAGCCTATCCGAACGTCGATGGCGTGGTGGCCTTTGCGCAGACCAGCGGCTGCGGCATGTCGTCGCCAAGCGAGCATTTCGACGTGCTGCGCCGGACGCTGGCCGGCTATGCGCGGCATCCGAACCTGGCTGGCGTGCTGATCGTTGGGCTGGGCTGCGAGCGCAACCAGGTGGCCGGGCTGGTGGAATCACAGGGGCTGGAACCGGGCGCGGCCATGCACACGCTCGTCATGCAGGACGCCGGCGGCACGCGCGAGACCATCCAGGCCGGCATCCGCGCCGTGGCATCGATGCTGCCGGCAGCGAACCAGGCAGTGCGCCAGCGCGTGTCGGCCAGCCACCTGAAGATCGGGCTGGAATGCGGCGGCTCGGATGGCTTTTCCGGCATCAGCGCGAACCCGGCGCTGGGCGCGGCCATGGATATCCTGGTGCGCCACGGCGGCACCGCGATCCTGTCGGAGACGCCGGAGATCCACGGTGTCGAATTCATGCTGACGCGCCGCGCGGTGACGCCGGAAGTCGGCCAGAAGCTGCTCGACCGCCTCGCCTGGTGGGAGCGCTACACCGCCGGGCACAACGCCCAGTTCAATGGCGTGGTCGGCCACGGCAACCAGCAGGGCGGCCTGGCGAACATCTTCGAGAAGTCGCTCGGGTCGGCCATGAAGGGCGGCACTACGCCTTTGCAGGCGGTGTACGAATACGCCGAGCCGATCGACAAGGCCGGCTTTGTCTTCATGGATTCACCGGGCTACGATCCGGTGGCCGTGACTGGCCAGATTGCGAGTGGCGCCAATCTGATCTGCTTCACCACGGGCCGTGGCTCGATGTTCGGCTCCAAGCCGGCGCCCACCGTCAAGCTCGCGTCGAATTCCCCGATGTACACCCGCCTGCAGGAGGACATGGATATCAACTGCGGGCTGGTAGTCGACGGCGTGCTGACGATCGAGCAAATGGGGCAGCGCATTTTCGAACATATCCTGCAGGCCGCGTCCGGGCAGCCGACCAAGAGCGAACTGCTGGGGCTGGGCGACAACGAGTTCGTGCCCTGGCACATGGGCATCGTCAGCTGACCGCTGTATCCGCCGTTGTTTTGCACCTTTTAGGCTTCTTCCATGTCCCTGACGCTTGCCAATACCGCGCTGCTGCGCAGCCAGAATTTCATCAACCAGCAATGGCGCGATGCCGGGCAGGGCGCCCGCTTCGCGGTCACCAATCCGGCCACGGGCGAGGTGTTCGCCCATGTGCCTGACAGCGGCGACGACGACGCGGGCCGCGCGGCGGACGCTGCCGCCGAAGCGTTCCCCGCCTGGAGCGCCCGCCCGGCGCGCGAGCGCGCGCAACTGATCAAGCGCTGGCACGCGCTGATCCTGGCGAGCCAGGAAGACCTGGCCCGCATCATCTCGACCGAGCAGGGCAAGCCGTTGAAGGAAGCGCTCGGCGAGGTGCTGTACGGGGCGTCTTACGTCGAGTGGTTTGCCGAAGAGGCCACGCGCATCTGCGGCGACATCGTCGCGGAGGCCGTGCCGGGCCGCAAGCTGCTGGTGCTCAAGGAACCGGTAGGCGTAGTGGCGGCCATCACGCCGTGGAATTTCCCGCTGGCGATGATCGCCCGCAAGATCGCGCCGGCGCTGGCGGCGGGCTGCACGGTGGTGGCCAAGCCCGCCGAGGACACGCCGCTGACCGCGCTTGCGCTGGCCTGGCTTGCCGAGCAGGCCGGCCTGCCGGCAGGCGTGCTCAATATCGTCACGGCGTCGCGCGAAAGCACGCCGGCCGTGGTCGATGCGTGGCTGGCCGACAGCCGCGTGCGCAAGATCACGTTCACGGGCTCCACGCCGGTGGGCAAGCATCTCGCCCGCGAATCGGCCGGCACCCTCAAGAAGCTGTCGCTGGAACTCGGCGGCAATGCGCCGTTCATTGTGTTCGAGGATGCCGACCTCGACGCCGCGGTCGATGGCCTGATGGCCTCCAAGTTCCGCAATGGCGGGCAGACCTGCGTATGCCCGAACCGCGTCTACGTGCACGACACAGTGCATGACGAGTTTGTCGAACGGCTGGCACACCGCGTGGGCGCGCTTCACGTCGGGCCGGCCACGGACGAAAACGCGCAGATCGGGCCGATGATCAATGCGCGCGCGGTCGACAAGATCGCGCGGCACGTTGAAGACGCGGTGGCCAGGGGCGCGCGCGTGGTGACGGGCGGACGGCGTGTGCGCACGGCCGATGGCCCGCACTACTACGCGCCGACAGTGCTGGTCGACGCCACGCCCGAGATGGAGCTGTCCCGCGAAGAGACCTTCGGCCCGGTGGCGCCGGTCTTCCGGTTCCGCGACGAGGCCGAGGTGATCCGCGACGCGAACGACACGCCGTTCGGGCTGGCCGCCTACTTCTACTCGAACGACGTGCGCCGCATCTGGCGCGTCGCGCAGGCGCTGGAGACCGGCATGGTCGGCATCAACGAAGGCGCAATCGCCGCAGAGGCCGCGCCGTTCGGCGGTGTCAAAGAGTCCGGCTACGGGCGCGAAGGCTCGCGCCACGGGCTGGACGACTACCTGCATACCAAGTACCTTTGCCACGGCCAGCTCGGCTGAGTGGCAACACCCGGTACTCCCGTACCCCGAATACAAGGCATCATGCCCGCACATAATCCGTTCAAGGCCGCGCTGGCGGCCCGCCAGGCGCAGATCGGCCTCTGGCTTTCGATGGCTACGCCCTACCTGGCCGAAGTGTCGGCCACCGCCGGTTTCGACTGGCTGCTGATCGACGGCGAACACGCGCCGAACGACCTGCGCTCGACCCTGCAGGCGCTGCAGGTCGTTGCACCGTATGCGTCGCAGCCGGTGGTGCGCGCGCTGGCGGGCGAGGTCGCGCTGATCAAGCAGCTGCTCGATATCGGCGCGAAGACCCTGCTGGTGCCGATGGTCGATACGGCCGAGCAGGCGCGCATGATGGTCAGCGCAACGCGCTATCCGCCACAAGGCATCCGCGGCGTGGGCAGTGCGGTGGGGCGCGCGTCGCGTTGGAGCAGCCGCACGGACTACCTGGACGTGGCCGATGACGAGGTCTGCCTGCTCGTGCAGGCGGAAACCGTGACGGCGCTGAAGAACCTTGAGGAAATCTGCACCGTGGACGGCGTGGATGGTGTGTTCATCGGCCCCGCGGACCTTGCGGCGTCGATGGGCTATCGCGGCAAGCCGGGACATCCGGAAGTGCAGGCTGCGATCGAGGGCGCGATGCGGACCATCATTGCCTCCGGCAAGGCCGCCGGCACGCTGACTTCCGACCCGGCGCTGGCGCGCCGCTACCTGGCGCTGGGCTGCACCTTCGTGGCAACCGGCGTCGACGTGACGATGTACGCCAACGCGGCGCGACGCCTGGCGGCAGAATTCAAGCCGCAGCAGGCCGGCAGCACGGTTGCCGCGCCTTCCGCCGCTTATTGAACACGACCCTCGATTTCCCATCGCAACATGCCAGTCGAAGCCCAAGCCACGAACCCGCAAGCCACCCTGCGCGCGATGCAGGCCATTGTTGGCGAAAACGCCTGCCTGAGCGGCGACGCCGACATGCAGCCCTTCGTCACCGACTACCGCGGCATCTACCATGGCAAGGCCCAGGTGGTGGTGCTGCCCGCGTCGACGGAAGAAGTCAGCCAGGTCATGCAGTGGTGCCATGCCAACCACGTGCCGGTCGTGCCGCAAGGCGGCAACACGTCGCTGATGGGCGGCGCGGTGCCGGACGGTACGGGCGCGGCCGTGGTCATCAACCTGCGGCGCATGAACCGCGTGCTGGCTATCGACACCGTGAACGACACCATGACGTTGCAGGCGGGCGTCACGCTGAGCGCGGCGCGCAGCGCGGCGGAAGGGGAGCAGCGCCTGTTCCCGCTGCGCATCGGCTCGGAAGGCTCGTGCCAGATCGGCGGCAACCTGTCCACCAATGCCGGCGGCACCGCGGTGCTGCGCTACGGCAACATGCGCGACCTGGTGCTCGGGATCGAGGCCGTGCTGCCGGACGGACGCATCTACTCGCAGCTGCGCGGCTTGCGCAAGGACAACACCGGCTATGACCTCAAGCACCTGTTCATCGGTGCGGAAGGTACGCTCGGCATCATCACCGGCGCGGTGCTCAAGCTGATGCCGCAGCCGCGCAGTGCGGCGGTGGCATTCGTTGCGGTACAGAGCCCCGCGGCGGCCGTGCAGTTGCTTGGCGAGGCCAAGCGCTTGTCCGGGCAGGCCGTGACCGCGTTCGAGCTGATCTCGCGCCCGGCGCTGGAACTGGTGCTCGAGTACCTGGGCAACGTCCCCTCGCCGCTGCCCGCGATGCACGACTGGATGGTGCTGGTTGAACTGACGTCGGGCACCGATGCGGAAAGCCTCAACGCGACGTTGATGGAGATTCTGGAGTCGGGCTTCGAGCAAGGGCTGGTGCTGGACGCCGCCGTCGCGGCCAGCCTGTCCGATGCGCAGAACTTCTGGCGCATCCGCGAAGAGATTTCGGACGCGCAGACGCGTACGGGCGGCAGCATCAAGTGCGATGTCTCGGTGCCGCTGTCGCGCATCGCGGCGTTTGTCGAAGAGGCGTCCGCGCAGGTGCTGGCACTGGAGCCGTCGGCCCGCATGGTGATCTACGGACATATGGGCGACGGCAACGTCCACTTCAATCCGCTGCGTCCGAAGGACCAGCCGGCGAAGGAATTCCTGGCCCAGTGGTATGCGCGCATCTCCGGCCTGGTCGATGCCATGGCGCATGCCGAGAACGGCTCGATCTCGGCCGAGCACGGCATCGGCGTGGTCAAGCGCGATGACCTCGCGCAGTTCAAGTCCACCGTGGAGATCGAACTGATGTGGCAGGTGAAGCAGGCACTGGACCCGCGCAACCTGCTCAATCCAGGCAAGGTACTGCCGGCGCAAGGCCAGTAACCCCCTGAATCGGGGCGTGACACGAATGGTCCAACTCGGCTAAGGTGTCTGCTGGACAAGAGACCCGGGGGCAGGCCGCAGCGGCCGTCAGCCGGGCGCACAGCCCGACACCGACAAGGCCGAGAAAGCATGAGCCAGAACGCCCCTACCACGCAGTCTCCTCTCGAAAAACCCACCCTCGACTATCCCTGCGGCGACGCGCCCGCGCCGGGCCAGGCGCATGAAGTCGCGCCTGGCGTGCGCTGGCTGCGCATGCCGATGCCGCTGGGCCTGAACCACATCAACCTCTGGGCCATCCGCGACGGCGCGGGCTGGGCGGCCGTGGATTCCGGCCTGCAGACGCCCGAGACCGCGGCAGCGTGGCGGACGCTGTTCGCCGATGGCGGCGCGCTGGCCGGCGGCGGCCTGACGCGGCTGTTCGTCACCCATATGCACCCCGACCACATTGGCATGGCCGGCTGGCTCACGCGCAAGTTCGGCTGCCGGCTCTGGATGACGTCGATGGAATACCTGATGTGCCGCGTACTGGCCGCCGATACCGGCCGCGCCGCGCCGCAGGAAGGCGTGGAATTCTACCGGCAGGCAGGGTGGACCGAGGACGACATCGAAGTGTACCGGGCCCGGTTTGGCGGCTTCGGCAAGTATGTGCACGCGCTGCCCGAGAGCTTCCAGCGCCTGACGGATGGCGACGTGCTGCGCATCGGCGAGCACGAATGGCGCGTGGTCGTCGGCAAGGGGCATTCCCCCGAACATGCCTGCCTGTACTGCCCGGCGCTGAAGTTGCTGATCTCCGGCGACCAGGTCCTGCCGCGCATTTCTTCCAATGTCTCGGTGTTCCCGACCGAACCCGAAGCCGACCCGATGGGTGACTGGCTGGACTCGCTCGACAAGGTCCGGCGCGAGGTGCCGGACGACGTGCTGGTGCTGCCGGCGCACAACGAACCGTTCCGCGGCCTGCATGCCCGGCTCGACTACCTGTCGCGCAGCCAGCACCAGGCACTTGATCGCCTGCGCGCGGCACTGGCCGAGCCGCGGCGGGCTGTCGACGTGTTCGGGCAACTGTTTTCGCGGCCCATCGACAGCCCGGGCCTGCTCGGCATGGCAACAGGCGAGAGCATCGCGCACCTGAACTACCTGATGCACCTGGGCGAAGCGATTCGGGAAACCGGGTCGGATGGCTTCCACTGGTACCGCATGAAGTGACGGCGGCACCGTCTCCCGTGGCGGTGGGGCGGGGCAACAAAACTTGACTTCGCAGTCTCCGATATATATCTTAAGATATGTTTTAAGATATATCGGAGGCGCTCGTGCGACATCCATTTGCTTCATTCGACCGTCCGGGCCTGGGTCACCGTCTCGGCATGCGTCTTTCTCATCATTTTTTACACCATGCGATCGGGCGCCATCCGCGCGGCGGTGGTCCATGGGGCGGGCAAGGGGATGGCGACGGGTTTGACGGTCCGGGTGACTTTGACGGCGAAGGCTGGCGGCGCGGCCGCAAGTTCAGCGCCGAGGACCTGCAATTGCTGCTGCTCGCCTTGCTGGAGGAGAAGCCCAGCCACGGCTATGAGCTGATCAAGGCCCTGGAGACGCGCACCAGCGGCTTCTACAAGCCAAGCCCCGGCATGGTGTATCCCGCGCTGACCTATCTGGAAGAGGTCGGCTATGCCACGGTGGATACCGAGGGCAACAAGAAGCGCTACCACCTCGCCGATGCCGGCCGCGCCTATCTGACGGCCAACAAGGACCGGCTCGACCTGATGCTGGGACGCCTGCGCCATGCCGCGCGCAAGATGGACTGGATCCGCCGCGCCATGGCCGGCGAGCCGCAGATCGAGCCAGAGCAGGGCGGCTGGGCGCCCGAGTTCGTGCAGGCCCGCGTGGCGCTCAAGCGCGCGCTGGCGCTGCGCGGCGATGCCTCGCCCGATGAGCAGCGGCGCATCGCCGCCATCCTCGCGCAGGCCACGGCAGAAATCGAAGCCGGCCCCAAGCGCTGAGTCGTGGCGTTGACCTTTGCGTCCGCCCTGGGCGCTGCGAGCGCCCTTCATTTGAGGAATTCCATGACCACACAGACTGAAGCCACCCACTCCATCCGCGACCTCACCGTGCAGCGCGTCCGCCATCCGCTGAAGATGCGGATGCTCCAGGTCGTCCGTACCCGGCTCGTTTCTCCGCAATTGCTGCGTGTGACCCTGCACGGCGCTGATCTAGCCGACTTCGTCTCGGCCTCGTTTGACGACCATGTGAAGGTCTTCTTCCCGCAAGGCGGCGCCGACAAGCCGGCAATGTCGGAGGTCGGGCCCAATGGTCCGGTCTTTGCCGAAGGCAAGCCACGGCCGCCCGCGCGCGACTACACGCCGCGCCGCCACGATCCGGCTGCGCAGGAACTGGATATCGAATTCGTTTTGCATGGCGATGGGCCCGCCTCGACATGGGCCGCCCAGGCGCAGCCGGGACAGTACCTTGGCGTAGGCGGTCCGCGCGGCTCCTTCGTGGTCCCCACGGAGTTCGACTGGCACCTGCTGATTGGCGATGAAACGGCTTTGCCAGCCATCGGGCGCCGGCTGGAGGAACTGGGAGCGAATACCCGCGCGCTGGTGGTCGTGGAAGTGCCCGACGCAGCGGCCGAAATTCCCCTTCCGAGCGCCGCGAAGCTGGAGGTCCACTGGCTGCACCGGGGCAACGGGCCCGAGGGCAGCTTGCTCGAACCGGCGCTGCGCAAGATCGGGCTGCCGCATGGCGAAGGTTATGTCTGGGCGGCCGGGGAGTCTGCCGCAATCAAGGCAGTTCGCCAGCATCTTGTCGCCGAGCGTGGCATTGCGAAAACACGAATCCGCGCGTCGAGCTACTGGAAACGCGGCGCGGCGGCCGTGCATGAGACCCTCGAAGACTGAGCTGCGCCCCGATGGCCTAAGATGACGGCAACGCAACTCGCAAGGAGGCTGCTGTGCCGAACATCGCATCGGGCTGGATAAGGATTCAATTTGCCGCGGCGGCAGGCGTTGCCCTGACGCTGGCCGCCTGCGCACCGGACTCTGTCCGCAACATCGAGGCCAAGGGTTTCAATGCCTACCTGGATTCGCTGAAGACGGCCTGTCCCAATATGGTCATCGGCACCAACAACATCAGCGAGTGGCTGCGCAACAGCGGCAGCACGGGGGACGACGACTACGTCTACTGGCTGGACCAGACCTCGCGCCTGTACTACAGGCGGATCAGTCCGGCGCAGTACCGCACGTCGGTCGGCGGGACGCTGGGTGCTGGCAAGGCGGACACGCGGGCGCTGGACTGCATCATCCAGCACTTGCCGGCGGATCGGCCGAGCAGTCCGCCGGGAGGCAAGTTGCTGTAAGAGGGCGGTAAGCCGCCTGGCATCTCGCGCACGGGCCGATAGGAAATCCTGTCCGGCACGGTCGTCCGCTATGACAACCCGACGGACCCCATCGACGTGGAATGGGAGGCGGGCCAGTGATCGTGCTGGACACGCATGCCCTGGTCTGGTGGGCGAGTGGAAGCAAGGAACTGAGTGCCAGGGCAAGGGCTGCTATCGAGCACGAATGCATCGATGGACAGATTGTCATTTCGGCGATCTCTGCGTGGGAAATCGCCATGCTTGTAGAGCGGGATAAACTCTTGCTGACGATGGATGTCGAGAGTTGGCTAAGCACGGTCGCGGAGATCGACGCGGTGTGTTTCTATCCGGTCGATGTCGACGTTTCGATCAAATCGATCCATCTGCCAGGGGAGTTCCATAAGGACCCCGTGGACCGGATGATCGTCGCGACGGCGCGCAAGTTGGCGGCTCCGGTGGTCACCAAGGATGAGAAGATTCGGGCCTATAAACATGTCACGACTGTCTGGTAGGCCAGGGACAGCAGCTTAGGGCCTATGTGGGGCCGTCGCGTTCCCCCGTTGTGCAATCCCCCCATCCCCGCTAACATGGTCCCCCGGCAGCCGAGACAGCGGTTGCCGACGTCGCTCGGACGGTTCCGGGCGCTTACGTAAAGGACTCCTTCATGACTGCCAGCTCTGGCAAGCGCCGCTTTGCGCGCATCGATCGCCTTCCCCCGTACGTTTTCAATATCACCGCCGAGTTGAAGATGGCCGCCCGCCGCCGTGGCGAGGACATCATCGACATGAGCATGGGCAACCCGGACGGGGCCACGCCGCCGCATATCGTCGCCAAGCTGGTAGAGGCCGCGCAACGGCCGGACACGCATGGCTACTCCACGTCGAGGGGCATACCGCGCCTGCGCCGCGCGATCTCGCACTGGTATCGCGAGCGCTATGACGTGGAGATCGATCCGGATACCGAAGCCATCGTCACCATCGGTTCCAAGGAAGGCCTGGCGCACCTGATGCTGGCCACGCTCGATCGCGGCGACTCCGTGCTGGTGCCCGACCCAAGCTACCCGATCCATATCTATGGCGCGGTGATTGCCGGTGCCGATATCCGTTCCGTGCCGCTGGTGCCGGGCGTCGATTTCTTCGCGGAGCTCGAGCGCACCATTCGCGGCAGCTATCCGAAGCCGAAGATGATCGTGCTCGGCTTCCCGTCGAACCCGACCGCGCAGTGCGTGGAGCTGGATTTCTTCGAGCGCGTGATCGCGCTGGCGCGCAAGCACGACATCTTCGTCGTGCACGACCTGGCCTATGCCGACATCGTCTTCGACGGCTGGAAGGCGCCGTCGATCATGCAGGTGCCCGGCGCCAAGGACATCGCGGTGGAGTTCTTCACGCTGTCCAAGAGCTACAACATGGCGGGCTGGCGTATCGGCTTCATGGTGGGCAACCCGGACCTGGTGGCCGCGCTCACGCGTATCAAGAGCTATCACGACTACGGCACCTTCACGCCGGTGCAGGTGGCGGCCATTGCCGCGCTGGAGGGCGACCAGGAATGCGTGAAGGAGATTGCCGCGCACTACCAGTCGCGTCGCGACGTGCTGGCGAAAGGGCTGATCGAATCGGGCTGGCCGGTCGATATCCCGAAGGCGTCGATGTATATCTGGGCGCGCATCCCGGAGCCATACCGTTCGCTGGGTTCGCTGGAGTTCGCCAAGCAGCTGCTGGCCAAGGCGAAAGTCTCGGTTTCGCCGGGCATTGGCTTCGGCGACTATGGCGATGAATACGTGCGCTTCGCGCTGATCGAGAACGAAGCGCGCATCCGGCAGGCCGTGCGCGGCATCAAGGCGATGTTCCGTGCGGATGGGCTGATCAAGGTGCCAGTCGCCGAGTCCGCGGACGGTCACGGCAAGCACAAGGCCTGAGGCGAGGAAGCAGGCCTGCGTTGTAACGGCGCAGGCCTTCCGGATCGGGCACGGGCCTCAGTGCAGCTCGTGCAGCGGATCATCGCCCGGTTGCCACCAGCGCGCGAACAGCACCTCCACCGCACTCCGGTCCACGGCGTCGTAGCTGCTCACACGCCAGTTGGGCGCGTTGTCCTTGTCTACGATCAGCGCTCGCACGCCCTCGATGAAATCCCCACGGGTGAACGACTGCACCACCACGGCCAGTTCCATGCGGAAGCAGTCGGCCAGGTCAAGGCGGCGGCCACGCAGCAAAAGCTCGCGCGTGGCACACGTGGCCAGTGGCGAGCGCTTGCGCAGCGTGTCCGACGTGCGCGCGGCCCACTCGGCGTAGCGGGGATCGTCCTGGCAGGCCAGGCCGGCGATGATCTCGGGGAGTGCCGCGTCGGCCGGGAAATGCCGCATCAGGGCCGGCAGCACGTCAAGCAGTGGCGCGTCCGCCGCGCTGCAGATCGGCTCGCGTACCAGCGTGCGGCGCAGGTCGTCCAGTGGCTGGCCACTCCAGCGAACAGTCCGCAACGTTTCTTCGAGGCCGCCCAGCGTCACGCTATTGATAGCGGCGTCCGCGAGCCCGCACAGCAAGGCATCTTCGGCGCCTATGGTTACGCCCGTCAGCCCGAGATAGAGCGCGAGCTGGACCGGCATCTTCGACAGAAAATGGCTCGCGCCGACATCAGGCACGAGCCCGATGCCGGTTTCCGGCATGGCCACGCGCGAGCGTTCGGTGACGATGCGCAGGTGCGCCGCCTGCGACAGCCCCATGCCGCCGCCCATGACGATGCCATCCATCAGCGCCACCACCGGCTTGGGATAGCGGTGCAGGCGGTAGTCGAGCTGGTATTCGTCGATGAAGAACTGGCGCTGCAGCGGCGTGCCGTCGCGATAGCTGTCATACAGCGCGCGGATATCGCCGCCCGCGCAGAACGCCTTTGGCCCGGCGCCGCGCAGTACTACGGCTTCGATATCGTCCTGCGCGGCCCAGGCATCGAGCTGCGCGGCCAGCATCGTGATCATCGGGTACGACAGCGCATTAAGCTGGCGTGGCCGGTTCAGCGTGACCAGGCCGACGCGGTTGATGACCTCGAACAGGACTTCGGGTTCGGCGCCGGCGGACGGGGTGGCGGGCGTGCTTTCCGGTGTGAGTCTCATGCCGGCTCCGAGCCGTTGCGCCATTGGGGCGCACGTTTCTGCAGGAAGGCATTGACGCCTTCGCGCTGGTCCTCGCCGTCGAACAGGTCGACAAAGCGCTCGCGTTCCAGCGCGAGTGCGGCCTGGCGCGGCACGCCCTGGCGCGCGAGATGTACGAGCTGCTTGCTGTAGGCCGCCGCGTGCGGGCTCACGGCGCATGCGCGTTCGGCCATGGCCAGCGCGGCGTCCAGCGACTTGCCGCGTGGCACCACTTCTTCCACCAGCCCGATGCGCAGCGCCGTTGGAGCATCCACCCGCTCATTGGTGAGGATCATGCGCTTGGCCCAGCCTTCGCCGACCAGCCAGGGCAGGGTTTGCGTGCCGCAGCCGCAGGGCAACAGGCCCACGGCTGCCTCTGGCAAGGCCATCTGCGCCTGCTCTTCGGCAATGCGCACATCGCAGGCGAGCGCGCATTCCAGCCCGCCGCCCATGGCGTAGCCGTTGATCGCGGCGATCACGAGCGGGCGCGCGTTCTGCAGCGCTTCGAAGGCCGTGCCAAAGCGCTGCGCCATCACGCGTGCATGGGCGCGGTCGCCGTTGGAGAAGCCGTTCAGGTCCGCGCCGGCACTGAAGAAGCGGTCTCCGCTGCCGGTGATGACGACGGCGCGGACTTGCGGGTCGGCGTCAATCCTGGCGACAAGATCCTGCAGTTGCTGCAGCCCCTCGGCCGTGAAGGCATTGGCCGGCGGGCGGCTGAGCGTGAGGAGGGCAATGTGCCCGTCCAGGGTGAATTCGATCATGGCTGGCTTCCCTCAGGCTCCGGCTTTGGGCTGGTATTGCCGGATCACCCCGGAGAAGTCGAGCTGGCCGTCGCCGGCCTGGCTCATGGCCTGATAGAGTTGCTGCGCCAGCGCGCCAAGGAACAGCGGCTGCTTCACGCTGCGTGCGGCATCGGCTGCCAGCCCAAGGTCCTTGAGCATCAGGTCGGCGCCGAAGCCGCCCGTGTAGCCGCGCGACGACGGGGCGGTCTCGATCACGCCGGGATACGGGTTGTAGGTGTCCGACGACCAGCAACGACCCGTCGAGGTATTGACGATGCCGGCCAGCACGTTGGCGTCAATGCCCAGCCGCACGCCGAGCGCCATGGCTTCCGACACGCCGATCATCGAGATCCCGAGGATCAGGTTGTTGCAGATCTTGGCGACTTGACCGGTGCCGGTCTCGCCGCAATGAACCAGGTTGCGGCCCATATTGGCGAGCACCGGCTTGACCCGCTCGAACAACTCCGGCGTGGCGCCGACCATGAACGTCAGCGTACCGGCCTGCGCGCCGCCGGTGCCGCCGGACACCGGCGCGTCGGCCAGCGCATTGCCATGTGCGTCGGCGGCAGCGGCCAGTTCGCGCACGGTGGTCGGGTCGATGGTGCTGGAATCGACCAGCGGCACGCCGGGCCGCACGCCCGCCAGCACGCCTTCCTCACCTAGATAGGCCGTGCGGACATGCGCGGCCGCGGGCAGCATGGTGATGACGAAGTCGGCTTCGGCCACCGCCTTGCGTGCCGAAGCGGCCGAGGCCGCGCCTTCGGCGCACAGCGCTGCCACGGCAGCTGTGTTGAGGTCAAACACGGTCAGCGTGTGGCCGGCCTTGAGCAGGTTGCGCGCCATGGGGGCGCCCATGTTGCCGAGGCCGATGAAGGCGATATGCATGTCGGGTCTCCTGGATATTGTCTGGCGGTCGGTGCGTGGCGCGCTTACTTCAGGCTGATGGTCGTGTTCACGCCGTCATTCACCGTGGCATCGTCGAACCAGCGCGCCGTGACGGTCTTGGTCTGGGTGTAGAACTGCACCACCTGCTTGCCATACGGGCCCAGGTCGCCGAGCTTGGAACCGCGCGAGCCGGTGAAGCTGAAGTAGGGCACGGGCACCGGAATGGGAATGTTGATGCCGACCTGGCCGACATCGATCTCGCTCTGGAATTTGCGCGCCGCCGCGCCGCTCTGCGTGAATACGCCAGTGCCGTTGCCGAACGGGTTGCGGTTGACCAGCGCGATGGCTTCGTCGAGTGTTTCCACGCCGATGACCACCAGCACCGGCCCGAAGATCTCGTTGGTGTAGACCGACATCTCGGTCGTCACATCGGTGAAGATGGTCGGGCCGATGAAATTGCCTTGCGGGTAGCCCGGTACCTCGACGTTGCGCCCGTCCAGCACCAGCGTGGCGCCTTCCTTCTCGCCGGAGGCAATCAGGCCGAGGATGCGTTCCTTGGCCGCGACCGAAACGACCGGGCCAACATCGGTGCCAGCCTCCGCGCCAGCGCCGACCTTGAGCGTCTTTGCCTTCGCCACGAGTTCCGGCACCCATTCGCGCGCGGCGCCGACCAGTACGATGACCGAGGTCGCCATGCAGCGCTGGCCGGCGGCGCCAAAGCCCGCGCCTGCCAGCGCGTTCAGGGTTTGCTCCTTGTGCGCATCGGGCAGCACCACGGCATGGTTCTTGGCGCCCATCATCGATTGCACCCGCTTGCCATGCGCACCAGCCAGGTTGTAGACATGGGTGCCGACCGCGGTCGAGCCGACAAACGAAACGGCCTTGATATCGGGGTGCGTGCACAGCGCGTCGACGACCTCCTTGGCACCTTGCACCACGTTCAGCACGCCCGGCGGCACGCCGGCTTCCACGGCCAGCTTGACCAGTTCCATCGTCGACAGCGGATCCTGCTCCGACGGCTTGAGCACGAAGGTATTGCCGCAGACGATGGCCATCGGGAACATCCACAGCGGGATCATGGCCGGGAAGTTGAAGGGCGTGATGCCAGCGCACACGCCGATTGGCTGCTGCAGCGTATAGGTATCGACCGTGGCCGCCACGTTCTCGGCAAAGCCGCCTTGCTGGAGCGTGCCGATCGAGCACGCATGCTCTACCACTTCCAGGCCGCGGAAGATGTCGCCTTCCGCATCGGCCAGTGTCTTGCCCTGTTCGGCCGTGAGGATGGCGGCGATGCGCTTGCTGTGTTCGCGGATGAGTGCCTGGTAGCGCAGCATGATGCGCAGCCGCGCGCCGATCGGCGTATGGCGCCAGGTGGCAAACGCGCGATGGGCCGAATCCACCGCCGCGGCGACTTCGCTGGCCGTGGCCAGCGGCACGCGGGCCAGGACCTCTTGCGTGGCTGGGTTGACCACGTTGCGGAATTCCGTGGCGGATGACGCCACCCACTCGCCGTTGATCAGCAGCGGGACGGTCGGAACGGCGTTGGCGGTCTGGGGCAGTGCACTCATGATGTCTCCGGTCGGTTCTGGATGGGGATGCAAGTCAGGCGGTTTCGATGGGTCAAGCCGGTGCTACAGGCTGCGCGCGATCAGCATGCGCTGGATCTCGCTGGTGCCTTCGTAGATCTGCGTGATGCGCGCGTCGCGGTAGTGGCGCTCGACCGGGTAGTCCTCCAGGTAGCCGTAGCCGCCGTGGATCTGCAGCGCCTTGGAGCACACGCGTTCTGCCAGCTCGGAGGCATAGAGCTTGGCCTGCGACGCTTCGGACAGGCAAGGCAGCCCTTGCGTGCGCATCCGCGCGGCGCGATGCACGAGCAGGCGCGCAGCGTTGAGTTCGGTGGCCATGTCGGCCAGCATGTTGGCGATCGGCGGGTGCTCGCGCAGGGGCCGTCCGAACTGCACGCGCTCCGACGCATAGCGGCACGCGGCCTCGAACGCCGAACGGGCGATGCCGATGGCCTGCGCGGCAATGCCGATGCGGCCGCCTTCCAGGTTGGACAGGGCGATGCGCAGGCCTTCGCCAGGCTCGCCGAGCAGCGCGTCATGCGGTACTTCGCAATCTTCCAGCGTGATCGCGCAGGTATCCGAGGCGCGGATGCCCAGCTTCTTCTCGGGTGCGTGGACGATAAAGCCCGGCGTGTCCGTCGGCACCAGGAACGCCGAAATGCCCTTCTTGCCGCGTTCCGGCTCGGTGGAGGCAAACACCACCGCCACGCCGGCACGCTGGCCGTTGGTGACGAACTGCTTGCTGCCGTTCAGCACCCAGCCTCGTTCGGTGGGCTGGGCGCGCGTGCGCAGGTTGTGGGCTTCGGAGCCGGCCTGCGGTTCGGTCAGGCAGAAGGCGCCGATGACTTCGCCGCTGGCCAGGCGCGGCAGGTAGCGTTGTTTCTGCGCGTCTGTGCCGTAGTGCAGGACCGGGCCGCAGCCGACCGAGTTGTGCACGCTCATCAGCGTGGCGCACGCGGCGCAGCCGGCGGCGATTTCCTCGATGGCCAGCGCATAGGCCACGTAGTCGGTATAGGTGCCGCCCCATTCCTCCGGCACGATCATGCCGAGCAGGCCGAGCGCGCCCATGTCGGCGACCACGTCTGCGGGCAGCTTTCCTGCGCGGTCCCATTCGGCGGCGCCCGCGGCGAGCCGCTCGCTGGCAAAGGCGCGCGCGCTGTCGCGGATCATGGTTTGCTCTTCGGTGTAGTCGCTGTGCATGGCTGGGCGCGGCTGGCGCGATTGAGGGGTCTTTGGCGGTCTTCGTATCGAACAGGCGCAGTGTAGAAACCGCAAGCCGGCGCTCCTATGCCAAAATCCGCCATTCTTTGTGAACTCGAAAGCCATCCGCCCGGTGCCCAGCGGCTATCCGGAGCGTGGCCGCACCATGGAAAAAGGCAGCGTCGCGATTTGCTTTGTCCACCACGCCATCTCGGGGCTGCAGGCCCGCGGGCTGGATCCCGAGCCGGTGCTGCGCAGCGCCGGCATCGCGCCGGCGCTGCTGGCGGTGCCGCAGGCGCGGGTCTCCACGGCCAGCTACAGCGACCTGTGGATGGCCGTGGCCGCCACGCTCGACGACGAATTCTTCGGCCAGGATTCGCGCAGCATGAAGTGCGGCAGCTTTGCCATGCTGTGTCACGCGGTGGCGGGCAGCCGCAGCTTTGCCCAGGCCCTGGAACGCGTGGCGCGCTATTTCGGTCTGCTGCTCGATGACCTCGGCGTGCGGCTGGACCGGCACGAAGACCGCGCGGCGCTGGTCCTCACCGCGCCGTCGGCGCCGCAGGGCCGGCTGCCGAGCGTGTTCGCGCAGGAAACCATGCTGATCATGCTGCAGGGCCTGATGAGCTGGCTGCTGCACCGTCGCGTGCCGATCCTGCTGGCGTCCTTTGCCTATCCGGAGCCGCCGTATGGCGCGGAATACCGGATCATGTACTCGCGCCAGACGGCATTCGGCCAGCCCGCGACGGCATTGGTGTTCGACGCCGGACTGCTCGAACAGCCCGTGCGGCAGGACGAGCGCAGCCTGAAGTCGTTCCTGCGCGATGCGCCGCATAACGTGGTCGTGAAATATTCCGACCGCAGCAGCGTGGCCGCCCGCGTTCGGCGCCAGTTGCGCAACCAGCGCCCCGAGCTGTGGCCGACCTTCGAGGCGCTGGCACTGAGCCTGAATCTTTCGGCGTCATCGCTGCGCCGGCGCCTGATGGACGAGGGCGCCAGCTACCAGGAACTGAAGGACCAGCTCCGGCGCGACCTGGCAATCGACGCGCTCAGCCGCACCAGCAAGCCTGTGGCCGATATTGCAGCGGAACTGGGTTTTGCCGAGCCCGGCGCCTTTCATCGCGCATTCCGGCGCTGGACCGGCTCGCGGCCCGGTGCGTATCGCGGCACGGCAGGCGAGGGCTGAGTCCGTCCGCTGCCGTCCCGCTCAGGCCGGCAGTGCTTCGCGCACCGGGGTAGCCATCCCGGAACCTGTCTGCCGGTCGTCGTGCGCGACGATGCGGTTGCGGCCTTCCAGCTTGGCCCGATACAGCGCCGCATCCGCGCGCGCGCAGAGCTGCGCCAGCGACTCGCCCCGGCGCAGGATGGCGACACCGCCGCTGATCGTGTAGCGCACGGCGGCGCCCTGGTCGCCGATCCGGACGCGTTGCTGTTCCGCGCCAGTGCGGATGCGCTCCGCAATGGGCAGCGCATCGGCCAGGCGCGTGGCGGGCAACAGCACGGCGAACTCCTCGCCGCCCAGCCGGCCCACGCGGTCGGTGGCGCGCACCTGTGCCGCGGCCATCCCGGCGAATTCGCGCAGCACGGCATCGCCGGCCGCATGGCCGTAGGTATCGTTGACGGTCTTGAAGCGGTCGATGTCGACAATGACGAGGGCAAGCGTTGCGTTGCCGTGGCCGCCTTTGGCGATCGCGCGGCTGGCCATTTCCTCCCAGGCCTTGCGCGACATGACGCCGGTGAGCCCGTCGGTGTTGGCGATGGCTTCGAGCTTGCGCACCATGGTGTCGTGGATCATCAGCACCGCGCCCATGGTCAGTGCCGGCATCACTAGCGCGCCAAGCGTCAGGAACAGTGTGTTCAGTCCCGGCGATTGCAGGCTGTACGGGTCGCCCATCAGCGAAAACGCCGACAGCAGGCCGCGCGCAGTATGTCCGGTGGCGAAGAAGAGCGCGAAGGCGGCGGTGGTCAGGTGATAGTTGCCGGCGCTGCCGCGCGGCCGCCAGCGGATCAGCGTGATGCCGGTCAGCGCGCACAGCACCGCATGAAAGGCGGAGACCGCGACCACGCGCGTGGTGAAGACGTCGAAGACATAGCGCCAGGCCACCACCACGGCCATGGTGGCCAGCGTGCCCGCGGCCAGCCGGCCCCAGCGCGGCTGGCCGCCGGAAAAGCGCACGCAGCCCGCATAGAACATCGCCAGCGCCCAGCAAAGCGCGGCATTGGCGAGCACGATGGACAGCAGGTCGCTGATCTGGCCACGCAGCGCGAACAGCGCCAGGGCGAGGGTGACGATCAGGTTGGCATGGCACCAGTCCGCGACGCCCGGTACCCCGCAACGGCGCAGGGACCAGACGATCGCGAGCATCATGGCGCTAAGGGCCGCGGTGATGACAAGCAGCGCGGTAGGAACGGACATCAGGGGAAATCCAGGGGCGGGTAGGTCCCGCAAAACCGCAATGATACGGAGCGCGGCCCTCGCCGTGTCAGTCGCCAGGTGGAGACGACGGCTGGCCAGGGGAATCCGGCGGCGGATCCATGCGCAGCGCCGGGTCATGCTTGAGCCTCCAGTGCGCAGCGACCAGCAATGCGACAAGGACGGCGACCATATAGCCGCCCAGCAAGGTGATGTATTCCATGACTGACCCCTTGAGGCGCCGGCTCTATGGCCGGTCGTGCAGAGATTATGGAAAACAGTGTCTACGGCCACATCACCTGTTTGGGTGATCCCCTGCCAAGGTAGGGGGACAAGGCGTGCCGGCCTCGCCCTCAGGCGACGACGGCGACCACATGCGCCTGCATGCGGCCTTCGATGACGCCCGAACCGAAGGCCTGCACCAGCGCCTGCTCGCAACGGTCGGTGGCGCGCTGCAATGCGTCCGGCCCGCGCGACTCCAGGTCCGGTCGCAGCGGCGTCCCCTGGCATAAGGCCACCGCAGCGATACGCGCCGATTCGGCGACGCTGGCCTGTGGCAGCGTTTCCATGGCAGGCGCCGCGGCAAAGCCGCCTTGCCTCAGGTGCCCGGCGATCTCGGCCAGCCGGTGATAGCCGTGGGGCGTACGCGTCATGAATTGCGGAGGATCGTCCGGAAACAGCGTGCCGAGCGCCTTGCAGACGATATCGGTGAAGTGGTTGTCCTCGATGCGGTCCCACACGTTGAACAAGAGCGTGCCGCCGGGGGCCAGCACGCGTCGCGCTTCGGCGAATGCGGCGGGCTTGTCGGGAAAGAACATGACGCCGAACTGGCAGGCAACCAGATCGAAACTGCCGTCATCGAACGGCAACTGCATGGCATTGGCCACCTGCCAGTCGACCGGGCGGCTGGTGCCGGCGGCCCGCGCGCGTTCCAGCATGGGCGGGTTGAGGTCCGTTGCCACGATGGACGCCCGTGGCGGCAGCTGCCGGGCCAGCTCGCGCGTCAGTGCGCCCGTGCCGGCCGCCATTTCCAGCACCCTGGCCGGTTGCAGAGCGGCCGCCCGGCGGGCGAGGTCCGCGGCGTATGGGGCGAAAATCATCGGCACGAGGTACCGCTCGTACAGGTCGGGAACGGCACCCGTGAACTTGTCGCTGTCGCGCTGCGGCATGGTTGTCTCCCAGTGGGGCCGGGCCGCGCTGGCCCGGCCGATTGCTTCCATGCTAGGCGGCTGGCAGCCACAACGGGGGCCGCCATGGCGCAACGGTCAACGGATCTCGATTTGCCCGTTCATCGATTCATGCCCCGAACCGCAGAAGATGTCGCACAGGAACACGTGCGACCCGGCTGCGCTGGCGTGGATGGGAACTTCCACCTTCTTGCCGGGAGGCAGGTCCACGCGGATGCCAAGGTCCGGCACGCTGAAGCCCATGATGACATCGAGCGCGGTCAGCTCGAGGATCACGGATTCATTGTTGCGCAGGGCAATCTGGTTCGGTGTGAACACAAAGCGCCGCGCGGTGACGGGGATACGCCGCGGCACGGCGGCCGAGGCGGTCCAGAACGGTACCGATGCGGCCAGCGCCGCCAGCCAGGCCAGGCTGCGGCGGCGTGCGGGGCGGAAGGGCGTTTGCTCGATCATCGTCATTCTCCTTTTCGAGCCGCGGTCAGGTGGTGATGGGCCGTTCTTCCAGTGCCAGGCGCAACGGTGCCTGTTGCGTCGAGACCTGGCGCCATCCCAATCCCCGGTATGGGTGCTCGGCATCCCACGGCACGGGCTGGCGCATCGGCTGCGAGGCCGGCGGCGGTAGCGGGTAGATCAGCGAGCGCGCGGCGTGGTGCGTGATGTGGCCGGTCTGGTGGTGGTGTTCCTGGTGGATGTGGCCGTAGAAGACCGTGACGTTGCGGTATGGGTCAAGGCGCTGCAGGACGTCGGCGCCGTCGCGCGTCGCCCAGTCCCATTGCGGATACAGGTCGAACAACGGCCGGTGCGTGAACACGACGATCGGGGCGTCGCGCTGCTGGCGGGACAGGTCCGAGGCCAGCCAGTCGAGCTGAGCCGCGCCGACGCGCCCCGCCGGGTCGGAGACGTTGTCGAGCACGATAAAGTGGACGCCCTGGTGATCGAAGGTGTAGTGCGTGGGACCAAAGAACTCCTGGAAGGCCTTGCCTTGATCCAGGCTGGCATCGTGTTCGCCGGGCATCAGGTAGCGGGTCTTGACCTGGAGCGTGTCGATCTGCGCCTTGACTTCACGCATGCGCCGGCGCCGTTCGTCGGGGTCGTCGGTGGTGTGGGTCAGGTCGCCCGTAAAGACAATGAAATCGGGCGGGGCGGGCAGTGCATTGACGGCCGCGATGGCCTTGGGCAGCGTGCCGCGCGCGTCGGGGTTCGGCGGCCCCTGGAAGCCCCAGTGCAGGTCGGAAAGCTGCACGAAGTAGAAGTCCTTGCCCGGCGCTGCCGCCCAGCCAGGCAAGGCGGACGCCAGGACGGCGCCGCCCGCGGCGGCGGCAAGGCGCAGGAAATCGCGCCGGTTCGGAACGGGGTTGGCAGGCATGGCGTTCTCCTCGGAAGTCCGGCACAAGGCCGCATGCCTGTCATACCCCGCCGGGCCCGCTTCTATTCCCGCTGGATCGTCGGCACGCCAACACTCCGGGGCAACGGAATAAACTGCTAACGACGCCGGTAAACACGGCGGACGGAGGCCATCGCGCGGACTCCGCCAGGTCTGGACTAAGGAGTGCCGTGAACGCCGCTGACGAGCGCCGCCGGTTTGCCGAGCTGGTCCTGCCGCACCTGGATGCGGCCTACAACCTTGCGCGATGGCTGAGCGGTGGCGCGGCCGAGGCGGAAGACGTGGTGCAGGAGGCGCTGCTGCGCGCCTACACCTATTTCGGCAGCTATCACGGCGACCGCGCGCGGCCGTGGCTGCTGGCCATCGTGCGCAATACCTGGTTCTCCGCCTGGAACCGCGACCGGGCCGCCCGCGACGCCGCGCCGTATGAAGACGGCATCGATGTCGCCCAGGCGTGGCCCGGCTGGCAGGACGCCGGCGAGCGCGAGCCGCTGGGCTGCCTGCTGCGCGCCGAGGATGTCCGCCTGGTGCACGAGGCGCTGGCGCGCCTGCCGGCGCCGCTGCGGGAGGTGATCGTCCTGCGCGAACTGGAGGACCTGTGCTACCGCGATATCGCGCAGGTTGCCGCGATCCCGCTTGGCACGGTCATGTCGCGGCTGGCCCGGGCACGGCATGCGCTGGCCGCCGCGATATCGGCACTGCGCGTGGAGCGGGCCGGCGTGCCGCCGACGGAAGCGGCCCGTCCGGATGGCCTGGCAGGAACGGCCGGGGAGGTGGGCAATGGACTGCAATGAGGCTCGGTGGTTGCTGCATGCCGGCGCGGACGGGGAACTCGGCCCGGCCGACCTGGCGCGGCTGGACCCGCATCTGGCGTCGTGTCCCGCCTGCGCCGGGGAGATGGCCCGTATCCATGCTCTGCGTGACGCGGTGCGCGAAGGCGCCACCTATCATCACGCCGACAGCGCACTGCGGGCGCGGCTGATGGCAAGCCTGCCGGCGCCGCCGCGGGAACGTTCCCATACTGCGTGGGGTAAGCTGGGCGGGTGGATGCCCTGGGGCAACCCGGCGCGCCTAGGCGTCGCGCTGGCCATGGTGCTCGCCGTAGCGCTCGGCATCGGGCAACTGGCCCGCTACCGGTACGAAGGGGACGCGGTGGCCCGCGAGATGGTGTCCAGCCACGTCAGGGCGCTGCTCTCGGGCCGGCCGCTCGACGTGGCGTCGCTGGACCAGCATACGGTCAAGCCATGGTTCAACGGCCGGCTGGACTATGCGCCGGTCGTGCGGGACCTCTCGGCGCAAGGGTTCGTGCTGGCCGGCGGAAGGCTCGATTACCTGGATGGCCGTCCGGTGGCCGTGGTGGTCTACCGGCGCAACCAGCATCCCGTCGATGTGTTCGTCTTCCCGGAGGGCGCGGCAAGCCTGCCGCAGAAGGTATCGGGATCGCGGCAGGGCTACCAGCTCGAAAGCTGGGACGCCGACGGCATGCGGTTCCTGGCCATTACCGATGCCTCTGCCGACGACCTGCGTGCGCTGCGCCGGGCCTGGCAGGCGGGCGCGCCCGCCGCGCCGCTGCGATAGCCGCGCGGTGGTCGGTCCGGGCGGATCAGGCGCGGATCAGGCAATTTGCCAGCGGCCTGCTGTTTCGATGGCCTTTCCGTCCGCCACCAGCTTGAGCAGGTGCGCCAGCAGCGAACGCTGGGCCACCGGGTGCATGCGCTCCGGCACGTCGTCATAGACGCGCGGCAGCAGGGCTTCGATCGGGGCCGGGCCGAGATCGCGCAGCGCGTTGACGACCTTGGCCTCGCGATGCAGCCGGTGCCGCATCAGCAGGCGGATGGCTTCCTGCGGGCGCGCGATCAGGAAGCCGTGGCCCGGCGCCAGCCATTCCAGGTCTTCTTCCTGCAGGGCGGCCAGCGAATCGATGTAGGCGCGCATATCGCCATCGGGCGGGGCGATCACGACCGTGGAACCCTGCATGACATGGTCGCCGGTGAAGAGGGTCTTTTCTTCCTCGAGCATATAGCAAAGATGGTTCGACGCATGGCCCGGCGTATGAATGACGCGCAGCGTGCAGTCGTCGCCAATGGCGAGGCGTTCGCCATGCTGCAGCTCGCGCGCGGCGACAAAGCCGGTGTCCTGCCATTGGGTCGCCGGCGCGGCCCGGCCGAGTACCGTGGCGCCGGTGGCCGCCTGCAGCGCGGGGGCCGCGGGCGAATGGTCCAGATGCGTATGCGTGACCATGATCCAGCGAATCGGGCCCGGCGCGGCCGCCAGCACGGCCTGGACATGGGCGGCATCATCGGGGCCCGGATCGATCACGGCCCACTCATTGCGCGCGCCCCCGCCGACCAGGTAAGTATTGGTGCCGGGGCCTGTCATGACGCTGCCGTTATTGGCCGTGACGCGCCAGACCCGCTCCGACAGCTGCACGGGCTCGCCGGGGGCCAGTTCGTACCGCGCGTGGGCCCTGCCTTCCGGGTCGATGCGCCCGATCTCCGCATAGCACGACTCGTGGGGCATGACCGGCCGCACGCCGGCGGCGCCGGTGGCCAGCCGCGGCATGATGCAGGCAATGTCGCGCAACTTCGCGGTGCTGGCAAAGCAGTCGTGCGCCGTCTCGAAGTGGGCAACGGACTGCAGGGTGCGGCGCGTGACATGCATCATCGGCAGGCCGCTGGCCGGGTCCGCGGCTTCGCGGGGGCGGATCCAGCGGTGCTCGACGATCTCCATGCCGTCGTGGATCGCGACCTGGCCGGCGGGCGCGATCGCGACGAAGAATCGTGTGTCGAAGCGCTTGGGCAGGCCGGGCGGCGTGAGCCAGTAGCTGTGGTAGGCCAGGCGGTCCGGCGCCAGCCGCAGGCCCAGTTCGGCGCACGCATGCGCCAGGCCGGGGCCGCCGCGCTGCACCGCCTGGCGCAGGAAATCCTGCTGGGCGGCATCGAGGTGGCCCGGCGCCAGCAGCTCGCCGTCGCGGTGGTAAGCCAGCAGCAAGCCGGCTTCTTCAAAGCATTCGCGCACGGCCGCCAGGTAGAAGTCCAGCCCCTTGGCCGGCAGGTTCAGGCGCTCGCTGGCAGCGGCATCGTCGAGCCCGGCCGCATGGCGATGCAGGGCCTCGTCTTGCGGATCGAGCGTGCCGCCAGGAAATACATAGGCGCCACTGCTGCGGTCGTTGGCACGCTCGACGCGGCGGACCAGCAGGATTTCCATGCCCTGCGCGCCATCGCGCACCACCAGCAGGCTGGCAGCGGCGCGCAACAGGGTGGACGGCTTGGCGGACTGGATCGGGGTTGTCTCTGTCGTTGTCATTGTGTCGGCGCGCGGGCGGGCCCGCGCGGCTGGATGTGGCAGGACCGGTCTGGCGCCGGTGCCAGGGTCGGGCGATGTTTCGTGGCAGCCCCATAGTGTAGCGGCGATGGCCGCTTCGCTCCGCCCCGGGATTTCCGTATGGCCGCGCCGGTGCAGAGTTGTGCATTTGGCATTTCCGGCCAGGAAGACCTAATCTGATTGCAGTACTGCACTTTCAGGAGGATGCCCGCTGTGTCCCGAGCCTCGTACCTGTGCCTGGCCTTCGCGTTGCTGCTGGCCGCTTGCGAGACGCCGCCGCAGCAGGCGACCCGGCCCGCATCGCACCCGGCGCCGGAGCCCAGGATCGTGCCGAAGGTGGCGGCCGACGCCTGCGAGCAGGCCGTTACCAGCAATGTGAAAAGGGGACACCCCGAGCCCGGCAGCCTCTTCCTGCTGGAAGACCGGGAACAGGTCAGCCCGCGCCCTGGGGGCATGGCCGCAGTCACGGGCGAAGGCACGTTCGAACCGGACAACAGCCAGGCCTCGATCGGATTCCGCTTCACCTGCCTCTACAACGGGCGCACGGCCCGCGTCGACGACGTGCAGCTGCGCTATTGAAGTCCCCACGGCAGACCTTCCGCGAAGATCTGCGCATCGTATTGCAATCTGTTGCAGCAGGCCTACAGTTGATGGACAAGGGCGCCTTCCCGGCGCCGCTTGGTTCGCTTCCCCTCGCATCTCTGCCTGATAGGAATTGACACATACAGGGTGGGCGGACATGATTCGGTCGGAATAGATGCGCCTCGGGGGTAACTTGGCTCAAGCCATTGTCGACCCCGCAAGAAGGCCGCCAAGAACAAATCAGGGAATCGGGGTCATGAATCCTTCCATCCGCCACTTGGCGGGCGTCGCGGCGCTCGCCCTACTGCTCGGCGCCTGCTCCACCACGCATGAACCTGTCGCGAAGGTTGCCGCCGAGCAGCCGCCGTCGAACCAGGCCATGAAGGCGCTCTCCGCCGAAGTCTTCACCTACGCCTACCCGCTGGTGCTGATGGACGTGACGCGCGAGCTGATGAGCCTGCGCACGCCGCCCAATACCTTCAGCCACAAGCGCACCTTCCCGGACGCCAGCTTCACCGAAGTGGTCACCCCCAATGCCGATACGCTGTATTCGTCGGCGTGGCTGGACCTGTCCAAGGAGCCCGTGGTGCTGTCGGTGCCCGATACCCGCGGCCGCTACTACCTGATGCCGCTGATGGACGCGTGGACCAACGTCTTCGCCTCGCCCGGCAAGCGCACCACCGGCACGCAGCGCGGCAACTTCGTCATCACCGGTCCGGGCTGGGAAGGTCCGCTGCCCAAGGGCATGAAGCAGATCAAGTCGCCCACGGCCATGGTCTGGCTGATCGGGCGCACCCAGGCCAACGGCAAGAAGGATTTCCCTGCCGTGCACCGCCTGCAGGACCAGTACCGGCTGACGCCGCTGTCCGCTTGGCAGATGGGCGTACGCGCGGCGCCGGTGAAGCCGGCAGCGCCTTCGCCGACGCTGGACACGCAATCCCCGCCGGTCGAGCAGGTCGCGGCCATGGACGCGCAGGCGTTCTTCAGCCGCTTTGCAAGCCTGTTGCCGGCGAATCCGCCCGCCCCGGCGGACGCCGTCATGGTGGAGAAAATTCGCCGCATGGGGCTGGAGCCGGGCGTGCCGTTCAAGACCACGGTGCTTGAACCCGCCACCGCGCGTGCCGTGCAGGAAGGCGCGACCGCGGCGCTGCAGGGGATCTACGAGATGTCCCGCCGCGGCAACGCCGACGCCGGCAATGGCTGGGTCATGCACCGCGACCTGGGCAACTACGGTATCAACTACGGGCGCCGTGCGGTCACGGCCATGGTCGGGCTGGGCGCCAACCTGCCCGAAGACGCGATCTATGCCTCGACCCGGACCGACGCCGCCGGCAAGGCGCTGCAGGGCAGTACCAGCTACGTCCTGCACTTCGCCAAGGACCAGCTGCCGCCCGCCAGGGCATTCTGGTCGTTGTCGCTGTACAACCAGCGCCAGGCCTTCGTCGAGAATCCGATCGGCCGCTATGCCATCGGCAGCCGCGACCGACTGCGCTATAACCGCGACGGCTCGCTCGATATCTATATCCAGCATGAGCGTCCGGAGCGCGGCAGGGTGGCCAACTGGCTGCCGGCCCCGCCCGATGCGCTCAACATGACCCTGCGCGCCTACTGGCCGGAGCAGGCGCTGCTCGACGGAACCTGGATGCCGCCTCCGGTGGAACGTGCAAACTGACGCCGTTTCTGACCGCAAAAGAAAAGGCCGCGTCCCCGGAACGCGGCCTTTCTGCTTGGCCTTGTCAGAGCCATCCGGTCAGAACTTGTATCGCACGCCGGCATACAGCGCGCGGCCCGAGCCCGGATAAAACACCGCCGTATTGGCCGTGCGCGCATCGGTGACCGTGCTGAAGTCGCTCACGTAGCGCTTGTTGCCAAGGTTGCGCGCATCCAGGAAGACCGTCAGGCCCTGCTTGAAGTCATAGCTGGCCTGCACGCCGAACAGCACGTACGACGGCACCTTGAGGGTGTTCGCGTAGTCGACGAAGGCCCCGGTCGGCACCCAGTCGATCGTGCCGGCGATGCGTAGCCCCGACGCCTGGCTGTACGCCAGCGTGGTCCGCAGCACGTGCTCCGGCACGCCGGCAATGCGGTTGTTGCCGTACTGCGGATCATTGTCGAAGCGGAAATCGCTGTAGTTCCACAGTTGCGACAGCGTGACCTTGTCGGCCGTGGTGGCGACGTTCTGCAGCAGGTCGGCGCTCAAGCCCAGTTCCACGCCCTGCAGCGTGGTGCGGTTGGCATTGAAGGTGGCGGCCGGCACGTTGGGGTTGGTCGTGTACTGCAGCAACTGGTCGCGCACCAGCGAGCGGTACAGCGTGAGATCCCAGGCCAGCCGTTCGCGGCGCCCGCGCGTGCCCAACTCCAGGGTCCAGCCGTGCTGGGCGGAGAGCGGGACGAATTGCGTGGTGGTGCTGATGGTCTGGTTCAGGTCACTGAAGTCCGGCACATCGGCGCTGCGCGTGATGTCGGCAAAGGCCTGCACGTCCTTGACCGGTTCCCACAGCACGCCGAACTTGGGGTTCACGCCGCTGTAGGTGGTGTCGTCGGCCTTGGGCACGGGGTTGGCGGGCAGGCCGCCGAAGTCCTTGTAACGACGCTCGTTGTAGTAGGCCTTGGCACCGGCCATCAGCGCAACGGTGGGCACTACGTAGAGACGGTCTTCCAGGTAGGCCTCGTAGTTGTAGGCATCCTGCCGGGCATCGAGCGTCTGGGCGCCGCGGTTGCCCGAGACGTTGACATACTGGCGCGCGTCATTGTTGCCGCCAAAGAACCTGGCCCCGGCGATGACCTGGTTGCGCATGCCACCGACAGTCTGCGTTCCGGTATAGCGCGGCGCGAAGCCATAGGTCCAGTAGTCCTGGTCGACAACCTGGAAGATCGGGTGGTACAGGCTCTTGTGGATGACCCAGGTGGAAAAATCCAGCTGGCCGCTGTCGAGCTTGACCGTGGTGACGTTGGCCAGCCGTTCGGTGCGCGTGTTGCGCGCCTGGTCGCCGGCCAGCGCGCTGGCGGACGCCCTGGTCGGGTTGTTCAGCGCATCCTGCAGCGACAGCGTGCCGGGCAGGAGCTGGTCGACGACGTAGGCGCCAACATAGAAGCGCGTCTCGACCGTCGGGCTGAAGCGATAGCCGAAATTGGCGTTGAGCTGTTCATACTGGCCGCGCTCGTGGTCCCGGTAGCCTTCCGAGTGATCCACGCTCAGGTTGGCCAGGAAATCGAAGTTGCCGATCTGGCGCGAGACCTGGCCCGCCGCGCGAACGGTGCCGAAGCTGCCGCCGTCGACGCGTATCTGGTTGGGCGACTCCGCAGTGAAGGCCGTGGGCGTGGTGAAGTTGATGGCGCCCCCGAGCGTGGAGCTGCCGTACGCCAGGCCGTTGCCGCCCTTGTAGACCTCGGCCGCGTTCAGGCCAACCGGGTCGATCTGGTAGAAGTCGCCGCTGCCATCGGCGAAGTTGGTCGGCACGCCGTCCTGCAGGATTTCCAGGCCGCGCGTGTGGAAGCCGCGCGCAATGCCAGACCCGCGGACGGACAGTCGCAGCTCCTGGCCATAGCGCTCCTGCACATAGACGCCGGGGGCGTCCTTGAGCACATCGCGCAGGTTGCTGGCGTATGTGTTGGCGTAGCTTTCCGCATCGACAAAGCCGACCGAGCCGGCCGACTGGTACAGCGATTCGCGCTGCTTCGCCACGCCCGGCGCGGTCAGCGAACCTTCGGCCTTTGCCGTAGCGGTGACCGTGGGCAGCGTGACCGGCTCCGCTCCGGTGACAGGAACGGACTGCGCGATGGCAGCGCCGGTCAGTGCGGCGGCTGGCAGCGCCGCGGCACGCCGCCAGTGTCTGGCTCTTCTCATGATTTCCCTTTGCCGGCACATCGGCATCCGCCAGGAACGGATGCCGGTGCTCTGAGTGTAATTCGACAGCCGGCAAGGATACGGAGCGCGGGGCGCTGCGGCTATGTGACACAGCGCCGCACAGGCGGCGCCGCGGTCACAGTCCGGGGCCGGGCTGCGCTCAGGCCGCGCGCGCGTTGCAGCCGCAGTCCGCGCTGTGGCGATGTGCCGCCGGTACCGCCTGCTGGCGCGACACGCGCTGCCATGCCGGCGCGTCGTGGCCGGCCAGGCGGCTGCGCAGCTTGCGGGCCGCCGACACCATATTTGCCAGCGCGGCCTCGGTCTCTTCCCAGCCGCGCGTCTTCAATCCGCAGTCCGGGTTGACCCACAGGCGCTGCGGCGGCACGACTTCGCAGGCGCGGTCGAGCAGCGTTTCCATGGCCTCCACCGACGGTACGCGAGGCGAGTGGATGTCATAGACGCCCGGTCCGATCTCGTTCGGGTAATCGAAATCGCCGAACCCTTCCAGCAGTTCCATGGCCGAGCGCGAGGTCTCGATCGTGATCACGTCCGCGTCCATGGCCGCGATCGACGGGAGGATGTCGTTGAACTCGGCATAGCACATGTGGGTGTGGATCTGGGTCTGGTCCGCCACGCCCGCGGCCGACAGCCGGAAGGCATTGACCGCCCACGCCAGGTAGGCATCCCAGTCGGCGCGGCGCAGCGGCAGGCCCTCGCGCAGCGCCGGCTCGTCGATCTGGATCACGCGGATGCCGGCCTGCTCCAAATCGCAGACCTCGTCGCGGATCGCCAGTGCCAGTTGACGCGCGGTATCGGCACGCGGCTGATCGTCGCGCACGAACGACCACTGCAGCATGGTGACCGGTCCGGTCAGCATGCCCTTCATCGGGCGGTCGGTCAGCGACTGCGCATAGCGCGCCGTGTCCACGGTCATCGGCTCGGGGCGGTACACGTCGCCGTAGATGACGGGCGGCTTGACGCACCGCGAGCCGTAGCTCTGCACCCAGCCGTTTTCCGTGAAGGCGTAGCCGCACAGCTGCTCGCCGAAGTATTCGACCATGTCGTTGCGCTCGGCTTCGCCGTGGACCAGCACGTCCAGGCCCAGCGCTTCCTGCTTGCGCACGGCCAGCTCGATGTCGCCACGGATGCGCTGCAGGTACTCCAGCGCGCCGATGTCGCCGCGCTTGAACGCCGCACGGGTCTGGCGGATGGTGGCGGTCTGCGGGAACGAGCCGATGGTGGTGGTGGGGAGCAGCGGCAGCTGCAGGGCCTGGCGCTGGCGTTCGATGCGCGCGTCGAACGGGCTCGCGCGCTCGGCCATGTCGGGCGTGACCGCGGCCAGGCGCTGCTGCACACGCGGATTGACCACGCGGCGCGACTGGCGGCGCGAAGCCTGGACGGCATCCGATGCATCGAGGTGGGCGGCGACGCTGGCCTCGCCCTGGTTCAGCGCCGTGGCCAGCACGCGCAGTTCGCCCAGCTTCTCCGTGGCAAAGGCCAGCCAGGATTGCAGCTCGGCATCGAGGCGCACTTCATGTTCGAGCGATACCGGCACATGCAGCAGCGAGCACGACGGCGCGACCCACAGGCGCTCGCCGAGTTCGGCGTGCAATGGGCGCAGCGTGTCGAGCGCACGGCGCAGGTCGGTACGCCAGATATTGCGGCCGTCGATCACGCCGACAGACAGCACGGCATCGGCGGGAAGCGCCTGGCGCCAGGCATCGAGCTGGGCGGGTGCCCGCACCAGGTCGATGTGGAAGCCTTGCACGGGCAGCGTGGCGGCGCGGGCGGCATGGTCGGCCGCACTGTCGAAATAGGTGGCCAGCAGCAGCTTCACGCCGGATTGGGCCAGCAAGGCGTAGGCCTGGTCAAAGGCGTTCAGCCAGCCGTCGTCGATGTCCAGGCTCAGCACCGGCTCGTCGATCTGCACCCACTCGATGCCACGGGCCTGCAGGCGGGCAAGAATGCGCTGGTAGGCCTGCGCCAGTTGCGGCAGCAGCGACAGCTTGTCGAACCCCGCTTCATGCGTCTTGGACAGCCACAAGTAGGTGACCGGCCCGATCAGCGCCGGCCGCGCCTTCAGGCCAAGCGCCAGCGCTTCTTCGATCTCCTCGAAGAACCAGTCAGGGCCGCCGTCGAAGCGCGTGGCCGAGTCCAGTTCCGGCACCAGGTAGTGATAGTTCGTATCGAACCACTTGGTCATTTCCAGCGCCGGCTGCTCCCGGTTGCCACGGGCCAGTTCAAAGTACCGGGCCAGCGTCAGGCCGGCTGCATCAAAGCCGAAGCGGCGCGGCAGCGCGCCGAGCAGCGTGGTCAGGCTCAGCATCTGGTCGTAGTACGCGAAGTCGCCCGTGGCGACCGTGTCCAGGCCGCTGTCCGCTTGCAGTTGCCAGTGGCGGCGGCGCAGCGTGGCCGCCACCGTGCGCAAGTCCGCTTCCGTGCTTTCGCCGCGCCAGAACGACTCCTGCGCGAATTTCAGTTCACGGCGCGCGCCAATGCGCGGAAAGCCGAGGATATGTGTGCGTGCCATGACGATGCTCCCAAAGATCTTGTCTGACGCACAGTGTCGGTTTCACCGTAAAATGAATCAAGCGACATGTTTTAAACAAAGTATGAATAAATTTCATATCAAGAGCCGGCAGCCTGCCGGCGCAAGGTGCCAGCGGTGATCGAGGTCAGGCATTTCCGCTCGCTGGTGGCGATCGCGGAATCGGGCAAGCTGGCGACAGCCGCCGAGCGCGTGCACGTGAGCCAGTCGGCGTTGTCCCACCAGATCAAGGCGATCGAGGCGCACTACGGGCTGCCGCTGTTCGACCGCACGCGCCAGGGGCTGCGCTTCACGCCAGCGGGCGAACGCCTGCTGGCGCTGGCGCGCGAGGTGCTGGCCGCCGTCAGCGCGGCCGATCGCGATATCGAGCGGCTCAAGGGCGATACACGAGGCGAACTGCGGGTAGTGCTGGAGTGCCACACCTGCTTCGACTGGCTGATGCCGGTGATGGACGAGTTCCGCCGGCGCTGGCCGGAGGTGGAAGTCGATCTCGTGGCGGGCTTTCACGCGGATCCGATCGCCTTGCTGGGCGAAGGGCGGGCAGACATGGTGATCGGCTCCATGCCGGCGACGCGACGCGGTCTTGAAGTCGCACCGCTGTTCCGCTTCGAGATCCTGGCCGTGCTGGCCAACGAGCACCGCCTGCGCAACAAGCGGCGTATCGAGGCCGCCGACCTGGAGGGCGAGACGCTGATCACCTACCCGGTGCCCGAGCCGCGTATCGACCTGATCCGCGAGGTGCTGGAACCGGCGGGAATCCACCTGCAGCGGCGTACCGCCGAGCTGACCGTGGCCGTGCTTCAGCTGGTCGCCAGTCGCCGTGGCGTGGCGGCGTTGCCGAACTGGGGCGTGAAGAACTACGTCGACCACGATTACGTGCTGGCCAAACGCATTGGGACGAAAGGGCTGTGGAGCGAGTTGTACGCCACGGTTCCGGCCGCCATCTCACAGCGGCCCTATGTGGCGGACTTCGTGTCGATCGTCCGGGATATCTGCGCCGCCCAACTGGACGGCATCGAATTGCTGCCGGCTTGAACCGGCAAGTCAGGCGTGCAGGGCCAGGGCGGATGCGAAGGTAGCCGGGACGGCGGCGTACTCGCCCGGTTCGTCGTTCCCGAAATCCGCCGTCAAGACCTCCACGTCCATGCCGTTGCCCAGGCGTCGGACGAAGAGGTGCAGCAAGTCGGCATCGGCCGCGGTCAGCGTGGCATTTACCCGATGCCGGGCGGAGGCATCAAATTGCAATTGCCGCAGGGACAGGCCAGTGCGGCGTGCATTGGCCAGGACCCATTCCATGGCGCCAAGCAGATCATCGTCGCTCAGGCGGAAATCGAGTTGCAAAGTCGGGCGAGAGGTGGCGAGCATGTGACGTGGAAAGCAAGTGTATCGGTCAGGTAAATTTACCAGCCGGCCGGGAAAATGAGCTTCTGAAATTCCTGCGGAATGGCGCTATCAGAAGAAGAATCATCTTCATGAAATAGAATATCAAAAAGATGATTCCTCTCTATGGAGATATCCCGTGGCATCTGTCCCCAAGCTCGACGAAATCGACCGCCGCATCCTGCGCGAATTGCGGCGCGATGGCCGGTTGTCGAATGCCAGGCTCGCGGAGCAGGTTGGCCTGTCCGCCACGCCGTGCTGGAACCGCGTGCGCGCACTTGAAGAAAGCGGCGTGATCGAAGGCTATGCGGCGCTGCTGAACCAGAAGGCGCTGGGCCTGCCGGATACGGTCCTGATCGAGGTCACGCTGGAGCGCCATGACGACGAAATGTTCGACCGTTTCGGCAAGGCGCTGGCCGAATTGCCGGAAGTGCTGGAGGCCCATCTGCTGACGGGCGAGTATGACTACCTGATCAAGGTAGCCGTGGCCGGCACCGAGGGCTACGAGGAGTTCCTGCGGCACAAGCTCTACAAGCTGCCGGGCCTGCGCCACAGCCACTCGACCTTCATACTGCGGACCTTGAAAAGAGAGCCCTCCGTCGCGCCATAGGTCGATTCCAGCCGTTTGCATGAGGCCATTGCAGGCTTCTGAACAAGCCGTTCAAAGCGCCCGTGGGCGCTGTCGACAAGCGCCAAGATACAATTCCGCTCATAATATCGAGCGGCGCCGGCCTGGCCGGCCCCTGATTTCCTTGAATACCGGTATGAACGACACAGAAATTACGCTGATCGATTCGGCGCGCCTGCCCACCCGATTCGGCGAATTCACCGCACACGCCTTCAAGGGCGTAGATTCGGGCACCGAGCACCTTGCCCTCAGCGTGGGAGACATCACGGGCGAAGATGTGCTGATCCGCATGCATTCGGAGTGCCTGACCGGTGACGTGTTCGGATCCTGCCGCTGCGATTGCGGCCCTCAGCTGGAACTGGCGATGGAAAAGATCGCCGCCGAAGGGCGCGGCATCCTGCTGTACCTGCGTGGACACGAAGGCCGTGGCATCGGCCTGGCCGAGAAGATCCGCGCCTACGCGCTGCAAGACACCGGGCTCGATACGGTCGACGCCAACCTGGCACTCGGCCAGGCCATCGACGCACGCAACTATGCGTTCGCCGCCGACCTGCTGCACCAGTGGGGCGTGAAGTCCGTGCGCCTGATGAGCAATAACCCCCTCAAGGCCGATGCACTCGAGAAGGCCGGCATCGTCGTGAAAGAACAGCTGCGGCATATCGTCCCTGCCAACGCCGAAAACGAAAAATACCTGGCGACCAAGCGGTCACGGATGGGACATTTGCTGGACTGAGCATTATGGCCGGCTACAAGGTCGGCCGGTAGGACTCCAGTTCTTTCGCCGTGCCTCGCAGGCCTTGCCTGACCAGGGTCTCCAGATAGGCCTCGGCACTCAGCACTGGATTTCGCAGCGTGCGGCGGTGGTTTTGCACAGCACCGACCAATGCCGCGACACCACCGCATCCGGTACGGCGGTGTCCATCAGTGCGGATGTCCGATCGAGCTGGCTGCGCGACAGATCCGGCCGGATCTTCAGCAGATTGCGTTTCCATTCCTCATGGATGCGCGCGGTCCAGCGCGCGCGGAAGCGCCCCGAAAGCGCCAGCCAGACGAGCAAATCGCGCAACGGCGCCGGGTAGAGGACGCAGCATCGTACAAGACCGTAAATGTGGAATGCCTCACTCGTAGCCCATTCCCAATGCTTGTGCCTGTGCCGCGAGCTCGGTCATTGCATCGGTACTGACCCGATCGCGTTTTCGCTTGTACTCCATCAGGTCGTGAAAACGTACTCGCCGGTGCTTGCCGGTCTTGTGGAAGGGCAGCGCGCCGTCTTCAAGCAGTTTGACCAGGTACGGCCGCGAGACATTGAGCAGATCGGCCGCTTCCTGGGTGGTCAGTTCCGCATGAACCGGAACGACCTGCACGGCGTTGCCGTCGGCCAGTTGAGCCAGGATATCCACCAGCAGCCGCAGCGCGGTGGTCGGCAACTCGATCTGATGGGGTTCATTCCTTTCGTCGAAGATCTGGATCTTCTGTATATCGAAGCCGGTCGCAAGGTAGGCGGCCAGCATGCGGTGGCCCAGTCCGGCGGCCTGGACTTCCTTTTCTCCGGGAAGGCTCATGGTAGTCAGGTTGGCGGTCATTTTCGGAATCTCGTAGGTTTCATCGGCACCTACACACCCTATTCGAAACAAACGAAATTCGCAATAAACGAAATACACTGAGTTGTCGAGGACGTCACGATAGTGCTTTCCGCCGATGCCGCAAGAAGCGTGTCTTGTTCCTTTCCAGAGTGTTAAACTGTATGGATATACAGTAGTTGGGCGGCGCGGGTTCCGCGAGCTTGGAGCGCCCCCGAAAGGGCGTGCATGCGCGCGCCCACCGCTGTGCTAAGGTATTTTTCTCGCGCGGCCCGGCACGCCCGTTGGCCGACTAACTATTTGATCCAAAAGAGAAAAACGTGTCGAGCAAGCAGCTGATCCGTATTCGGGGCGCCCGCCAGCACAACCTCAAGGATGTCGACCTCGATCTCCGCCCCGGCGAGATGACGGTGGTGACCGGCCCCTCCGGGTCGGGCAAGTCCAGCCTGGTGTTCGACACACTCTATGCGGAGGGCCAGCGGCGCTACGTGGAAACGTTCAGTGCCTACGCGCGCCAGTTCCTCGACCGCATGGATCGTCCGCAGGTGGAGCGCGTGGATGGCGTACCGCCGGCCATCGCGATCGACCAGACCAACCCGGTGCGGAGTTCGCGCTCGACGGTCGGGACGATGACCGAGCTGAACGACCACCTGAAGCTGCTCTATGCGCGCGCCGCGGAACTGTTCGACCGGCAGACCGCACAGCCCGTGCGGCACGATTCGCCCGAAACGATCTATGCGGAACTGGTCTCCCGCACCGCCAAAGGCCAGCCGCGCCACGATGCGCGCCTGGTCGTGACGTTCCCGGTCGAGCTGCCAGAGTCGACCACCGAAGAGGAAGTCCAGCAATGGCTGTCGGTCAGCGGCTATACGCGCGTTCAGGCGCAGCGCGTGGTCGAATCGCCGACCGGGTCGCGCAAGATGCTCGACGTGGTGGCCGATCGCTTCCGCGTCGAGTCGGTCGAAAAGGCGCGGGCGGTGGAAGCGATCGAAGCCTCGCTGCGGCGCGGGGGCGGCCGCGTCAACATCTATGTCCTGGCCGAGGAAGGCGAGGGCCCCATCTGGCGCTTTTCCACTGGGCTGCACAGCCCCGACAGCGACCTGCGCTATGCCGATCCGCAGCCGGCGCTGTTCTCGTTCAACTCAGCCTATGGGGCCTGCGAGACCTGCCGCGGGTTTGGCCGCGTGATCGGCGTGGATCTCGGGCTGGTCATTCCGGACGTGCGCAAAAGCCTGCGCCAGGGCGCCATCAAGCCGATGCAGACGCCGGCGTGGAAGGAATGCCAGGACGACCTGATGCGCTACGCCATCAAGGCCGACATCCCGCGCGACACGCCGTGGTCGGAGCTGACCGATGCCCAGCGCCACTGGGTCGTGCATGGCTCGCCCGACTGGAATGGCCAGTGGAACAAGCAGTGGTACGGCGTCATGCGCTTCTTCAGCTACCTGGAGTCCAAGGCGTACAAGATGCATATCCGCGTGCTGCTGTCCAAGTACCGTAGCTATACGCCGTGCGAAACCTGCGGCGGCGCGCGCCTGAAGACGGAATCGTTGCTCTGGCGCCTGGGTTCGAAGGACAACGCCGACACCGTGCTGCCGCCCGAACGCCGCTTCCTGCCGCGCGGCGTGGACTGGGACCGCACGCAGCTCGAGGCATTGCCCGGCCTGACCGTGCATGACCTGATGCTGATGCCGATCGCGCGCATCCGCCGTTTCTTCGATGACCTGACGCTATCGGGCAGCATGCTCGACGATGCGCTCAAGCTGCTGCTGGCGGAAGTCCGTACACGGCTCAAGTACCTGTGCGACGTGGGCCTGGGCTACCTGACACTGGATCGCCAGAGCCGCACGCTGTCGGGCGGCGAGGTCCAGCGCATCAACCTGACCACGGCACTCGGCACCTCGCTGGTCAACACGCTGTTCGTGCTGGACGAGCCGAGCATCGGCCTGCACCCGCGCGACCTGAATCGCATTGTCGAGGCCATGCACCGCCTGCGCGATGCCGGCAACACGCTCGTGGTGGTCGAACACGACCCGTCGGTGATGCTGGCCGCCGACCGCCTGATCGACATGGGCCCCGGCCCGGGCGAACGTGGCGGCACCATCATCTTTGACGGCACGCCCAAGGACATCCGCGCCGCGGGCACGCTCACCGGCGACTACCTGGGCGGACGCAAGCGCGTGGCCGACGCTTCGCACTGGCAGCGTCGCCCGGTGGATGACACCGGGCCGCGCATCGTGCTGGAAGGCGCGACCGAGCACAACCTGCAGGACGTGACGGTGGAAATCCCGCTGCAGCGGCTGGTGTGCGTGACGGGCGTATCCGGCTCGGGCAAGTCCACGCTGCTGCAGGACGTGCTGTACCCCGCCATGGCGCGCCATTTCGGCAAGGCCACGGAATCGCCGGGCGCGCACCGCGCGCTGCGTGGCGCGGACCTCGTCGATGACGTGGTGTTCGTCGACCAGTCGCCGATCGGCAAGACCGCGCGTTCCAATCCGGCCAGCTACGTGGGCGCATTCGACGAGATCCGAAAGATCTTCGCCAAGGCGCCGATGGCCATACAGCGCAGCTATACGGCAGGAACCTTCAGCTTCAACTCCGGCGACGGGCGCTGCCCGACCTGCGGCGGCTCGGGCTTCGAGCACGTCGAGATGCAGTTCCTCAGCGACGTCTACCTGCGCTGCCCGGATTGCGACGGCACCCGCTACCGTCCCGAAGTGCTGGAGGTGAAGATCGAGCGCACCGTGCCGGGGCGGCCGCCGCGCGCGCTGAGCGTGGCCGACGTGCTCGAACTGACCGTGTCCGAGGCCGTCACCTATTTCGCCGGCGACGCAGCGGTGCTGCGCGTGCTGCAACCCATCGTCGATGTCGGCCTGGAGTACGTGAAGCTGGGCCAGCCCGTGCCGACGCTGTCGGGCGGCGAGGCGCAGCGCCTCAAGCTAGCAGGCTTCCTGGCCGAAGCCGCGCAGGCGGCGCAGCCCAAGGGCCGCGTGATTCGCCCGGACACATCCCCCAAGCGCCTGTTCATGTTCGACGAGCCCACCACGGGCCTCCATTTCGACGATATCGCCAAGCTGATGCGCGCGTTCGGCAAGCTGCTGGATGGCGGCCATTCGCTGGTGGTGATCGAGCACAACCTGGACGTAGTCCGCGCCGCCGACTGGCTGATCGACCTCGGCCCGGAAGGTGGCGATGCCGGCGGCCGGGTGGTCTGCACGGGCACCCCGGACGATGTGAAGGGCTGCGCGGAGTCGCATACCGGCCAGGCGCTGATCCACTACGACGCCGCGCTGGGCGAGGCCGGGACGCTGGCCGCCGAGCGCGCCGAAAGCGACGGCGTGCCGTTGCAAGCCGCATTGCAGGCCCGGCGCGCACGCCGCGTGATCGAAGGCGAGGATGTGGTGCGCATCGTCAACGCGCACGAACATAACCTGAAATCGCTCAACGTCGATATTCCGCACGGCAAGTTCAACGTGGTGACAGGCGTGTCGGGTTCGGGCAAGTCGACGCTCGCATTCGACATCCTGTTCCACGAAGGGCAGCGCCGCTACCTGGAGTCGCTCAACGCCTATGCGCGTTCGATCGTGCAGCCGGCGGGCCGCCCGGAGGTCGATGCGGTCTACGGCATTCCGCCGACCGTTGCGATCGAGCAGCGCCTGTCGCGCGGCGGCCGCAAGAGCACGGTCGCGACCACGTCGGAAGTCTGGCACTTCCTGCGCTTGCTGTATGTGAAGCTGGGCATCCAGCACTGCGTGCATGACGGCGCGCCGGTGACCTCGCAAAGTCCTGACTCCATCGCGGCTCAGCTCCTGCGCGACCATCGCGGGGAGCATGTCGGCTTCCTCGCGCCGCTGGTGGTGAACCGCAAGGGCGTCTATACGGATCTCGCCAAATGGGCCAAGGCGCGCGGCAATACGCACCTGCGCGTGGACGGCGAATTCCTGCCGGTCGATCCATGGCCACGTCTGGACCGCTTCCGCGAGCACACCATCGAGCTGCCCGTGGGCGACCTGGTGATCTCACCCGACAACGAAGGGCAGTTGCGCGCCTTGCTCGCGCAAGCGCTCGAAGCCGGCAAGGGCGTGATGCACCTGCTGGCGCCGCTCGACGGCCTGCACGACGCCATGCATGGCGGCGACGGCACCGCGCATGTGGGCGAGGTCAAAGTATTTTCGACCAAGCGCGCCTGCCCCGTCTGCGGCACCAGCTACCCCGAGCTGGACCCGCGCATGTTCTCGTACAACAGCAAGCACGGCTGGTGCACCACCTGCGTGGGCACGGGCCTGACGCTGACGCGCGAGCAGCGCGCGGTGTTCGACGACACCGTGCTGGCCGGCGATGACCGCGGCCGCGAGCAAAGCCTGCCGTCCGAGGAGCAGGAGCCGGAAGGCGTGGGCGATACCCCGTGTCCGGACTGCCATGGCACGCGCCTGAACCTGGTCGCGCGCGCCGTGACCTTCGACGAGAACGCGATTGTCGACGTGGCGCAGTGGACGGTTTCGGACACCCGCCGCTGGGTCGACGGGCTGCACCTGACCGGACGCGATGCCGAAATCGCGCGCGATGTCATCAGCGAGATCGGCAGCCGCTTGCAGTTCCTGGAGGAAGTCGGGCTTGGCTACCTGAGCCTGGACCGTGCCGCGCCGAGCCTGTCCGGCGGCGAGGCACAGCGCATCCGCCTGGCCGCGCAGCTCGGCAGCAACCTTCAGGGCGTGTGCTATGTGCTGGACGAACCGACCATCGGCCTGCATCCGCGCGACAACAAGATCCTGCTCGATGCGCTGCGAAAGCTCGGCGACAAGGGCAATACGCTGGTGGTCGTGGAGCACGACGAAGACACCATCCGTCGGGCCGACCACATCATCGATATCGGTCCTGGCGCGGGCAAGCGCGGCGGCACGCTGGTGGCGCAGGGCGGCGTGGCGGACCTGGCTGCCGCGGCAGGTTCCACCACCGGGCAATTCCTGGCCCGGCCCATCGTCCATCCGCTGCAGGCGCGGCGCACGGTCAGGCCTGGCGCAGCAGGCAAGCCTGCCGATCCGCCCGAATGGCTCACCGTCCACGGGGCGTCGCTGCACAACCTGCGCAATGTCACGGCGCGCATTCCGCTGGCGCGGCTGGTGGCGATCACGGGCGTCAGCGGTTCGGGCAAGTCCACCCTCGCGCGCGATGTGCTGATGACCAACCTGCTCGATGCGGTGGGCCGTTCGGTGATGTCGTCGCCGGCCACGCGCCGCGCACGCAATGCCGCGCAGCAGGCGGCCGGCGCCAAGGGCGCCCGGGCAGAGAAGAAGGCGCTGAAGGTCGAGCACAACTGGCACGGCTGCGACGCGATCACGGGTTGGGAATCGATCGACCGCGTGCTGGAAGTCGACCAGACCCCCATTGGCAAGACGCCGCGCTCGTGTCCGGCCACGTATATCGGTGTGTGGGACACCATTCGCCGCCTGTTCGCCGACACGCTGGAAGCGCGTGCGCGTGGCTACACTGCGTCGCGCTTCTCGTTCAATACGGGCGACGGCCGCTGCCCGGCCTGCGAAGGGCAGGGCGTGCGCACCATCGGCATGAGCTTCCTGCCGGACGTCAAGGTGCCATGCGATGTCTGCCACGGCCAGCGCTTCAACCCCGAGACCCTGGCCGTGACCTGGCGCGGCAAGAACATCGGCGAAGTGCTGACGATGGAGATCGACGAAGCGTTGGAATTTTTCTCCGCGATGTCGAACATCGCCCATCCGCTGCAGCTCATGAAGGATGTCGGCCTGGGCTACCTGACGCTCGGACAGCCATCCCCCACGCTGTCCGGCGGCGAAGCGCAGCGCATCAAGCTGGTCACGGAGCTGAGCAAGGTGCGCGATGACATCACGCGCCGCGGGCAGAAGGCGCCGCACACGCTGTACGTACTGGACGAACCGACCGTGGGCCTCCACATGGCCGACGTGGCGCGCCTGATCCGCGTGCTGCACCGGCTCACCGACGGTGGTCACAGCGTGGTGGTGATCGAGCATGACCTCGACGTGATCGCCGAGGCCGACTGGATCATCGACCTGGGCCCCGAAGGTGGCGCAGGCGGTGGCACCATTGTCGGCGCGACCGATCCGGAGTCGCTGTCGCGCCTGCCCGCCAGCCACACCGGCGCGGCGCTGGTGCCCGTGCTGGCACGTACCGAGGAGCCGGCACGCGCCAGCGTCGGCTGAACGCCGGCATGCCGATGCCGCGACAGGGTCGTCCGGCGGCCCTGTCGAGGCAGTTCCGGGTTTTGCTTCCGGGTTTGGTGCGCCACTTTCACCACTTCTCCTCCGCGCCGGGCATGCCTTTCGCTAGAGAAAGGCGACACGCGCGCACTGTTGCGCGCGAACGGAGGCAACCATGAAGCATTTACGACCGAGCCGCGTCTTATTGGCCGCGGTGCTCGCCGCGGCGGCGATTCCTGCCATGGCACAGACGCCCGCAACGCCGCGCGACCCCTATACGCAGGGCGCACGCGTAGGCGACAAGTTCGATCCTTATACGCAGGGCACCAATGCGACGACGCGCCAGGACCTGGCTCCCGAATCGCAGCCTTCCACCATGCCGGCACAGCCTGGCGCCATGCCGATGCAACCAGACGTCAATATGCCGGGCACCATGCAGCAGCGGATGCCTGACCCGTATGGCAACGGCGCGCAGTGGGTCAGCCCCAACCTTGGCCGGCCCATGGGACGCCCGAGCAACTTCCTGGACGGCGCCTGAGTGTCCCGGGCGGCCGCTGACGCGTCGCCGCCTCACGTGGTCGTTCTTACCGCTGCTTGAAATCATTGCCATGGCGCCGGCGCAGGCAAAGGAGATCAATCAATGAGACGAAGCGATTATCCTGATCGCCGCCGTGATGACGACTTCGCGCGCGGCGATGACGATTACCTGCGCAGGCCGGCCCAGCGCAAGTACGGCGGCAATGACCAGGGCTACAGCAATTTGCCGGCGCATGCGCGCACCGAACGCATGCGCCAGCTGTCCGCACAGCATGGCAACCCTGAAGAGCGGTTGCCGCGCGAAGCCGGGCGTGGCCTGGGAGGGCGGCAGGAAAGGATGCCCGATGAGCGGTGGGGCGGCGAATATGCCGAAGGGTGGAACAGACCCCGGTACGGGGCTTCCATGCGCCACGAGTACGACGATGCCCGCCTTGGTCCGCGCCAGGAGCCGGGCCGCTATCTCCAGTGCGGGATCGATGAACAACGCGAGCGGGAGCGCCAACGCCGCCAGTACGGGCGCGGGGACCCCGGATACCGCCGCGGCGAAGGCCCGCGCAACTATCAGCGCGCCGATGACCGCATCCACGACGATGTGTGCACGCGGCTCGCGCATGAACACGGGCTCGATGTGAGCGAAGTAACGGTCCATGTCCACGACGGCGTGGTGACGATGGAGGGCACGGTGAACGACCGGCGCAGCAAGTACGAGATTGAAGACGTCGCGGAGTCGGTGTTCGGCGTACGCGATGTGCGAAACCATATCCACGTGCACCGCTACGGCATGCTGGCCTCGGAGTAGGCGAAGTCATCACCGAGGTCATCACTGAACACTGAAGCGGCCCCGCGCTGCCGGGGGGCGGGGGGGGGTGGGGCTGGCGCGGGCGCTAGCCGCGT